>CAZXCW010000143.1:0-7377 GCA_964639385.1 uncultured Nitrospiraceae bacterium
CTCCTTGGCGGAGAGATGAGCGGGCATATATTTTTTGCTGATAGGTACTTTGGCTATGATGATGCTGTATATGCTGGTTTAAGGCTACTTGAAATACTTTCTAAGGAGGGGGAACCCTATTCTATCGAACGGCTGCTCAGAGATGTCCCCAAAAGCGTCTCAACCCCCGAAATACGATTCGAATGTCCTGATGACATAAAGTTCAAGGTTGTCGAGAAGGCAAAAGAGGCATTCAAAGAATACCCTGTTAATGATATTGATGGTATAAGAATCAACTTTGATAAAGGATGGGGACTTATAAGGGCCTCAAACACTCAGCCAGCACTTGTGCTTAGATTTGAGGCAAAAGATGAGGATTCTCTCCATGAGATAAAAGGGTTTGTAGAAAGTAAAATTAATAGTGTAATGGCAGGGTTTAATCTGTGAAATACTTTAGCATTGTTCGGGTTTTCATTGGCTTTTTTTACTGCCAGACTTGGATAAGAAAACAACACAGTTATCACACACATTAGGAAACTCTTTCTGGCATATAGACCTGTTAAGTTCCCAACACGGCTTTGCCCTTTCCATATAGGCAGAGCATTTTTTCATTTCCTTCTCTGAACAACCTTTTAACTCCCAGCATGGTGCATAATCGAGCAACTTTTTAATACCTTCAATGCTGATCTTTTTGTTATGTATAAGGTCCCTCAAACATTGGAGCCATTTCAGGTCATTCTCAGAAAAAAATCTGTTTCTATTCCTTCTGGATGGTTTTATCAGACCGTGTTTTTCGTAAAGCCGGATTGTCTGGTCTGTAATCCCTATCAGCTCTGCTACTACCCCTATAGGATAAAGGGGCAGATCTTTTTTTTCCTCTTCTGTAAATTCGGGAAGCGCCTTTTTCATCCCCACGTTTTTATTTTACTATATTTTTTAAAAAATATAGTTTTGTCTTTGATTATTCAAATTGTATTTATTGTATTTAAAGATAAAAGAAATTTTTGGCAGTATGCTCCCCTAACGCTTTCCTAATTATCTAAACAAATGGAGTGCCCTTGAAAATTTAGGGCTCTTCTGTTAGTATTTCAAATGTCTGGGGAGGTTAAAAGGGCAGGATTGCTTCTAAGAGCAATCGCCAAAACCCTTGACTTTATTATTATTGCAGCAATAGCAGAAGTAATTCCGCGGGCAGGCTTTTTTGCAGGACTAGCCTATCTTTTGATAGGTGATGGTCTTTTTGACGGGAGGAGTTTAGGTAAAAAACTCATTGGGCTCAAAGTCTTATCAGCAGAAACAGATAAATCCTGTACATTCAAAGACTCGATAATCAGAAATAGTATATTCGGTATAGGATACCTTCTCTATAAGATACCTTGGTTTGGATGGATATTTATAGTAATAGTTTCTATTTTTGAATTTATTATCCTACTCGGAAGTAAAGAAGGAATGCGTCTTGGTGACGAGATTGCAAAGACAAAAGTAGTAACAGTTAACGAAGATATAGAGATAACGGAGGCAACATAATGCTTAGTAACGTGCTCGGATGGTTTTCGAATGACCTTGCCATAGACCTTGGTACGGCTAATACTCTTGTATATGTTAAAGGAAAGGGTATAGTATGTGACGAGCCTTCTGTTGTTGTGATAAGAAGAGACGATAAGAAAGTCGTGGCAGTTGGGGCTGAGGCAAAAAGGATGTTAGGCAAAACCCCTTCCGACATAATAGCTATAAAACCATTAAAGGATGGAGTTATTGCAGATTTCGATGCCGCAGAAGAGATGCTCAAATACTTTATAAAAAAGTCTCACAACAGGAGGAGTTTTATATCACCGAGGGTAATAATAGGGGTTCCTTCGGGCATTACACAGGTCGAGCAGAGGGCCGTAAAGGATGCTGCACAGGCATCTGGGGCAAGAGAGGTATATCTCGTTGGAGAACCAATGGCAGCAGCCATAGGAGTAGGACTCCCTGTGGGGGAGCCATCAGGCAATATGATTGTCGACATCGGAGGTGGGACGACTGACATTGCAGTTATATCCTTAGACGGAGTAGTTTATAGCAGGGCCGTAAGAATAGGTGGCGATAAGATGGACGAAGCTCTCATAGCCTACATTAAACGTAGATATAACTTGATGATAGGTGATAGAACAGCAGAACAGATAAAGATTGAGATAGGTTCGGCCTATGAATATGAGAAAGACAATGAGCTTATCCTTAGCAGGCAGTTCAGGTCTTCTGTAAATGGAGATGTCATCGAATTTACTCCGGATCGAAGTGAAAGAAAAAATGCACTTGACGAGACTATAAGGAAGGGACATCGTACAATGGAGATAAAAGGAAGGGATCTAATTTCAGGCATACCCAAGACAGTAACAATTACAGAGGCAGAAATTCGTGAAGCCCTTATTGACCCCGTCAATATAATACTTGATACGATTAAAGTTATTCTCGAGAATACCCCACCAGAACTGGCAGCAGACATAGTGGACAAAGGAATCATTCTTGCTGGCGGTGGCGCCCTTCTCAAGGGCCTTGACATACTCATAAACGAAAAGACAGGGCTTCCTGTAATAGTAGCTGAAGATCCCCTCTCGGCTGTTGTTCGAGGGGTTGGTAAGATGCTTGATGATTTAGACCTTCTTAAAAGAGTTGCTTTCAAGTAATAATGCCCAAGAAAAAGCTCCTGCTTTTTCTCTTTATTGTTATATCCATAGCGTTGATGACCTATCAGAGTAGAAGGGAACATTTTTTACCCTTTAGATTCCTGAATAATGTACTTGATGGATCCTATGCAATAGCGAATTCTGTAAAAGACTTTTTCCTATCCCCTTTTAAGGGGATCTTCATCAGAGAAGAGGAAAACAGAAGATTAAAAGAAGAGATCAATAAATTACTTAAAGAACAACAGAAGTATCAAGAGGCCCTGCTTGAAAACAAAAGACTCAGAGAACTCCTTTCGCTTAAAGAAAAGGAGTATAGATATGTCACAGCTGCCCATGTTATTTCAAGAGGGGCAGACCAGTGGTCAAATACCTTTGTTATTGACAAAGGACTTGCTGATGGAGTTACAAAGGATATGACGGCTATAACTTCTAAGGGTCTCGTAGGAAAGATTTCTTGGGTGTCAAATTCTTACTCATCCTTGCTTCTTCTTACAGACATAAATTTCTCAGCTGCAGTAAGGCTTCAGGAAAGCAGAAGAGAAGGAATAATCTCTGGCACTGGACTAAGGAAGTGTCAGTTAAAATATATTCCCAATGAAGAAGAGGTAAAGGTTGGCGATGTCTTAATAACGTCTGGACTTGATTTTCTGTTCCCAAAAGGTATACCAGTTGGCTATATATCAAGGATTGATAAAAAGGGCACAGGTCTTTTCCAGAGCATAGAGGTTACTCCGTTTCAGGACAATACAAAGATTGAGGAGATAGCAATAATAAAAAAATGATATACTTCTTCTGGGCACTCGTAATCCTTTTAACATTCATCATAAAGGGGAAAATATCATTTTTTGGTGTGCCGCCGAACTTTATATCTGTTTTAGTCTATTATGTAGGCATGAGGAACGGAGAGCTTGGTGGGGTATTGTTTGGCTCCCTCATTGGTTCTGTTGAAGACAGCCTTTCTGGTGTACTCCTTGGTCCAAATCTTTTGAGTAAAGGCATAGTGGGTTATTTTTCTTCTCTCATGTCTGGTAGTTTCTTCAGATGGACGCCTCTTTTAGGCGCCATCGGCATATCATTACTGACTACTGTGGACAATACTCTCACATTGGTGTCGAGAAGCTTCTTTGATAGAATGCCAGTTAGCATGGAGGCAGCTGTCTTTATAACCGCCATACAATCCCTGATAAATGCCCCTTTAGGGATATTTCTAAAGCCAAAGAACAAGCATTGAATGCAGTTGAGTAAAATTTTAACCCAGATTATTCATAAGAATTGTTACAATCCAGCAAGGGATTGGGGATATAGTATTCTCGCTCATTCTCGTCTCGACATTCTGTCGAGCCTCCGAGGTAAATTCTTTCGAAGAAAGAATTTAAATCCGCTCTAACACTATATCTCCAATCAGATTTATGCTATTAATCTGTAAAGATCTTAAAAGTTATTTAAGATCTTTGATTTGTATTTTTGTCATGCTGGCTTGTCCAGCATCCTTCCGACTCTTGTCCCCGCATAGCCGGGCATCGGTTCGGAATCGCAAAGAAAGATTCCCGACAAGCTGGAATGACAACCATTGGAACAGAGTTCGCTATGAATAATATGGGTTAAAGGAAAAATGGACAAGAAACCTGAAAAGGTCTCAATAATAAGTTATATAGTGATTGCAGCCTTTCTTCTTCTTATTATGAGGTTATGGCAGTTACAGGTATTACAGGGTAGCAAATATAGGGAGCTTTCTGAAGCCAACAGACTCAGGATAATAACAATACCAGCACCTCGCGGGATACTATTTGACAGAAACGGCATACCGCTTGTAAAAAATTCTCCTTATTATTGCGCGTCTATAATCTACGGGGAATTCAATAGGGATAAGATCGATTCGCTGTCGAAAGTGCTCAACACGCCAGCAGAAGAGATACTCGGAAAAATAAACGAGGAAGGACAGAGTCCTTTTACACCCATAAAACTAAAACAGGGAATATCTTTTAACGAGGTTGCATATATTGAATCTCGTAAGTCTGATTTTCCTGGCCTTATTATTGAAGTAGAGGCGAGCAGGAAATATATTTATGGAAGCATAGGTTCACATCTCATAGGTTATCTAGGAAAACTTAATCCCTCCCAGTCTAAGGATCCCGCATTTAAGGATGTCCCACCAGACGCGTTCATAGGACAATGGGGAGCTGAGATGCTATTTGATAAAGCCCTCAGAGGCATCCCTGGTGAAAGAGTTATCGAGGTTGATTCCCTCGGAAGGGAGTTAAGGCTCTTGAAGGAGAAACCGCCGATAAAGGGTGAGGATATTAAGCTGAGTTTAGATATAAATCTGCAGAAGGAGGCTGAGGAGGCATTCGGTGATAGGGCAGGCGCCCTTGTTGCTATAAAACCTAACACCGGAGAGGTTTTGGGATTAGTAAGTAGACCTTCCTTCGATCCTGACCTTTTTGCAAAGGGAATAGACTACGAAGAATGGATAAACCTTACTCAGAATAATAAGAGACCTATGCTCAACAGGGCACTCCAAAGTCAGTATCCGCCCGGATCAACATTTAAAATCGTCATGGCAATAGCGGGTCTTGAAGAAGGAGTTATTACACCGGAGACGAAGGTAAACTGCAGAGGAGGAATAAACATTGGCAGGTGGCATTTCGGTTGCTGGCGCAAAGAGGGGCATGGGGTGATTTCTTTACATAGGGCAATAGTAGAATCCTGTGATGTGTATTTCTATGAAGTTGGCGAACGTCTTGGAATAGATAAAATTTATGAGTACGCCTCAAGCTTTGGCTTAGGAAAAAAGACAGGCTTTAAACTCGTAAATGAGCGAAGGGGACTAGTTCCGAATACAAAATGGAAGCAGGAAAACAAACAGCAGCCATGGTATCTGGGTGAAACCCTTAATGCATCAATAGGCCAAGGATATGTAGCTGCCACACCGGTACAGATGGCGGTCATGATAAGCGCAATCGCTAATGGTGGGAGTCTCTATAAGCCTACACTTATTAAAGATGCTGATCCAGTCCTTTCGGGAAAGGTAAAGGCAAGTCCTGAGACCATCGAGATTATTAAACGTGCACTTTGCGGGGTTGTGAATGAGCCTAGTGGAACTGGATGGGCTGCGAAATCAGAATTAACTAATATTTGCGGCAAAACAGGAACTGCCCAGGTTGTTGCGATGAGGGGCAGGGCTAAGTATCAATCAGAAGCGTTTAGGGACCATGCATGGTTTGTTGCCTTTGCTCCAGTTGAAAAACCAGAGGTAGCACTTTCCGTATTTGTAGAACATGGAGGTCATGGTGGTGGGGCTGCGGCGCCAATTGCAAAGAGGGCAATTGAAGCCTATTTAAAAAATTCAACCCCGAATCAAGTTCAGGGCAAAAATCAAAATTTACCCGAATAATGCAGAATAAATTTTTTCACAACGTCTGCATCTTTCAATCTCATTATTAGGGTTGAAAATTGAGAAAATAATTCTCTAATAAATCTATAATTCCATAAACATGTTACGAATAGACCGAAGACTAATTAAGAATTTTGACTGGGTAACATTCTCTATTGTAATTATCATAGCCTTAATCGGGATTATGACCATATACAGTGCCACACGCCCTCTTGTAGGGGAAGAAACCTCACGATTTTATATCAGGCAGGCATTATGGCTTATCATTGGTGTCCTTGCATTATTCTTTATGGTTAGCTTTGACTACACTTGGCTGAGTAGAATTTCGCTATACCTTTATTTAGGAGGGCTTTTTTCTTTAATTGCCGTTTTTATCCTGGGCAAAGTAGGCATGGGAGCCCAAAGATGGTTAAACTTTGGACCTTTCTCTTTTCAGCCCTCAGAATTTTTCAAACTCGTATACATCATAATGCTTTCATATCAACTTAGCATGATAGAAGGTCCTCTTAGCACAAGCTCACTTTTCCGCTTATTCTTTTCGACCGTATTTCTTCCCTTCATCCTCATTATTAAACAACCTGACCTCGGAACAGCGTTAATAATACTGATAATCTTTTTCTCGCTGCTGCTTGTAAAGAGTCTCCACAGAAAAATTATAGTGTTATTAGTAATTATAGGTTTGATATCCCTGCCCTTTCTCGGCAATATATTCTGGGAAAGACTCAAAGACTATCAGAAGAATAGGCTTGTTGCTTTTTTGGAACCTGGTGTAGACCCGGCAGGGATAGGATATCACATAAACCAATCGAAGATTACTGTGGGATCAGGTAAATTTCTTGGGAAAGGCTATCTTAAAGGCACACAGGGTCCCTTCAGGTTCTTGCCCGAAAAGCATACCGACTTTATATTCGCAGCCTTTGCTGAGGAGTGGGGATTCCTTGGAAGCCTTGTACTTTTATTTCTTTACGTTGTTTTAATTCTGAGGGGTCTCGACACAGCACTAAATGCAAGAGACGACTTCGGAAGATTTCTTGCTGTTGGGATAACACTTATGTTTTTAACCTATTTCTTTGTTAATATCGGGATGACCTTGGGCATTATGCCTGTTGTTGGAATACCCTTGCCCTTTATGAGCTATGGAGGTACTGCTCTCCTATCAAATCTTTTATCAATAGGGCTACTTATAAATATAAGGACCCGGAGGTTTGAGCTCTTTCACTGATAGTATCCCATTTGTTATAATTTTCTACTAATCACTACCTCTCATCAATATTTATATTTGGCGGTGTAGCTCAGGTGGTCAGAGCATGCGGCTCATATCCGCAGTGTCCGGGGTTC
>CAZXCW010000144.1:0-7362 GCA_964639385.1 uncultured Nitrospiraceae bacterium
ATCGAAAAATAAATTTTTTCACAACATCTGCATTATGTAAATGCATTTTTCGGGTGAAAGGCTTTACAGACGATATTATAGAATGCATATCGAGGGGAGGCTCTGAAGGAGATGATCCATAGATCTAAAATAGTGTCCCTTGACCTGTTATCTCTTTTCTCTCTACATCCTCAAAGATTTTTATCTTGCCGTATTCCCCGTCAAATCCTGGAGAGATATGCACCTTGCCAGATCGCATCCTCGATATCGCCTCTGATAGCATCGGCGACCCTGCTTTTTCAATACTGGAAAGAGGAGATTCCATAAGTATCTTGAATTCATTGCCGAGACTATTCAGGAGCTTAAAATATTCCGTATCTACCGCCTTGGTGTTAAGACCTAACTTTAAGGTTTCCGAAATAATTTCAGGTAGGGGAATAAGAGAATGATACAGTGGCGCGCCCTCTGGGGCGAACCCATCTCCTCTGTCAGCGAGTTTTTCAACCCTATGCATAACTCCAACAGTCACCTTTCTCCCGCAAATAGGGCATAAGTAATTATTTTTTATCGTCTCTTTTGGGGAGAGTCTAACGCCGCAGGATCTATGGCCATCATAATGATACTTTCCCTCCTCCGGAAAGAATTCAATTGTCCCGATGAAACCATTTTTTGTCTTAATAGCATTTGTAATAAACTCATAGGAGATTTCTTTGGTAATCCCCCCCTGCCCCCCTTTACTAAAGGGGGGTGAGGGGGGATTACTTGTATCAAATATGTTTGCCTCACGTCCGAGCTTTGCTGGAGAATGGGCATCTGAATTTGATATAAGGGTTATACGGTCAAGACTCGAAAGCCTCCAGTTCATAGGTGGGTCGGAGGAAAGTCCTGTTTCTATAGAATAGACATGGGGAGTTAATTCCTCGAAACATTCTGAGAGAGAATCAAATCCAGATTCAGCTCCAAAAATCGAAAAATGTGGTGTCCAAGCATGGGCAGGTACAAGCATTACATTAGTGGATGTATCAAGAAGGATTTTTAACAAATGTTTTGCATCAAGTCCGAGTATGGGTCTTCCATCAGACGAAAGGTTGCCAATCTTCGATAAGCGAGTATTTATTTTGCTGACAGTAGAGAAGTCAGGAGCAAAGATAATACTGTGGATTTTTCTTGTCTTTCCATTCTTGCTGTATATGCTACTTATCTCGGCTGTGAGCATGAAATAGACATCTGCTTTGCATGATGCAGGAATATCTTCCTTTTGAAAATTATTTTTTAATTTAAATAGGTTATTACCTATAGACTCAAGTTTTTCTTTCAACTCCTGGAACCATTTTGGATGGGTGAAATCACCCGTACCAATAACTGTTATACCTTTAAGCTGTGCCCACCTCCATAGTTTTTCCAAAGACATGTCAGTGCTTGTAGCACGAGAATATTTTGAATGGACATGCAGGTCTGCAATGAAACGCATGGATGATTATAACAAAGATTTATTATGAAGTTACATGAAAGTTTTTTGTTTTCTTTTGTGCCAAAAGATATAAGCTACGACCAGCAATACACAGCCTATGAGGATATAAAACCCCCACTGTCTGCTTAACTCTATGACTTTCTCCCTATTATTGCCCACAAAATAACCAATATATGCCAGCACCCACACCCATGTGCCTGCACCAAGGGCAGAATAAAAATAAAATTTTTTCAAGTTCATTCTGGCTAGTCCTGCAGGGAAAGATATATAGTGCCTGACGCCTAAAATAAGCCTTCCTACAAAAGTACTTATATTTCCATGTTTCTGAAAAAAAATCTCTCCTTTTATAAAATGCTTTTGTGTTACACCAAAGTATTTTCCATACCTAAGAATAAAGGGTCTTCCGAGATAAACAGCTATTGCATAATTGAAAAGGGCGCCAAGTGAGCTTCCGGCCGTGCCTGACAGAATTACACCTATCCAGCTCATTTGATTCTGTGAGATGAGATATCCTGCGGGAGGTATTACGAGTTCTGATGGAAGAGGTATGAAGGTGCTCTCGATGAACATCAACACAATTATGCCGGGATAGCCCATGGAGCCGATTGTGTCTACAAGCCAAATTAAAAAGGTTTGGAGTTCTTGCATAAAGTAAAAGTATAATCTTTTGAAAGATATTTTGGAAGGTATAAAGATTTCTTGTTTTTGAAGCGGACTGGCCTATTTTTAGGTTAACCCAAATAATGCAGACATTGCTCAAAAATTTATTAGACTCAAATTTTTTCAATGGCTTAATAGCAGAGCACAGTATTTTCGCTATCTGCATTACGTAATGCGTTTTTGGATTAATTTTTGTCTGCAGTTCTGGTCGGGGCGAGCAGATTTGAACTGCCGACCACTCGCACCCCAAGCGAGTGCGCTACCAGGCTGCGCTACGCCCCGATTTTTAGCTAAGCAGATTAATAATTTCTCTGAGCCTTTTCTTGATGTGCTCGATTGGAGGGGTAGGTTTTCGAATTTCGGCTGTCTTAACCTCAAGCTCAGCGTTAATAGTCCGAATAGGGCTGCTGCTTCCAAGCTTCTTTCTAACCCCTTCTATTGTATATCTCTCTTGGTATAAAAGCCGTTTAATATAGAGGAGAAACTCCACATCCTTCTTTATATAAACCCTCTGTCCAGACTTATTTTTCCTTGGTTTAAGAAAAGGAAATTCTGTCTCCCAATACCTTAAAACATAAGGCTCAACATCAAGAATCCTGCTTACCTCTCCAATTTTGTAAAAAAGTTTGTCCGGTATAGGACTCTCGGATTCAGGATGCTTGGGGATAGATTTATACATGACCTTTTTCTATTGTTGTTTTTAATTGATTGCTGGCCCTGAATGTAACCACTTTCCTTGGAGTTATCTCGAGGTCTTCTCCGGTTTTAGGATTTCTCCCTCTCCTCGCCATCTTTTTTCTTACGTTAAAGGTACCAAAGCCAGATACCTTAACTGACTCGCCTTCTACAAAGGTCTGCTTCATGGTATCGAAGACTAACTCAATTATTTCTAATGCCTCTTTTTTCGAGAGTCCTATTTTCTCAAACATAGCGTTTACCAAGTCTGCCTTAGTCATAGATCCCCCCCCTTAATGAATTTTCTTCATTATATTAAGGACATATGGACTTGTCAAGAAGAAATTGCTTTAATGTTACGTAAAAATCATTTGTGTACATATGGGAAACTATTTGTGGGACAGGACTCCAGCCTTTTCTGGAGATGGACTTTTTGTGGTAATATAAGGTCGATTTAAAATCCCATGGCTTATAAAGACCTCAGAGAATTCATCCGATTACTTGAAAAAAAAGAACTTCTTAGACGCATAACTACAGAAGTTGATCCTGTCCTCGAAATAGCTGAGATAAACGACAGGGTTGTTAAAAAGAGTGGGCCTGCTCTTCTTTTTGAAAATCCTAAGGGTTCAAAGATCCCCTGCGTGGTAAATCTCTTTGGCTCTTATGAAAGAATGAAACTTACTCTCGAAGTTGAAAGCCTCGATGGGGTTGGTATTCGTATACTCGAATTTCTTGAGCCTGAAATACCTACAAACCTTATCGAAAAACTGAAAGCCCTTCCAAAATTAAAAAGGCTTGCAGACTTCCTCCCGAAATATGTAAGCTCAGGCCCCTGTAAAGAGGTTATTATAAAAGATAAACCTTCCCTTGATATCTTTCCTATCCTCAAAACATGGCCTGATGATGGCGGAAAATTTATTACTCTTCCTATGGTATTTACCAAGGACCCTGAAACAGGCATACGGAACTGCGGAATGTATAGAATGCATGTCTATGACAAAAAGACTACAGGGATGCACTGGCACATGCATAAAGATGGAGCGAGGCATTATAGAAAAGCAGAGAAGCTGGGTAAAAGACTCGAAGTAGCTGTTGCTATAGGATCAGACCCGGCAGTAATGTATTCTTCTACTGCTCCATTGCCTGAGGGAGTAGATGAAATGCTTTTTGCAGGGTTCTTAAGGAGCTCATCTGTGGAATTAGTTAAATGCGAAACGGTAGACCTCGAAGTCCCTGCGAATTCAGAAATTGTTCTTGAGGGATACTGCGAGCCTTTTGAAAGAAGAACTGAAGGACCTTTCGGAGATCATACTGGCTATTATTCCTTAAAAGATGAGTTCCCAGTATTTCATATAACCTGTATAACTCACAGAAGAGATGCTATCTATCCTGCAACGATTGTTGGCAAACCACCAATGGAGGACTGTTATATTGCAAAGGCAACAGAGAGGATTTTTTTGCCGCTTATTCAAAAACAACTACCTGAAATTATTGATATGAATCTTCCAATCGAGGGAGTTTTCCATAACATTGCAATTGTATCAATTGATAAACGTTATCCAGGGCATGCAAGGCGCGTGATGTATGCCGTGTGGGGTATGGGGCAGATGAGCTTTACCAAAATGATTGTAGTTGTAGATAAGGAAGTTGATGTCCAGAACCCAAGTGAGGTTATATGGAAGATCGGGAATAACGTTGACCCAAAAAGAGATATTGTTATTGTGGAAGGTCCTCTTGATGTCCTTGAGCATGCATCAGATATCCCTGCTTATGGAGGAAAAATGGGAATAGATGCAACGAAAAAGTGGAAGTCTGAAGGTTTTAAGAGGGAATGGCCTGATGAGATAGTGATGTCTGAGGAGATAAAGCAGCTTGTGGATAAAAGATGGAAGGAATATGGATTTTAAATCAGATTAATCAGATTATTCATAGATTTCGGATGATGGCAGGATACAGTATCTTCGCTCATTCTCGGGCTATCGCCCTCCGAGGCTTTTGCCTCTTTATTAATAAAGTAGGCTTAAAGACTATCGGCAAAAGAAACCGCTCAGATACTGTATCCTGCCATCACAGATTTGGAGATGCTTGCTTATGGGAACATACACGATAGCAATAACAGGGGCAAGCGGTAGCATATATGGCGTAGGGCTTCTAAAATACCTTCTGAAAAAAGGTCATAAAGTATATCTTACTATAACTAAAGAGGGCAGTCTTATCTTAAAGGATGAAGTGGGCTATGAGTGGCAGGGTCATGAAAAGACCATCGAAAGAAAGATAAAGAATGACCTCAAGTTAAAGAGAGCCAATCTCCATTACTTTAATGAAGACAACCTCTATGCGCCTATGTCGAGTGGTTCTGTTGAAGTTGATGCAATGATTGTCATTCCCTGTTCCATGAAGGCACTTTCAGGTATTGCGCATGGGTATGCAAATAACCTTGTAGAGAGGGCAGCAGATGTCATAATAAAGGAAGGCCATACCCTTATCATTGTACCCAGGGAGACGCCTTTGAATGTAATTCATCTAAAAAACATGCTAACCCTTTCAGAGATAGGGGTAAGGATAATTCCAGCAATGCCTGCCTTTTATAGTAAACCCAAAAATATAGATGACCTTGTTGACTTCATTATTGGGAAAGTCCTCGATTCTCTGGGTATAGAGAATAACCTTTTTAAAAGATGGAAAGGTTAACAAGCTGCCTTCAATAAAGGAACAGGTCAAAGAGCTACTAAAGCAGAAGGATTATGACCACCTTGTTAGTTTGTGCGATAAAGATATATATTTCTGGAAGGAACTTCGTTTCCGTCTTTATGATATAGATCCAAGGTTACGCTGGCCAGCTATAGAAACAGTTGCTAAACTCATGCGACGCTGGTGGCAGTTAAATCAACAGGAAAAGGTAAGAAGGTTTATCAGAGCCCTCTTCTGGTCTATAAATGATGAATCTGGGGGAATCGGCTGGAGCTCTGCTCAGACCATTGCCGAGACTATTATGCTGATTCCCGAAATCATTGATCCCTATGGGAGTATGATGATTGCTTCCACCATGGATGAACCACCTCTGGTAAAAGGGGGACTCTGGGGGATAGGACGGCTGGGGAAAAGCATAGCTGAATCAGTAGAGTTTTTCCAGGAAAGGATATTGGCAACCTTTCAGACTGATGATCCTGAGACCCTCGGACTGGTTTCATGGGCAATGGGAGAGGCCGGTTTCAAACCTGCCCTGCCTTATCTGGAGAAATTATCAGAACGGAAAGAGCCCGTGCAGATTTATATTAATGGCGATTTTAAAGAAAAACCTTTAGGACGATGGGCAGAAGAAGCTATGCAGAAGATCTCGCAGCAATCATAGGAGATCAGCTCAAATACTATGCCCTGCCTTCTATTTAGTTTATGATTGATGTACACTAAGGTATCGGTCTTTCTGCCTTTGCAGAGACTAAGCATAAAATATTCACAAAAGAGGAGATCAAGAAAATGGCTGAGACGAAGGCTATTATCGAGACAAAGTTTGGGAGTATTGAACTAAGATTTTTCCCTGAAGTTGCACCAAACCATGTAAATAATTTTATTGAGCTTGCGAAAAAAGGTTTTTATGATGGAACAATCTTCCATCGTGTAATTCCTAACTTTATGATTCAGGGTGGAGACCCTAATTCAAAAGATCCTGACAAGGCAAATCACGGCATGGGGGGACCTGGATATGCTATTAAAGCTGAATTTAATGATAAGCCTCATAAGAGGGGTACACTTTCAATGGCAAGGTCTGCAAATCCAGACAGTGCTGGTTCTCAATTTTTTATCTGCGTCGCTGACTCACCTTTCCTTGACAGACAATACACTGTGTTTGGAGAAGTGGTATCGGGTATGGAAGTGGCTGACAAAATAGTAAGTCAACCAAGAGATAAAAAGGATAACCCTCTTGAGCGGGTTGAAATGAAGGTTAAAGTTACAGAAAAATAAAAGCGCTCTTTAGACTCTTCCTGATTCTATAGCATTTTTCCTAACTCCAAATACATTATCTTCAACCAATTTCACTACGGTTTCTATTTTGGCACTAGGATTTTTACCCAAATTAGATCTAACCAACGAATCATTATCATCACTCAATTCATCCAGAGTGTCCACGGGGGTATTAGGATTTGATGCTACATTGTTCCTTACAGACCATTCCCTATCCTTAGCTAATTTTCTTAGAGTTTCTGGTGGTGTGTTACGATTCTTTGCTACTGCGTTCCTGATCATCCAATCTGGATTGTTGGATAGTTCATTGAGTATATCTGCCGGTGTATCCGGATCGTCAGCTATATCCCACTTAGAGCCCTTTTCCATAATCTTACCTCCTTATATTGTCTGTTTAACGCAAAAAATGCCCTTACATAATGCAGATGTTGTGAAAAAATTTATTTTTCGATATCGTAGTGTACATCATTTATAAACTAAAAAGAAGGCAGGGCATAGTATTTGAGCGGATTCTTTTGCCGATATTCAATAAAAAAATACTCCAATATAAAGAGGCAAAAGCCTCGGAGCCCCGATCTTATCGGGGCGAGAATGAGCGAAGATACTGTGCCCTG
>CAZXCW010000145.1:0-7274 GCA_964639385.1 uncultured Nitrospiraceae bacterium
GATATTCCCAATAAATTATCGAGTTAAATAAATTTTTGAACAATGTCTGCATTATGTATATGCATTTTTCGGGTTAATGGCATTAACTTCTATCATTACATTAATTTTCAAATTTCATTTCACAATACAACATTACAAATAGAATCAATAAAATAAGAATATGTTTGTTTCTCTATACAAAAGTTTATTTATCTTATTTTTATTAGATATATCTTATATTTCTTGTTCTTGACAGGCAAAAGATTACTTAGTATCTTATTAAAGATAAAGTATACATACCCGACAAATTCAATCCCTATGTGAAGAACGGGGCGAAAGCGGCGGGTCTTTGAAATTTTAGAAAGCCGAACTACCAAAAGATGAACTTTTGGAAGTTCGACTTTTTTGTTTTTTTAAAGGAGGTGATGCAAGGTGACAAAGAGGAAGGTTAGTGATGAGTCCGAAGAGAAAAGCCTGTTATTAATGAATAAAAAGAACAGAGAAAATGAAGTTAATGAGGTATGTCCTAAAAAAGAAAAAGATTGTGCCAACTGCAAAATACTGATTTGTCCAGAAGAGAAGACTTAAAAATCATATGCCCCGTTTCGTAGAAAGGGCATTAAAGTGTCCTTGAGAGTAAATATAAGTTGTAATTAGAATCTAACGTAAGGAGGTTTAGTATGTTATCAATCACTACAACTGCAAAGGAAAAACTTAAAGAGGCATTACAAAGTAAGACAGAAGACCCCGAAGTAGCTGTAAGGATTATTCCCTCTGATTCAACACTAAACCAGTTGGAGTTAGCTTTGGACAAAGAAAAAGAGGGAGACCATGTGGTGACAAGCGAAGAAGGCAAAAAGCTACTGCTAATAGGGTCAAATTTAGTTCAAGCTCTTGAGGGAAAGACTTTTGATTACCAGGAGACTCCACAAGGTTCTGGTTTCATTATATCGAAGCCTACTCCTGAAAGATAGACTGGGGCTTACAAGAATTGCTAAATACAAGCTGAATACAATGAGACGCGAATGCAAAAGGACAAATTTTTAATGAGTTGTTCAGAAGAGGATGTTTGTTCCATTGGGTGTGAGCAAAAGAATGTTACATAATGAAAGGGGGAAAACATGGCAAAGGCAAAATATGGTGATACAGTTAAAGTTCACTATACAGGAGTCTTGGAAGACGGTACTATAGCTGCTACAACCTTTAACCGCGAACCCCTACAATTTACTATAGGCAAGAGAGAGGTAATTTCTGTTTTTGAGGAAGCTGTGTTAGGGATGAATGTAGGGGAGTCAAAGACTACTACGGCCCCAATGGAAAAAGCCTTTGGCCCACATAAAAAGGAACTCATAAAGATGGTAGATCGAAGTAAACTGCCGGCAGACTTTAAATTAGAGGTTGGTAAGAAGCTAAAAATAAAGGGAATGAACGGTCAAACGATTGTAGTCAGAGTAAGTGAAGTCTCAGAACAGGGTATAACCTTAGATGCCAACCATCCATTGGCTGGTAGAGATCTGACTTTTAATATCTTGCTTGTAGATATTTTTTAACTTTTAGTTTCTGGCTATCTGGAGGGCTCTTGGCAAAGGTTGTTAGTAAAAATACCAATTAAGAATGAACCGAGAATAAAATTATGGCAGAAACGAAAAGATTGAGGAATAGAATAAGTAGTGGAACAGAGAAAATTATATCTTGGCATACAAAAAATATGGATAAATAATAGCTTTAGAGGATAGAAATTGGTTTTTAGCAGTAAAAGAATATTGAGAAACGCTGTTATTCTATTATTGATTTTCTATCCTTCATTTTTAATAGCTTCTGAGATAACTGTAAAGGGCATTCGTTATTGGTCATCCTCTGACTACACAAGGGTTGTGGTTGACCTGTCAGAACCCGTTGAGTTTTCAAAGAATTGCATATCAAATCCTGACCGACTTTATCTTGATTTACTGCATTCCAAGATAACACAGGAGATAAAGACTAATCTTCCTATTGGAGATGGGATATTAAAGGCAGTTAGGGCAGGTCAGTTCAACGATGACACAGTAAGGGTTGTCCTTGACCTTCAAGGCATTGATTATTTTAACACTTTTACTCTTGACAATCCTGCACGACTCGTTATTGATGCCTATAGCAAAAAGAAAATAAAAATAACGAAACCAGATACAGTAATTATCGAGAGGAAAATTGTTATTGATCCCGGACATGGAGGCCACGACCCAGGTGCAATAGGACCAAGCGGGCTTTATGAAAAGGACATCGTGCTTGATATAGCAAAAAAACTCAAGAAGATTCTTTCGATCAATCCATTAAATAAAGTTTTTCTCACAAGGAAAACAGATACATTTATCCCCCTTGAAGAGAGAACTGCTATAGCAAACAAAAAAAATGCGGACCTTTTTGTCTCAATACATGCAAATGCAAGTCCAAGAAGAAGGGCTCGAGGAATCGAAACCTATCTACTGAACTGGACCAATAATGAGGAAGCAATGAAGGTAGCAGCAAGAGAGAATGCAATATCTCTAAAAAAGATGAAGGACCTGAGCAGTCAGATGGGCGTTTTAAATATAATCAAGAGCGATCTCATGAGAGCAAATAAAAGAGATGAGTCTATTAAACTTGCCCACTACATTCAGAAATCTATGATATCAACTCTGAACAATGAATCTAAGAATATAGTAGACCTTGGTATTAAACAGGCACTCTTCTATGTGCTTTTTGGTGCACAAATGCCCTCAGTTCTTATTGAGGTTTCGTTTATAAGCAATCCTGAAGAGGAAAGGTTGCTTTCGAAGGAATCATACAGGACGCAAATAGCAGAGGCGGTTGCCGAAGGTATTAATAAATACTTTGTATATCTTCCAGCAGTTAAAAATTTGTAGAACTCCGAAGTAAGATGTTAGGTTACAAAACATTTACTGCTACGGTTTTACTTAGCCAAACCGGTTCTGAAGGATACAATATTTCAGCGAGAAGTAAGCATTGAATATTTTTTGATTATATAGCTATTTTCATATATAATCTAACTGCAACAAATGAAGAAGCTGGAATGTTTTCTTAAACTATATTTGATTTTACTTTTTTCAGTTCTGCTCATAACCTCCTGTACATCTTTTCCAGTAGCACAGCGTGAAGGAGAAATATTGAGTGTACCGGAAGAAAGTTCTCGGGCAGCAACAAAGCAATTTTCTGAGGGCATATATGTGGTGCAGACAGGGGTTTTCAATAACATCACATATGCACAGGCCATTAAGAAAAAGCTTGAAGATAAAGGATATAATGCGTATATAACCCTCTCAGGATCACACAAGGGTGAAATAGTTTATAAGGTATATATTGGAAGATTTATAGAGAAGGCGCAGGCTGAAAATATCTCTGAGAAAATCAAAAAGACGGATAATCTGGATGCATTTGTAACCCTGAAACCTCCAAGAGGCAAATTTGCAGTGCAGACAGGTGCTTTCAATAATGTCGCACAGGCGCAAGCGCTTAGGGAAAAACTTGGAGATGAGGGATATAATGCATACATAAAACTCTCAGTATCAGACAAGAATGAAAAATTGTATAAAGTATTAGTAGGGGAATTCTTAGATAGGGAACCAGCTGAGAAGTTATCTGAGGAGATCAAAAAGAAAATGAACCTGCAGGCGTTTATAACTATTATATGAAGACAGTAGTGTCCTGAATAAGAGATGCTTCCCTTCGAGATGTTTCACTTTCCCCTCATGGAGCCCTAAATTATAGAAAGTTACGTAAGAAATATAAAGTATTGCTTTAAGAAAATTTAGGCTCTATAGGCTTTATTTTCTCTAATATATTCTTCTGTCAGGTCACAGGTTAAAACCTTTGCTGATGATTTTCCGAGGTTAAGGTCAATAATTATTCTGCTCTCTTTTTCTTTTAAGATTTTTCTTGTCTCTTCATCTCTTCCTGTGCCTATGCCTTTATTAACAATCTTTATATTTCCAAAATAGATATCAACTTTCTCTTCTTTAATCGCTATGCCCGAATATCCGAGGGCTGCCATAATACGCCCCCAGTTTGGATCATTTCCATAAATGGCTGTCTTTACAAGGTTTGAATTAGCTACTGCAAAGGCAGCCCTTTCTGCTTCTGCCTCACTCTTTGCGCCTTTTACCTCTATCTCTACAAGCTTAGTCGCTCCCTCCCCATCTTTCACAATTAATCTTGACAAGTTCATTGTGACTTCATCGACTGCTATTCTAAAGGCCATATATGATTCTGATTTTTCAGTGATCAGAGGATTGCCGAGCATACCATTCGACATGAAGAGCGCTGTATCGTTCGTCGATCTATCACCGTCAACAGTGATCCTATTGAAGGATTTCTTTACTGCATCCTTAAGTGTTTTATTTAGTGTCTTCTGTTCTACCGCGATGTCTGTCATCAGGAAACAAAGCATGGTTGCCATATTTGGCCATATCATTCCTGCACCCTTGCAGATCCCCGCAAGAATGCCTTTTTTGCTGCCAATTTTTATTTTCTTCTTCACAATCTTAGTAAAAGTATCGGTTGTCATGATAGCCTCTGCAATATCTTCTATCTTTGATTTGCTGAGGTTATCTATCAGTTCAGGAATCTTTTTTCTCAGCCTCTCCATTGGCATGGGCATGCCTATGACACCTGTTGAGCAGGCATAAACGAAAGAGGGTTTTATATTGAGAGCACAAGCAACATGTTCTGTTATCTCGACAGCATTGTGTATGCCTTTTTTGCCTGTACATGCATTAGCATTTCCACTATTAACCACTATTGCCTGTCCTCTGCCTGCTTGTATCTTTTTCATATCTAATAGAACAGGTGCAGCCTTAATCCTATTAGTAGTAAATGTGCCAGCTATGTTTGCCTCTACCTCAGAATATATGAGGGCAAGATCTTTACGATTGGGGTATCTGATTGCAGCCTTTACCGCAGAAAAAAGGAATCCTTTCGGAATCATGTTAAATTTCTTTTTTCCAAAATCTTATAATCTTCGGCACCAACTTTAGTCCCCATGCCCCCTTTAACCCCTCTGAATCCCCATTGGTAAGGGGAGAATTAAAGGGGGGTGTGGGAGAATTACGGGAATAAAGCGATTGTATCAAGGGCAGTCTTTTCATTAAAACCCATCATAATGTTCATATTCTGTACAGCCTGTCCTGATGCTCCCTTCATAAGATTATCAATTGCCGTGACGATAATAAGGGCGTTTGTCCTTTTGTTTACGATAAGCCCGATTTCACAAAGGTTTGTTCCACGCACATTCTTTACATTCGGATATATTCCCTCTTTAAGCACCCTTATAAATGGCTCGCCGGTATATGTATCTTTATAAATCTCCATAATTTTTTTTGTATCCATAATTTTTTCCAGTCTTGAATACATGGTTGTAAGTATACCTCTGTCGAAGGGGGCAAGATGAGGTGTAAAGTTGACCTTTATATCTTTCGCAGCTATTGCTGAAAGTTCTTGTTCTATCTCTGGTGTGTGCCTGTGTGTTGCTATAGCATATGCCTTGAATCCTTCATTCACCTCACAATAGGAAAACGTTATTTCAGATTTTCTTCCTGCTCCACTTGTTCCGGATATAGAATCTATGACAATTGAAGAAACATCAATGAGCCTATTTTTAATTGCAGGATATAATCCGAGAATCGCACCTGTAGGGTAACAACCAGGGTTTGCTACAAGGTTCGTCTTTGAAATCTTTTTTCTATAAAGTTCAGGGAGACCATAAACAGCCTTCTTGAGAGTTTTTGGAAATTTATGTACAACCTTATACCATTCTTGGTATGTCTTCGTATCTTTAAGTCTGTAATCTGCAGAGAGGTCAATAACCTTCTTACCTTGTCTAAAAAGGAAATTTACTACCTCTTGCGACTCTCCATGTGGAAGGGCTATAAAAAATAGGTCTGCCTTATCAAGAATATCCTTACCCCTTAAGGGCTTATATACGAGGTTAGAATATTTATGCAGGTTTGGAAAAAGCTCGACAACAGCTTTCCCCGCTGATCTTTCAGACGTAGCTGATGTGATTGTGACGGTGGGATGGTTGGCAAGGACTCGTAGTAGTTCTCCTCCCGTATATCCACTGCCACCACATATGGCGACACGTAGCATCAGTTTATAGTCAAAAGTCGATAGTCCGCAGTCAAAGACATCTTATCTTTTACTATCTGAATAGTGGCCAATAACTGCAGACTAATAACTGTCATTTTTATCTCTTGGAGAACTGGAATCTTTTGCGTGCGCCCTTCTGACCGTATTTCTTTCTCTCTTTTTCCCGTGGGTCTCTTGTGAGAAAACCTTCTTTCTTTAGCCTTGATCGTAGGTCACTATTTATCTCTACAATTGCCCTTGCTATACCATGCCTTACTGCACCTGCCTGACCCGTGAGTCCACCGCCACTTACTGTTGCATTAACGTTATATTTTCCTGTAATGCCGGCAAGCTCGATTGGTTGACGTAGCATCATTCTCATCGTTTCTCTGGGAAAATAGACTTGAACAGGCTTCCCGTTAATTATTATCTGGCCATCACCAGGAGATATAGTTACCCTTGCTATGGATGTTTTTCTTCTTCCCGTTGCGTAATATTGAATCTCAGGCATTTACAACTCCTTTACGTTTTACTTAAGCGGCAATATTTCCGGTTTCTGTGCCTTATGAGGGTGTTCAGGTCCTCTGTAGACCTTAAGTTTCTTTAACATTGCTCTCCCGAGCCTGCCTTTTGGAAGCATTCCCCACACAGCATCAGTTATGATCTTTTCTGGTTTTCTGTTAAGACGATCCTTTGCTGTCTCGGTCTTTAGACCACCTGGATAGCCAGAGTGATGATAATAAATCTTGTTATCAAGCTTTCTGCCTGTAAGCTTTATTTTGTTAGCATTGACAACAATAATGAAGTCGCCTGTGTCGATATGAGGGGTAAATACGGGCTTATTTTTACCACGAAGGTAAGTAGCTATCTTCGTCGCAAGCCTCCCAAGAATCGCGTCTTTGGCATCGACGAGATACCACTTTCTTTCGACATCACCCTTTTTAGCAAATTGGGTTTTCATATTATTGCCTTTCTTCTTTCATTAAAGAATTAAATAAATTAATATAATCATTATGCGATTGTCAAATGTTTTGCAGTGCCAAAACGGTGGCCGAAATTTGCCGATAGAGAATTGTCATTGCGAGGCGAAGCCGAAGCAATCCTGTTAACCCAAATAATGCAGACATTGTTCAAAAATTTATTTAACCCAGATTATTCATAAAAATTGTTACAAATCCAGCAAAAGATTGGAGATA
>CAZXCW010000146.1:0-7113 GCA_964639385.1 uncultured Nitrospiraceae bacterium
AGAAGGTAGGGCATAGTATTTGAGCGGTTTCTTTTGCCGATAGTCCAATAAAAAACTCTAATGTGAAGAGGCAAAGGCCTCGGAACCCCGATCTTATTGGGGCGAGAATGAGCGAAGAGATTGCCTCCTTCCCTTGCACGCAGATTTATGAATAGTGTAAGTTAAATGATGGTTATCGGAATGTTTTAGTGAATATAACAAATAAAGATATTCTCAATAAATCATCTCTGCGAGTCGTAGACGAGCTAAATAAATTTTTGAACAATGTCTGCATTATTTGGTTAACCGGGGCGTAGCGCAGTCTGGTAGCGCACACGGTTCGGGACCGTGGTGTCGAAGGTTCAAATCCTTTCGCCCCGACTTACCCCCCGATCCTGGCCATAGGTCTTTTGATATATTCCCTATTCTTAACCAAAGACCAAGGTTCAGTATTCCGGATATAGTGGCCCTCAGGTTTTACCTCAACAGAAAGCATAATGAGGCGTTTAATTTCATCATCAGGTGCACCACTCCGGAGGGCGGGTTTTAAATCGATCTCTGTTTCTGAAAAAAGGCAGGGTCTTAGTTTTCCATCAGCCGTCAATCGAAGGCGGTTACATTCACCGCAGAAATGGTTGCTTATAGGGCTGATGAAGCCAATAACCCCAGGGGCCCCTTCGAATCTAAAGTATCTCGCAGGCCCTGATCTATTTAACTTTACAGGAGTAAGCGGACCAATACATTCAATGACAGATTTAATTTCCTCTACAGGAATGAATTTTTCAGGACTCCACATCCCTTCTGTGCCAAAGGGCATAAATTCTATAAACCTCACTTGGTAAGGAGCCTTTAAAGTTATTCTTGCGAAATCTCCAGTCTCGTCGCTATTAAGCCCCCGGATTGGAACCATATTGATCTTGACTGGTCTCAGCCATGCCGTTTCAGCGGCTTCAATACCTCTAAAGACGAGAGCTAAATCACCGCCTCTTGTTATCTCTCTGTACCTCTCTGGCTTCAAAGAATCAAGACTTATGTTGATTCTCTCCAGACCAGCCTCTGCAAGCTCATCAGCATATCTCGACAAGAGAATACCATTTGTTGTTAAGCTCAGATCCTTTATCCCTTCTATATTTTTTATCATTGCGATAAGAGAGGCAACATCTTTCCTCACAAGGGGCTCTCCTCCTGTTATTCGCACTTTTCTGACCCCAATCCCTGCTGCAATCCTAATAACCCTTGCTATCTCTTCATAACGTAGAATCTCTTTGTGCTCTATGGGTATCAGGCCCTCAGATGGCATGCAATAGACGCAACGCAGGTTGCATCTGTCGGTTATGGATATTCTCAGGTAGTCTATAGTTCGCTGGTAATTATCCCTGAGGTTGCTCATTTTTTCTTTTTCCTTATAGTTTTCTCGATCTCCTCTATCTTTTTCTTGGCAAGCTCTGCCTCTCTTGAATTAGGATAACTTTCCCTCAGCTTCTCGAGGATTACCTTCCCCGTTCTTTTATCTCCTATCTCGATAAATGAAAGTCCTTGTTTTAAAAGGGCATTAGGAGCCTTTTGGCTATTTGGATATTTCTTTAATAATGCCTCGTAGGCAAGGATCGCCCCCTCAAAGTCTTTTTCACCGTAGTATGTTTCTGCAATCCAGAATTGTGCATTGTCAGTAAGTTCGTCTTTGGGAAACTCTTTAATAAAGGCCTCGAACTTTTCTCTTGCTTCTTTATATCTCTTTTCCTTAAATGCATCATATGCAGCCTCATATATTGCTGCCTTATTTTTTGGTTCTGCAGGTTTCAGGGGTGACTCCTTTTTGGATTCTTCAACGTTCTTTTTAGCTTCCTCAGGTTTAGCCTCGAGGGCATTCAATCTATTTTTAATTTCTTTTATCTGCTCTTCTATCTGTTTTATCTGTGCCTTTAGGAGGTCCATTTCTGAAGCTGAATCTTTCAATGCCTTTTCCATGGAATATTTGTTTTCATCGAATTTACCGGTGAGTAACTGAAGGTCTTTTGATATTTCTGAAACCCTGGAATTAATATCTGCCTGGCTCTCCCTGAAGGCATTAAAGTCCTCTTCTTTTATGGCACTAGCTGTTTTATCTCTAAGATCAGTTACGTCTTTTCTGGTTTCAAAAGTTTCTCTCCTCATTTGGTTCATGTCACTTCTTAGATTTTCTAAATCTGCAGTTGTGGCGCAACCAAACAGTAGAGAGTAGACAGTAAGCAGCAAACAGTAAACTGCAAATTTGAAATTTGCCCCTAACTTGATTCGAGGTTGAGATTTGAAATTCTTTGCCACTATTTACCTTTCTCCTTTAGGACGACAAAGTGTGCTCTTCTGTTCTTCTGCCAGCATTCTTCTGTTGACTCTGTACAGATTGGTTTTTCCTTACCATAGCTTATGGTTTCTATCCTGCCTGATGGCACGCCAAGTGCAACAAGGTAATCTTTCGTTGCTTTTGCCCTTCTATCTCCGAGAGCAAGGTTATATTCACTTGTTCCACGCTCATCACAATGCCCTTCTATAAGTAGCTTTGAGGACTTGTTTTTTATAAGCCAGTCTGATAAGGACTCAAGTATTGGCTTTGCATCCGGCCGAATATCATACTTGTCAAAATCAAAGTGGATGTCTTCAAACACACCCTTTTCTTCAACATACTTTGGTGCTTCTACTTCCTTTGTTTCTATCTTTGCAAGTTGCTGTTCGGTTATCTTTTCTTCCGCCTTTTCCCCGGGTATCTTTTTTTGTACTGGCACTTCAGGAGCTTTCGCTTTAGACTCTTGCGGGGTAACTGTCGGTAGTTGCTGTGGCTGCACAATTTTTTTCTGGGCACAACTTGTGAGAACAAATATGAATGTTAATACTAACAGTAATACAAAAACCTTCTTCATAAAACCTACCTCCTATATTTTGGTTATTCTGGTGACCACCTGGGGCAAAAAGCTCTCAGGTTCTTTGGCGTAATCCTCTTCTGTGATTCTCCGTTTGCCCTCATTATATATATACCTTTAACTCCGTCCCTGTCTGAAGAGAAAGTTATGTACCTTCCGTCAGGAGAAAAAGAAGGATCTTCGTTATTCCCCTGTGTTGTAAGCCGAGTAAGTCCTGTGCCATCGTTATTAACAACAAATATCTGGTTTTTATATTGTCTTCCTGTGAAGACAATCTTGTCGCCTTTTGGAGACCAAGCTGGTGAGGTATTATAAGACCCTTCAAAGGTAATCCTTCTCATATCTGATCCCTCTCTGCGCATCACATAAATCTGGGGGCTTCCGCCTCTGTCAGAGACGAAGGCAATATATTGATTATCAGGTGAGACAGAAGGTGATACCTCTATGCCCTGTAATGAGGTCACTCTTTTTATATTGTTGCCTTTTAGACTCATAGTATAAAGGTTAAAATCTCCATCTTTTGAAGAAGAGAAGATGAAGTCATTCCCACCAGATAAAAAATCTCCGGCGATATTTGTGCCCCTTGATGAAAAAACTTTTTTCTCAAACATATTTACAAAGTCTAACAAATATATTCCCCATTGTCTATTCTTTTCAGCCGAGTAGATGAGTTTTGTTCCGTCTTTTGACCAGCGGGGAGAAAGGATTATATTCCCCTTTAATCCGACCTTTGTAACACGCTTCCCATCCCAGTCCATAATATAGATATCCTCGCTGTTTTTGTCTTTTGCTACAAAGGCAATCCTTGACCTGAAGATCCCTTGTTCACCTGTGAGTGCCTTGTAGATATCATTTGCAACAGTGTGAGCAAGAGGCCTGATAAGTTCTCTACGTGCCTTATACTCTTTTTTTAGTATTTCCCTCCCCTCGAAAACATCGAAAAGAGATACACTGAATGAGAGTTCACTGCCTTCTTTTACATAGCCCTTAACGACAACCTCTGCTCCGATGGGAGTCCAATTCCTTGGATTAAAAGGCTGGTGAATGCCTTCTATATAAGCAGCCCTATTAATATATGAGAAGAACCCTGTAAATTCTAAGTCATCTCTGATGATGCCCGAGATTTCTTTTCCCGACAAGCCATTGAATTCGTATATTGCAATTGGGAGTTTTTTAAAGGTCGGCGAAGAAATATCAATATAGACCTTGGCTTCAGCACTAATCCCCCCAAGCCACCCTTTAGTAAAGGGGGGTATGGAGAGATTTAAAGTGACAAGTGAAAAGAACAAAAGAGCTATGAAAACTTTAAACTTTAAACTTTTAATTTTCAAATCTTTTATCATGGGAAGAATCTTATACCTATCTCCATCTCATAGGGAGGCGGTGATAGAGGGCTTGCCTTTGTTAATGCCTTAATCGCTGACCTGTCAAAAAAGATATTGCCTGAGCTTTTCTCTATCTTTTGCACAAATATTGTTCCATCCTTCATTACCTTTATCGATATTATTGTCTCGAGATTTTTCTGTCCTGTGTCAGGGAAGGCCCACTGTTGCCATATCTCCTTTCTAATCTTTTCGTAGTAATCGTCAAAAAGGGTTCCTTTACCAGCATAAACAGAGGTCTGTTCAGAGCTATCCTTTTTATCATTACTGCTTGCTTTGAGAGAGAGCATGGAGCGAAGTTTCATTAACCGTTCCACTCGTCTTTTTGCTGCGATAGCTGCTATCCTTTCTTCAGCATTTTCCTCCTCTTTTTCGGTCACTCTCTTCGTAACTTTTTCAGGAATATTCTCTGTAACAGAAGTACCTTTCAAAGTTTTAGTAGCTTCAACATTTTCTTTCCTTGCAATGCCTTTTAATTCCTTGGGACTAACAAGGCTTACGACATAAGCTGATGGTATGACAAAGTGGTTGGATTGTCTTAAAACAAGGAGGGCTATCAATAATAATGAAAGATGAAGCGCAAAAGAAAGAGCTGTTGTTTTCTGGAGGCTCGGCTCCTTCATCTCAAGGTTATCTTAGGCTCTGTTACGATACCTAGCTTCTCTATTCCAGCATCTTTTATTTCACCGATGACCCCTACAACAAAACCGTAAGGCACGCCTCTATCTGCTTTTAGAAAGATATTAGGGTTCAGCTTGCTTATTGCTTCGAGTTTATGTCTCATCTCTGTGATAGAAACAGGATTATCATTCATATAAATGGCACCCTCTTTCTTTATAGTCAGGGTTATTCTCTCTTCGGGTGGCAGATCTAAGCCTTTTGCCTTTGGGAGATTCACATCTATGCCTTGTTGAAGAAGGGGAGCAGTTACCATAAAGATGACAAGGAGGACAAGCATCACATCTACGAATGGTGTCACATTTATTTCTGAAAGGACTCTTCTGTCTCTATCTGTTTTCATATATTCTCTTTATCAAAAAAGTCGAGAAGCTCTTCAGAGAAATCTTCCATCTCGATAATCATTCTGCGTGCCAGGCTTAGGTAATAGTTATATGCTATTACTGCAGGGATAGCAGCAACAAGACCAGCAGCGGTCGCGATCAGCGACTCTGCTATACCGGGCGCTACGATAGCGAGAGATGCAGCGCCAGTAGCCCCTATGTTTCTAAAGGAATTCATTATTCCCCATACAGTTCCGAACAATCCTATAAAGGGTGTCGTTGAACCAGTTGTAGCAAGAAAATTAAGATACCTCTCGAGTTTTGCAGATTCTAAAGCCTCGTATCTTTTCAGGAGCCTTTTGGTCTCGCTCCTGCCTTTATTTACCTCATCCGCATAAACAGCCCTGAAGACATTTGCAATAGGGCTCAGGATAAAATCCCTTGTTGTCTGGAAGAGCCCTTTTGGATCTCTGCCTGATCTGTATGCACGAAGGAATTGGTCAGTCTCTCTTTTTGCCCTTGAAAAATATCGGTATTTAAAGAATATTATTGCCCATGAGAATATCGAAAAAAATAAAAGTATTATTAAAACACCCTTGACAATGTATCCTGCCTGAAGAATTAACTGAAGTGCTGTGTTTTTCATATTCACCTCAATAATCTATTATTTTAAAAACTTTAAAAGAACTAAAAGCAAAAAGTCAAATTATGTTTTATTGTAGATAACATCTTTCCTTTGTTAAAGTAGGATACGGTATTTTCTCTCATTCTCGGCTCGACTTTCTGTCAAGCCTCCGAGGTTTTTACCTCTTGATCTTTATTGATATTTTATCGGACTATCGGTCTACGACCCGTAGGGCAAAAGAAACCGCTCAAATACCATTTCTGCTTTTTGCCATATATAGATTAACGGTTTACAGGAAAAGAGCTGATTTCTTTCTGTTATAATTTGTTGGTATTATTAATAACTATTCACTCATCACTACTCGTTGGTTTTACTGGAGGGGTGGCCGAGTGGTTGAAGGCGACGGTCTTGAAAATCGTTGTAGGGCAACCTACCGTGAGTTCGAATCTCACCCCCTCCGCCATCAAAACTTCCAGCAACTGGATGCCGGATCAAGGCCGGTAAAAAAGGAGATAAGAAAAGATTTCAGGTCTTCGCATCATCAGCAGCGCATCCTCATCAGGATTGTCATAGTATTTTTTCCTTATGCTTTCAACTTTGAACCCCAAAAGTTCATAGAATCTCTGTGCACCGCTATTTGAAGCCCTGACTTTAAGATACATAAAGGCGCAGCCCTTCTTGTTTAATTCTCTTATTGCCTCATCCATCAGTATTGTTGCAACGCCCCGCCTCCTGAAATCAGGATGCACAGCGAGATTCAGGATATGAGATTCATGGGCATGGTAATTCACGCAGATGTATCCGATAATATCCCCTTCAAACTCAGCAACTTTTGATAATGCATCCTTTCTATACAGTTTATTGAGAAAACCTTGTTCGGACAAAGGGATAGTAAAGGAAATCTTTTCAATTTCCAATACGAAAGGGATATCATCTTCCTTCATATAACGGATAATCAGCTTAGACATTCAGATTCGCTACCTGCCTTTTATTGAAATAAATGCCTCTTGATTGTAATGCTTCTTAAAAGAGATTGTCTATAAATCTGCGATCTGCTCTAATGCTATATTCTCCAGCAACGCTCGGAAGATTTATGAATAATCTGGGTTAGGATATAATTAAAGGGGAAATGAATAACAGCAAACCGGGTTAACCCTAATAATGCAGACATTGCTCAAAAATTTATTTAACTCGATGATTTATTGGGAATATCTTTATTTGTTATATCC
>CAZXCW010000147.1:0-7063 GCA_964639385.1 uncultured Nitrospiraceae bacterium
GAATGAGCGAAAATACTATACCCTGCCTAAATACCATAGTTCATAGTATTTAAAATAAATTTTTGGGCAATGTCTGCATTATTTGGGTTAATATGAATCCCCTTGAACAAAAGATTATCGAGAAAATACAGAAGGAAGGACCTATTTCCTTCGAGACCTTTATGGAGATGGCTCTTTATGAGCCTGGATTTGGTTACTATACTTCTGAAAAAACAGAAATAGGAAAAGCAGGAGATTTCTACACGAGTCCGCATCTTCATCCTGTATTCGGAGTAATGATCGGCAGACAGATTGAGGAGATGTGGGAGGTAATGAAAAACCCGCCTGGTTTTCAAATCATAGAGATTGGTGCAGGGACAGGATATATGTGCAAAGATATCCTAGATTATCTCGGGAAAAGGCATTCCAGCCCATCAGCGTACATAATAATAGAACAAAATCCCTTTATGAAGCATAAACAACAAAAACTGCTTGAAGATTATTCAGATAAAGTAAAATGGCTCACTTCACTGAGAGAAATAGAAAAAATAAGAGGATGCATACTCTCCAATGAACTCCTTGATGCTTTTCCTGTTCATATAGTAGAAACGGAAGACGGGTTAAAAGAGGTCTATGTCACGGTTGAGAATGATACCCTTGTAGAGATATTAATGGATTTGAGCACATGTGCCATATCCGATTACTTAAAAGAATTTTCCATAAAACTCCCTGAGGGTTATAGGACTGAAATTAATTTAAGAATAAAG
This sequence comes from uncultured Nitrospiraceae bacterium, assembly GCA_964639385.1. Lineage (GTDB taxonomy): Bacteria > Nitrospirota > Thermodesulfovibrionia > Thermodesulfovibrionales > SM23-35 > CAZXCW01. Next base: position 747 of record CAZXCW010000147.1, read on the forward strand.
GATTGGCTAAAATCTGTTGATAAATCATTATTAGAGGGATTTATTTTGACAATAGATTATGGCTATCCTGCTTGGAACTATTACAGCGAAGACAGAAATAGAGGCACATTGCTTTGCTATCATAAACATCAGTTAGTAGAAGATCCATATCAGAACATAGGGGAACAAGACATAACAGCACATGTTAATTTTTCAGCAGTAAAAAAATGGGGAGAAGACCTCGGACTAAAAACTCTTGGATTCTGCCAACAGGGGGCTTTCCTTATTGCCCTCGGGATTGATGAGATAATAAAAGAACTTTATGAAAATTCTCCTGACTATCTTTTCGAGGTTGCAAAGATAAAAGGCTTAATCTTACCAGGTACCATGGGTGAATCCCATAAGGTCATAATTCAGTATAAAGGTAAAGATTATCCAGAACTCAGAGGTTTTTCATTAAAGAATCAAGTGCATAAGCTATAGACCTTAAGCCTCTCAAGACTTTTTAATACATCCTCGGGTGTGTGTGCCTCAATAGTATAAATAAGATTTTTATCCCTTAGCGTAGAGAATAAGGTATCAAAATCAAAAGTTCCATCTCCGATAGCATTATGGGTATCGGCACTCCTGTCATTGTCATGCAGATGGAGTTCTATTATATAAGACTTAAGCTGCCTTAACCATTCTTTAAGCGGGGTTTTAAAGAAGAGATTAAAATGTCCGGTATCAAAACATATACCAAAAAATTGAGAACCCATTTCTTCCATAAGAAGCCGTAAGTTTGCCGGATCATCCTCAAAAATATTTTCTATAGCTATCTTTAAATTCATCTCTTTAGCTCTCGGTAAAATGTGTCTCCACGTTAATAAACTCCTCTCTAACCAGAGGTCAATTTTTAACGCATATTTCCATTTTTCATAACCTGAATGAAAAACTATTACCCTAGGTCTCAAAGTTTCTGCTATATCGAGAACATGGGAAAACCTTTCGATAGTAATAGCCCTGACCTTCGAATCCACCGCTCCAGGTGATAGATCCATAAAGGGTGCATGAAGAGTAAGCGATGAATGGTAATCGAGATCTTCTTTAAGTCTTAAGGTGTCAGAGTCCTTTATAGTATCGAGAGAACTTGAAGAAAAATATATCTCAAGATTAAGGAGATAATCTTTTATAAAGTGAAGGTAATCCCCTATTTTCGAATAAGGAATGTGGACGTGAGGCCTGACCATTATTTTTTGGTAGTAGTATCTACAGTGGATTCTTTTTTTGTATCAGACTTACTTACACCCTCTCCTATTTTTTTTCTTTCAGGAGATGCATAATCTGTTACATACCAGCCCGTGCCTTTTAGTACAAAAGAAGTTCGGGAGATTAATTTATGGACATGCCCACCACATTCAGGACATCTGTTCAAGGGTTCATCACTGAACTTCTGGATTATCTCATAATGTTTTCCGCAGTTAGGGCACTCATACTCATATATCGGCATTTTTCTTGGCCTCCTCAAATTTATATTATACCATAGAAAACTTTATAAAATACTCGCCTTTTCGCACACACAAAAGGATAAATTCATGTTAAATTATTTATAATTTATTCAGCAAAAGAAGAGGAAATATGCCTCCTATAAAAATTAAAAGGGTATACGACCCATTCTCTGAGGATGATGGTAAAAGAATCCTTGTTGACAGATTATGGCCTCGAGGAATTAAGAAAGATAAAGCAAAAATCGACGAATGGCTGAAAGAAATTGCACCCAGCGATGAGTTGAGGAGATGGTTTTCTCACGATCCCTCTAAATGGCAGGAATTCAAAAGCAGGTATAAAAAAGAGCTAAAGAAGAAACCTGATCTTATTGAAAAAATCAAGCTTGAGTCAAAGAAAGGTCGTATCACCCTTTTGTTTTCAGCAAGAGATACTGAGCATAACAATGCAGTTGTACTGAAAGAAATAATTCAGTAACAAAATCATTTTTCAATAATCAGAAAAGGGGAATCAATGAGAAATTTAAAACCCGATTTGAAAGCACAAAGTGATTAAGACAACTTTGGGCAGAAATATAAACAAGAATGAATAAAGAAAAGGAGAGTCATGATGAAAAAGAGGATTTCAGCAGTAATAGCAAGTGTTCTGTTAGTCATCGTTGCAGGAATTTTTATCATTTCGCAAGGAGGTTGTGAAGGCAAAAAAAGTGGTACTGAAGTAATAGGATTTCCCCGGTCTTTTGCCGATCTTGCAGAGAAGGTAAAGCCTGCAGTGGTCAATATTAGTACAATAACAACCGTCAAGGTTCCGGGTAATCCATTCAGGCATTTTTTTGGACCTGAAGAAGGCCCCTTCGGGGATTTCTTCAAGAGATTTTTTGGAAATATTCCTGATAGAGAATTAAAACAGCAGAGTCTCGGGTCTGGATTTATCATTGATAAAGATGGCTATATTATTACAAACAATCACGTTGTTGAAGGGGCAGACGAGATAAAGGTAAAACTGGCAGATGGAAGAGAGTTCAAGGCAAAGGTTGTGGGTAGGGATTCACAGACTGACCTTGCCCTCATAAAAATTTCATCTCTCTTTAAAGACTTACCGACCCTCCCCCTCGGCAATTCAGACAAAATCAGGGTTGGAGACTGGGTACTTGCAGTCGGCAACCCCTTTGGACTTGGACATACGGTAACACAGGGTATTATCAGTGCAACAGGAAGAGCTATTGGTTCAGGCCCCTATGATGATTTTCTACAGACCGACGCTCCCATCAATCCAGGCAATAGCGGGGGCCCCCTCGTCAATGTACAGGGTGAGGTCATTGGAATAAATACTGCCATAATTGCTGGTGGGCAGGGTCTCGGTTTTGCGATCCCAAGTAATATGGCGAAATCAGTAGTATCACAGCTTAAGGAAAAAGGCAGGGTCATTCGTGGATGGATAGGTGTATCTATACAGACCGTAACACCCGAGATAGCCAAATCCTTCGGTTTAAAAGAGCCAAGGGGTGCACTTGTAGCAGATGTTGTTGAAGGAGGACCTGCGCAGTCAGCAGGAATAAAAAGAGGAGATATCATCGTGGCCTTTGACAGTAAAGATATTAAAAGTTCATCGGATCTTCCCATTATCGTTGCTGAAACACCGGTGGGTAAAGAAGTTAATGTCAAGGTAATAAGGGATGGCAAGGAAATAAGCCTAAAGTTAAAAGTAGCCGAGCTGACTGAACAGAGAATGGCATCCCGTATAGTGCCTGAAAGAAGTCTTGGTTTGACCGTTGATGATATCAGACCTCGCTGGCAGAGGGAGTTCGGAATTAAAGACCGAACCGGAGTTGTAGTGTTCGATGTGGCACCGAACAGCCCTGCAGATGATGCTGGCATGCAAGCAGGTGATATTATAAAAGAAGTTGATCGCAAACCTGTCAAAAATGTGAAGGATTACGAGTCCATTATGCAGACATGGAAAAAAGGCAAGTCCGTACTTTTTCTGATAAAGAGAGGGGGCCAGACCCTTTATGTATCCATTAAAACCTCATAAACTGATAAGGCTATTCTTACTTCTCCTACTATCTTGCTTCCTGTTTATATCACATTCAGAGGCGAGACTCAGGAATCACGTTTTCGAGACAGTTTTGCCGAATGGTCTGAGGGTGATCCTCCTCGAAAATCATAAAGCCCCTGTAGTTACGTTTCAGGTGTGGTATCGGGTCGGTGCCCGCAATGAACAATGGGGAAAGACAGGCCTTTCGCACATGCTCGAACACATGATGTTTAAGGGAACAGCCAAGGTCGGCCCTGAGGAGTTTTCGAGAATCATCCAGGAAAATGGGGGGAATGATAACGCCTTTACCTCTCATGATTTTACTGCTTACTTTGAGAATCTAAGTGCCGACCGGGTGCCTGTGGCAATAGACCTGGAATCTGACAGGATGCAGAACCTAATCTTAAAGGAAAGGGACTTCGATACTGAGCGAATGGTGGTAATGGAAGAACGGAGGCTCCGTACAGAAGACAACCCCCAGGCCTATCTGCTTGAACAGATGAATGCTGCTGCATTTCAGAGTGCGCCCTACCACTGGCCCACAATCGGATGGAAGGAAGATATCGAACGTTTTACCCTTGAGGATCTGAAGGCTTATCACAAGACATACTACAACCCGATTAATGCCTTCCTCGTCGTGGTGGGAGACTTCAAGAAAACGGATATCCTTCCCAAGATCGAGAAGGCATTTGGTTCGATACCGAAAGGCGCGATACCAAACCAGAAAAAGGATATAGATCCGCCCCAGCTCGGAGAACGAAAAGTCTTTGTGAAAAAAGAAGCACAACTTCCATTTCTTTTGATAGGATATCACATCCCTAACCTCACGGAGCCGGATGGTTACGTGCTTGAAGTGATTGCCGGGATCCTTTCGAGTGGAAAAAGTTCAAGGTTTTATAAAGACCTTGTCTATGAAAAGCAGCTCGTCCTCAGTGCCGATGCTGACAACTCCCTTCTCTCGAGAGATCCAAACCTCTTCACCCTTTCAGCAGAACCTCTTCCTGGTAAAGACATGGGAGAAGTGGAAAAAGCATTAAATCAGGAAATAGAGCGGCTCAAGAAGGAACCGGTAGGTGAACATGAACTGGAAAAAACTAAGAATCAGATAGAGGCTGCTTTTGTATACGCACAGGATTCGGTCTTTTATCAGGCTATGCTCCTGGCACAGTATGAGATAGCTCTGGATTGGAAAGCGATTGATAATTACATTCCATCCATCCGTAAAGTAACGCCGGAGGACATCATGCGTGTTGCAAAAGAGTATCTTATCCCTGACAACCAGACTGTAGGAATCCTTATTCCTCTCCCCCTTAAAAAAGAGCAAACTATGCGTGCCAGACCTTCGTTTAAAGAACGTATGATCAGATAAAGGAGGTTTCATAATTTGAAAAACTTGAGAAGCTCAATGCTTTTGTTATTTATATTTCTAATACTCATTTCATATCGGACTGGGGATTATCTCTATGCCATGCCCCCGGTCCATAAGATGAGCCTTCCTAACCGAACCGTCATTCTTCAGAGCGAAGATCATTCCCTCCCCTTTGTTACACTCCAGCTCCGTATTAATGCGGGTTCCAGAAAAGATCCTGTTGGGGAAGAAGGTTTATCCCGTTTGACCGCCAAAGGACTTCTTATGGGTACAGCAAAACACACTCTTGCTTCACTCAATGAGGAACTGGATTTCATGGGCGCCTCGCTTGATACTTCCTCCAGCAGGGATTATTCTACTTTGAGCCTCCGTGTTTTGAAGAAGGACATCAATAAAGGACTTGCTCTATTTGTGGAGGTGCTTACCCAACCCTCTTTTCCAGATGAAGAGATCAAACGGGAAGTGGAGAAGACACTCGCTATCATTCAATCTGAAGAAGATCAACCGGAAGTGGTTGCTGAAAAAGAGTTCCAGAAGTCACTTTTCCTCACAGACCCTTATGGCCATCCAGTAATCGGAACAAAGGAGTCACTGAAGCGTATAACACGGGAAGCGGTCTCCCGTTTTTACAAAACTTATTATCATCCGAATAACTATATCCTTGCTATAGTGGGAGATATGACTGCCGAGGAAGTGAAGGCCGATATTCTTCCCTTATTCGAAAAGATGCCTATGGCAGAGATTCCCGAAGAAAATTTCAAAATCGTCTTCTCTAATGGGCCGGAAATTATCAAGGTCAATCGACAAATTACTCAGGCGAATATCATCCTCGGTAATGCCGGGATAAGCCGTGAAAACCCCGACTTTTATGCTGCCTCTGTTATGAACTACATTTTAGGAGGCGGAGGATTTGCCTCGCGGCTCTTAGAGGAGATCAGAAACAAGAGAGGACTTGCTTATTCTGTAGCAAGCTTCTTTGATTCGGGCAAATACCCAGGCTCTTTTCAGATTGTTCTGCAGACAAAAAATTCGTCTGCACACGAAGCTATTTCCCTCGCACTACAGCAGATGGAGCTGATTCGAAAAAAGCCCATTTCAGATAAGGAACTCGAAGGAGCAAAGAAATATCTCGTCGGAAGTTTTCCAATGCGTTTTGATACCCAGGGAAAACTGGCTAACTTTCTGATCCAGGTAGAGTACTTTGGTCTCGGGCTCGATTATTTTGAGAAATACCCATCTCTGATCAATTCCGTTACATCTGAAGATGTGCTGCGGGTGGCAAAGAAATATCTGCACCCGGAAAACTATATCCTCATTGTTGTGGCTAATCTGAAGGAAGCGGGAATGGAATAACTCTGTAGTCCGTAAGGCAACTCGGCATTATTACTATTCTTAGGCCCAAACAGACCAGCCTCATTCGACCGGAGTCTCATAGTTGAAATATAAT
>CAZXCW010000148.1:0-7054 GCA_964639385.1 uncultured Nitrospiraceae bacterium
ACTTTTAATTCGTAAATTCGATAAAAACGGTTCACTTTTAATTCGTAAATGACATATTCGCAGAAAAGACTTGACAATATCATGAGACAAAGTTAGGATTACATCCGTTATGCAATTTTGACATAACGTTGAAATAATGGGATAACAATTAAATCAGAGTCTGGATCGAGGTAGATGGGAAGCCTGTATTCGGCAAGGGAAAGAGATGCCTGCTTGAAGCCATTGACAGATAAGGTTCGATAAACCAGGCCGCAAAGGAGATAAGCATGTCCTACAGATGAAAAGGAGGCTAATTCTGCAGTTACAAACTTGAATTTGTAAGAAAGATAATCTTGTTCAGCGTTATGCCTTTCAAAATACAACGAAAAAAAGAGGGGTTAAATAATGCAAAACAGAATCATTAACAGTTTTCTTGTGCTGACAGGCGTATCGAGTGTCTTGTTGTCGCTACTGGTATCACCTGTCTCAGTCGAAGCAGAGGATTCACTGGAAAAAGAGAGTGTTTTTACACTTGGAGAGATCGAGGTCATTGGAAGGATCGAGGAAAATAAAAACATCACAATCGATAAGATCTACGATGAAGAGATGCTCGAGTTCAACAGTAACAATGTTTCCGATGCAGTTAATCTGCTTCCCGGTGTGACCCTTTCAAGATCAGGTGCCCGGAATGAACAGTTTGTTTTCGTGCGAGGGTTCGACATAAAGCAGGTCCCTATCTTTCTCGATGGAATTCCCGTCTACGTTCCCTATGACGGTTATCCGGACCTAGGCCGCTTTACTACCTTCGATCTCTCGGAGATAGTGGTCTCTAAGGGATTCACTTCGGTTTTGTACGGACCCAATACGATGGGAGGTGTCATTAATATGGTTTCTAGAAAACCGGAGAAGACCTTTGAAGGAAACGCAGGCATTGGTTACGGTTCAGGCAACTCTTATAACGCTTACCTGAATCTGGGGACTAATCAGAAGACGTGGTATTTCCAGGGAGGGGCTTCCTATCTGAACAGTGACTATTTCAGGCTTTCGGATGACTTCACTCCGACCAAGGCTGAAGACGGCGGGAAAAGGAACAATTCGTATCAAAGAGATGATAAAGTCAGCCTCAAACTCGGGTACACCCCGAGTAAAGACGACGAATACGCCTTCAGCTATATCAATCAGCATGCAGTCAAAGGTGTCCCTCCCTATGCTGGTAGCGACCCGAGCGTAACGATACGCTATTGGAAGTGGCCATATTGGGATAAGCAGAGCTATTACTTTACATCGAAGACAAACTTTAGCAGCCAGGTTTATCTCAAGACAAGGGCATACTGGGACATCTTTAAGAATTCCCTTTTCAGTTATGACGATGATACGTATACAACAATAACAAAGAAATATGCCTTCAAAAGCTACTATGATGACCATACCTATGGAGGCTCAGTAGAACTCGGCACAACGATCCTGCCTGAAAACCTGATCAAGCTCGCGGTGCATTACAAACGGGACGTGCATAAGGAGCATAACGAGGGCAATCCTGTCCAGACTTTCCAGGATGACATATTGTCGATCGGCCTGGAAGACACGATTACAATTTTAAAAAAAATGTATGCCATTGCCGGCGCCAGCTTTGACAGGGTGAACACGGTGCAGGCGCAAAACCTGAATTCTCAGAAGCAATTGGTCGATTTTCCGAGGGACAATACGTCGGCATTCAATCCTCAGCTCGGCCTCTTTTATACGCTGACGGATACGGGAACGCTCCATGCAACTGTAGCGCAGAAGTCCCGCATGCCGTCCATCAAGGACAAATATTCCTACAGACTCGGCTCTGCAATTCCCAACCCGAACCTGAAAGCGGAGAGGTCTGTCAATTATGAGATCGGTTATCAGGATACGCTCTTTAAAAGGCTGCTGTTTAAGACGGCCGCTTTTTACAGCGATGTTTCGGATTTTATCCTTTTAACGGTTGTGCCTGACCCCACGCTGCCGGGAAAAACCATCACCCAGAACCAAAATATCGGGAAGGTGGGCCAATACGGTTTGGAATTTGAAGTCTCCGGTCTCCTAACGAATTGGCTCGAAGGCGGCTTCAATTATACCTATCTGTATGTCAACAATAAAAGCAACTCGGATAAAATTATAAATATACCAAGGCATAAGATATTTACATATCTTAAATATATGCCTATAAGCAGACTGACCGCGCTTGCGGACATGGAATACGATTCAAGCCGGTTCAGTTCCTCGAATGGCGTGGAGGTCGCAAGGGCATTCACGGTGTTCGATGCAAAGATTATGTATGAACTCATCAAAGGGTTCTATGCCGAAGCTGGCGTAAGGAATATTTTTGATAGGAATTACGCTGTACAAGAAGGCTATCCCGAGCCGGGAAGAAACTATTTTGTAAATATGCGTTATACCTTTTAAAAATTATGCAGAGCAGTGAATAGGCTGAAAGCGATTTATAAAACCATACTCCACAAGCGGAGTGTATATGACAGAAATAGAAGCCATATGCCGGAGGCAGTGAAGCTGTCCCTTGCACTCCATTTTTGCGTGGTGATTTTTGTCGCTCTGGTCAACCAAGCTGCTATCAAGCCTCCTATCCCGATTACAGTGTATATTTTGGATGATCAAGGAATGTCATCCGTTGACGCTGTTAAAACAGCGACGAACACTGCCTTCAGCAACCGAAGACCGCAGAAGGTCACTCATGAGAAAAAAGAGGAGATCAAAGTTCGTCGGGAGGATCTTGCAATAAAGTCTCTGCCACAGGACAATGAACAGAGCGACGCTTTAATTAGAGAGCAGTCGATGGAGCAGAAAGTGGAAGCCCCGTCTTCACATACTGTAAAAGGCGAGCAGGAGATTGTTGCCACCAACAAGCTCGGTAGTGGACTTCTGCCGGAAAAAAGTGCAAACAAATCGAAGAAGGTCTATCTAAGAGAGCATTTTTCTTACATACGAGACCTGATTCAAAAGAACCTGGGATATCCATTGATAGCGAAAAAGATGCGATGGGTAGGGGAGGTCGTTGTCTCTTTTGTGATCTATGAGAACGGAACAGCAGGGAACCTCAGAATCATAAAGACTTCCGGACACGAGCTCCTTGATCGAAATGTGCTGGATACGATCACGGCGATTCAACCCTTTCCAAGGCCGCCGGTCACCGCAGAACTGGTTCTCCCCGTCGTGTATAAACTCGGGCAATGATAAAGGAGCCGCCATGATGACAGAAACATATTTGTACAAGGCATTTCCGCGCACCAAGGTGTCTACTATTTTAGATAATTATTTCTCGTAAAAAATTTTTTTTCAAAAAAAGCTGTTTACAGGTGAAGAACAAATTAAATCCGGTGTGGCTTAAAGCGACAGTAATAGGAAGCTTGTGGGCATCGAGTGAAATAATTCTGGGGAGCTTTCTTCACAACTTACAAGTGCCGTTTTCGGGAACCATTCTTTCATCAATCGGGATAATTCTGCTTGTAGGCAGCAGCCGATACTGGCAGGCTAAAGGAATAATCTGGCGAGCCGGATTAATTTGTGCTGTAATGAAAACCATTTCACCTAGTGCGGCCATCTTCGGTCCAATGATCAGCATCGCTGCGGAAGCATTTATTTTGGAAGGAACAATTGGAATTCTTGGCTCGAATTATTTGGGATTCTTAACTGGCGGCGGATTAGCTGTATCGTGGAGTTTGTTTTACAAGATAATTAATCTGATTATAATTTACGGATTTAACATCGTTGGGCTTTATGCAAAGCTTTACCAGTTTGCAATGAAGCAGTTAAATATTCCGTTATCAAACCCGTGGATTCTGATTCTCCTTTTGTTTGTAATTGATTTAATTATCGGTGCAGCAGCATCGGTTATAGGAATTAGAGTTGGAGAAATATCACGTAAAAATTTTGGAAGAAAATCATTTTCTTCCAAAAAGCTTAAACCGGCATTTGATTTAATCTGCAACACCGTTGATCGGAAATATTCTCTGCTGTGGTTGATTTTTCATATAGCGGCAATAATAATTGGATTAATTTCTCTAAGTAAATTTCCGCTTTGGGTATCTTCATCTATCATACTTGCTTATGTCGGAATCTGCTTGATACAGTACCAGCAGAACCTGAAAAGATTGGAGAAGCCGAAATTCTGGCTTGTGCTAATAATAATTACTTTGCTTTCGGGTTTATTCTTAAGCGGATTTAAAAACAATTCAAGCGGATTGACATGGGCTGGTTTGACCGTAGGGGTTGCAATTAATTTAAGGGCATCCTTGATGGTCTTCGGTTTTTCAAGCTTAAGCATAGAGCTTAGGAATCCGGCTATTGAAAATTGGTTCAAGAAAAAAGGGATGGATCAGTTCTCTCAGTCATTAGAAGTTGCTTTCAAAATTCTGCCATTCATGGTTGCTAATGTTTCCGAAGAAAAAATGATTTTTAAAAAGCCTGTTGCATCAGCTGCCAATCTAATTAATAAAGCCGATGATTGGCTTGAGAGGATCGAGAAACATTCTTATGGTCTGCCTTTAGTTTTTATACTTAAAGGTGAAAAGGGATCTGGCAAAACTTCACTTCTCTCCCAGACAGTTGATCTGCTTAAAGCTGAAGGCATTATGGTCGGTGGAATTTTAGCGCCGGGTTCTTGGAAAGATGATAAACGTTCTGCATTTGACATACTCGATGTTCAAACAAGGCTGTTAAAAAAGCTTTGTAGCATAGAATCAAGGTTAAGCAATGTCAGGACAGGTCATTTCAATTTTAATTCAGAAGGATTGGAACTTGGTAGAGAAGCTTTATCAATTGAAAGGATTAAAGATCAGGATGTTTGCGTCATAGATGAAGTTGGATATCTTGAATTGAAAGGAGAAGGTTGGTCCGCAAATTTAGATGAACTATTTTCTAAGTTTAAAAATATTTTGGTTCTTGTTGTCCGTAATGAACTTCTAAATGAAGTTTGTGAGAAATGGTCAATTCAATATCCGGTTTTGACAGAGTGTAAAAAAACATTACCGGAAGAGTTTGCATATGAGATTATTCATTACAAAGCTTTAATATCGGAAAAAGTTCCCGTAGAAATTTAATTTATCATTGTCCCCCGTTAGTTTTTCAACCTGTCTCATTCTTTAGCTTCCTTCCCCTTCTTGAAAAAAATCGCCTACTCACATATAATGAATTTATTTGCGGAAAGGGGAGTTCCATGAAAAAAATAGTTACGATCATAGTTTTTATGTCGCTTGTCTTTGCCGCGTCTGCCTATGCGCAACAGGCCGGAAACCTTCGTTATTCAATAATGGTTGCAAAGTTCGAAAACCGCTCGAACTGGTCAGGCCAGTGGAATCTCGCAGACACCTTTGGAGCCATACTCACGGACAGTCTCCAACAGACCGGGAAATTCATAGTAATCGGGGAAAAAGATATGCGGAGCGAAGCGATGGCCGAGCAGGACTTCGCCGAATCCGGGCGGACCGCAGGTGGGAAAAAGGCACCGGTGAAAGGGCAGATGACCCCTGCACAGCTCCTTGTTAAAGGTGAGATTACGCACTTCCAGGCATCGACGACCGGAGGCGCTGGTGGTGTTAGAATCATGGGTTTCCGTCTCGGCGGCAGTACGGATACGGCTGAGATCAACGCCGTGATCTACGTGGTTGATTCGACGACAGGGCAGGTTGTAGCTTCAAAAAAAGTTGTAGGGCAGGCCGCAAGAACGGGCCTTAACGTCGGATTTTCAGACAGAGATTGGGGTGCAGACATCGGCGGGTTTAAAAAGACGAACGTAGGAAAAGCAGTCGAAAAAGCGATTGATGAAGCCGTTGCCTTCATAAGCGCTCAGCTCGAAAAGATACCCTGGGAGGGAACGGTCGTGATGGTAAAGAACGGAATGGTCTATGTCAATAGGGGTGCGAGGGAAGGTGTTGCGCCCGGCCAGAGTTTCTTAATCGGCACCGCGCAGCAGCTTAGAGACCCGGATACAGGAGAGTTTCTCGATACATCAGTCGAGAAAGCAGGGACGATTGTGATCGAATCCGTGAAAGAGAAGGTATCTATCGGGAAGGCGGTCGAAGGCGCAGAAAGGATTCAAAAGGGCATGACAGTGATGTTGCCCGATGCGTCCCGCTGACATTCAAGAAGTTTTCAGTTCGTAACAGTAATTCTTGGGGGATTTTGTTAGATAGATTCCTACGGGTATGCCTGTCGCCTTTGTCATTTGAGGTATAGATCCTGGACAAGCCAGGATGACAGAAAATTGGAAGGACTCCCGATCCGCCTCAGGCGGGGGAGTGACAGAGAAAGAGACGGACTGTAGAGGATATTTATTATGCAAGAGTCAATAATATAATGTAGATGTTGTGAAAAAATTTATTTTTCGATACCTTAATGTGCCTCTAACTGATGGTTTTGTGAATATTTTTAGTTGCTGATTACTCCCAGCTCGTAATGTCCTTGTCTTGTCCCTCGCCCCCCGGAGTGCCATCTTTCGCATAAGAAAAGAGGTCGTACTCGCCATGGCTGCCCGGGCATTGATATTGATAAGGTCTTTTCCATGGATCGGTGAGTAATGAAGATTTAGCGTATGGCCCGTCCCAAAGATCAATTCCCGGATTCGTTACGAGCGCATTCAGACCCTCTTGAGTAGTAGGGTATCTTCCCACATCAAGCCTGAACTGATCCAGCGCCTGCTCGATGGTAGCGAGCTGTGCCTTAGCAGCCTCGTACTGTCCTTTGCCGAGCTTTTTGAAAAGTCCAGGGATAACGAGCGTTGCAAGGAGGCCTATTATCACAATGACAATGAGGAGTTCAATTAGGGTGAACCCTCTTCTATCAGCTATGAAAAATCTTCTGGGCATAGTGTAATCCCCCTTTATCTAAAGCTAACAATAAAATTCTCTATAAGTCAACCCAGTATCATGCCTCATACATAACTTTACTCAAACTGTCATTCCTGCGCCCATTTTCATGAGGGTAAACTCCAGCAGGTCTACGACTCACAGAAAATCCAGAACCATTGCCCGGGATTCCCGTTTTCCAGGCTGTTGCAGTTTCTGGGTATTAATAAACTTAACATGAGCCACTCGAT
>CAZXCW010000149.1:0-6965 GCA_964639385.1 uncultured Nitrospiraceae bacterium
TGTTACAGGTGAGCGCAGATGGAGGGCCGCAGCACTGGCTGGTCTTAAAAAGATGCCAGCCCTGATAAGAGACGTCGCCTCAAAAGATTCTCTCGAGATAGCCTTGATAGAAAATATCCAAAGGGAAGACCTCAATCCCATAGAGACTGCAGATGCCTTCAGGAGATTAGTAACAGATTTTAACCTAACTCAGGAGGAGCTCTCTGATAAAGTAGGGAAAGACAGGGCAACGATCGCCAATTATCTCAGGCTTTTAAAACTTCCTGAAGAGATAAAATCTCTAATTTACAAAGGCTTCCTTAGCATGGGGCATGCAAAAGCCCTTCTTACGATAGAGGGAAAGTCCAACCAGATAGAAGCTGCAAGGAAGATCGTCAAAAGGGGACTTAGCGTTAGGGCGGCAGAGACATTATCCAAAAGGGTAACCAAGCCTAAGAAAGTGAAGTTAATCAAAGACCCACAAATTTCATCCCTTGAGGAAAAGTTAATTAGAAGTCTCGGTACAAAGGTCAGGATACTCCATAAAGGTAAAAAGGGGAAAATAGAGATAGAATATTATTCCCTTGATGAGCTCGATAGGCTCCTAGATATTTTAACGGGATAAGGTAAAGGAGAAATTGCAATGAGCTACTATTTTAGCAAGACTTTGAGAATTCATTTTGATGAAGCTGTTGTCAAGGTAACAGAGGAACTGAAAAAAGAAGGCTTTGGAGTTATTACAGAAATAGATGTAAAAGAAACTTTGAAAAAGAAACTGAATGTCGATTTCAAGAAATATAGAATCCTCGGGGCATGCAATCCATCTTTTGCATATAAGGCTTTACAGGCAGAGGACAAAATAGGTACTATGTTGCCATGTAATGTGATAGTTCAGGAGACCTCGGAGGGAAAGATAGAAGTAGCAACCATAGACCCAATCGCATCAATGCAAGCTATTGACAATCCAAAATTACGGGCTGTTGCTGAACAGGTGAGAGGTAAATTGAAGAAGGTTATTGGTAACCTTTAACCCAAATAATGCATTTACATAATGCAGATGTTGTAAAAAAATTTATTTTTTGATACCTTAATATACCTTTAATTGATGTTTTGTGGAATATTTTTATAGATATAATAAATAAAAATAGTCCCAATAAATTATCGAGTTAAATAAATTTTTGAGCAATATCTGCATTATCCGGGTTAAGGTAATTTATGGATAACACATTAAATGTTGCTTCATTGTCATTGCAAGCCAGAAGGGCGTGGCAATGTCATTCATAGGATTGCTTTGGCGCCGCCTTAGGCGTACGCCTCGCAATGACACCTCATTTAATGCATTTGTATTAATTTATTTTGTTATTGAAAAGGAGGAAATTGTATGAAGAAATTTTTAGCCATCCAAGTGGTCGTTTTTATTTTAATTGCTGCAGGGTTATATGGGAAAACAAATGCCGGGGAGACCAAAAAAGAAGAACCTTTTTTTAATTCAAGCCTGCACTATACTACAAGGGGAATGGGTTACTGGTATGACAAAGCGAACGGTGGTTTAGAAACCATTACAGGGATACCTTATTCTAAATTGCCTTGCTATCACTGTCATGTGTCCTCATGTGATAAATGCCATCAAACCAAGCTAAACAATAAACTTGCATACTCAACAAAAGCTGCCCGGAACCAAGAGATTTGCATTGAATGTCATCAACGAGAAGCCTTAGTTCAAAAAATAGATAAAGCTGCGCATCAAGAGGATGTCCATTTGGCTAAAGGAATGCAATGCGTAGATTGTCACACACAAAGGGAGATACACGGTGATGGTACAGAATATAACTCCATGAAGCAACCAGGCGCTATGGATGCTAAATGTGAAAACTGCCATAAGTCTATTACGCCAAGTGTTTCTCACAAGATTCATCAGGAGAAACTTGATTGCAAATCCTGCCATGTTCGGCACGTGGTCAGCTGCTATAACTGCCATTTTGATACGTTAGTAAAAGAGGGGAAAAAGGTTGCTATTCCATTGTCTGGATGGGTTTTCCTTATGAATTACAATGGCAAAGTGACTTCTGCAAATATGCAAACCTTTGTAGTACAGGGTAACAAGACATTCCTTGTTTTCGCTCCCCAGTATAGCCACTCTATTAAAAAGGAAGGGAAAAAATGCAAAGAGTGCCATGGGACAGAAATTGTTAGAAAGGTTCAAAAAGGAACATTGAAGTTGACCTGGTTTGAAAATGGAAATGTGAAAAATTTAACGGGAGTTATTCCTGTTGTAAATGGAGTAATCTATGACGCTGTCTACCAAAATTACAAGGAAGGGAAATGGATACCTATTGAAAATCCACCATCGCCTTTACTGCATTATGCTGCTTTTGGTGAACCTCTAACAAAAGAGCAATTGAAAAAGCTATCTACGCCTATGGGAAAGAAGTAGAAAGAACAAAAACTATATTAAATCGGAAAATATATTTATATAATGCAGATGTTAGGAAAAAATTTATTTTTCGATACCTTAATGTATAAATTATCGAGTTAAATAAATTTTTGAGCAATGTCTGCATTATGTGGGTTAATTTCTTTTTGCCGAATAAATAACAACCTCTGTCGTCTTTATGGACCTTTTCTTGATGAGATAGCAGTACCACTTTATTACTGAATCGACTACTACAACCACTGAAAGAACAAGCATAACACCCATCAAAAAGGCATTAATGCTAAGTGCGAAAGGATCAGGAGAGGTTGAAGCCTTTGAAGTGAAATCTTGAATGAGCTTAATAGATGCTGTAAGGGTTATTGAGGCCATAAAAAGCATGGGGAGCAATGTCACCCATATGTATTTTGCCTTGCCCATTTTTATTATCAAAGTTGTTCCAATACAAAATGCAATCATTCCAAGAAGTTGATTGGCAGTACCAAACATAGGCCAAATAGTAGATATAGAGCCATTATAAATAAAATATCCCCAAGCAAAGACGACAATAAAGCTTGCTGTAATGTTTCCATAGATAGACCTGAGATTGCCAAAAGGCCTGTAGATATATCCTCCAAGTTCCTGGATCACATAACGAGCAACCCGTGTTCCTGCGTCGATTGTCGTGAGGATGAAGAGGGCTTCAAACATGAGGGCGAATTGGTACCAGTAGGCCATAAGATGTTTTAGAAAGGGTATAGACGAAAATATATATGCCATCCCAACTGCTAAGGATACAGCTCCACCTGGCCTAACTGTCAAATCCACTCCGATCATTGATGATAGCTTTATAATCTCCTGAACAGGAAATCCTAAGGAGGCAAGCCCTGAGAAAGAAAGCCTTGTATTAATGGCAAAGTAATCTCCCGGGATTAAGAACTCCGGCTGCGATTAACGCCATTACTGCCACAAAGCCTTCCACAAGCATTGCGCCATATCCTAAAGGTCTTGCATAATTCTCCTTTTCTATCATCTTTGGGGTTGTCCCTGAGGAGATGAGGGAATGAAATCCTGATATTGCTCCACACGCTATTGTTATAAAAACAAAAGGGAAAAGGGTCCCAGGGATTATCGGACCCCCACCATGGATAAATCTAGTAAAGGGAGGCATATTAAGACTGGGGGCAACTGATAAGACACCGAGGGTGAGAAGTAATATGACCCCTATTTTCATGAAAGAAGAAAGATAATCCCTCGGTGCAAGGAGCATCCACACAGGAAGAACAGAAGCTACAAATCCATAAGAAGCAAGAAACATGGATAAGGTATTCTTATCCAGATTAAATATAGTAGATGCAGGGGATAGGGAAATGGTCCTTCCAAATATTACTGTTAAAAAAAACATAAGAAAACCAAAGAAAGAAATACTGCCTATTCTGGCAGGCTTAATGGACTTCATGTAAACACCCATAAATAGGGCAATAGGAATAGTCATCCCTATAATAAATGTCCCCCAAGGATTGTAAAAGAGGGAGTTTATGACAGCAAGACCTAATCCTGCAATAGCAACGATAAGGATAAAGAGTATTGCAATAAGGGCTGCTCCTCCCGTTATCGGACCCACTTCTTCCTTTGCTATCTGGGCAAGGGATTTACCGTCCCTCCTCATGGATGCTGTAAGAATTATGAAATCATGGACACCGCCTGCAAGGGCTGCACCAATAAGGATCCATAGAAATCCCGGGAGATAACCGAACTGGGATGCCAAAACAGGACCTATAAGTGGACCGGCCCCTGCTATAGCAGCAAAATGATGCCCAAAGAGGACCCATTTATTCGTTGGATAGAAATTCTTTCCATCATTTAAGCGATAAGCTGGAGTTAGCCGCATGTTATCAAGCGTAGCAACCTTGGCAACAAGGAAGGCACCATAAAATCTATAGGCAAGGATATAAAAGCATGCAGCTGCAGTTATCAACCATATAGCATTTATTTTTTCCTTAGGGTTAAAAACCCCTGTAACAATTGCGAAGGAGAAAGCGAATAGGATAGCCAGAAAAATCCATATAACAAAAGTTAGTTTTTTCATCCCCACTCATTTAAAGATAGAGAAATGCTTCTTCACCCTCCCGGGAATTTCTTTAAATCCCTTCTGCCTTAGCATACTTATCACCTCTTCTGATGCAAGATTGTTTAGGAACTCAGTTCTCCTCTTTTTATCCTTGATTTCTTTCATCGCCTTTTCCCTTATTTTCCCTAACAACTTTAGATATCTAACAAATTCAGTGCCATAGAGTTTTTCGAGTTCCTTGCGAATCGACTTTGAAAGGGCTGGGCTGATGCCACTTGTTGAGACAGCAATAGTCAAGGGGCCGCGTTTAATGACCGAAGGAACTATGAAGTTGCATAAAGAGGGGGAATCAACCACATTCACAAGACATGAGGCATTTTCAGAAACTTTTTTATTGATCTCCAACGAGTCTGTCGCAGCAATCACGAGAAATGCCCTGTTGCTATCACCTTTTTTGTATTGTCTTGGAATATGCCTTATCCCTCCTTTTTGCTTTTCTCTCTCAATCTGTTCTGTAATTGCAGGGCTTACGACAGTTATCTCTGCACCAGCCTTAAGGAGCGCTCGAATCTTTCTTTCTGCAACCTTTCCACCTCCAATAACAACAACTCTTTTGCCTTTAAGATTCAGAAAAACAGGATAATAGACGTAATACGGAATGCGCGGCTCGTAACATGTAAATGGAAAGTCAGAATTTCTTTTTTTACACTTAACGATTACCGCTTTACGTTCCACGCTTATGGTTTGATATGGGTGAGTTCTTTCTTGGCATCTGCTGTAAGTTTATTATTCGGGTATTTTTCGATAAGGCGTTGCAGATACTTCAGGGCATTGTCTCTCTGGCCGAGGTTTTTATAAGACAATCCGGTATAAAAAAGTACATCAGCTTCTTTTTTGTAATCAGGATAGGTTTTCAGTAATCCTTCGAATCTATTGATTGCAGCATTGTAAGAGCCTTTTTTATAATAGAACTCTCCTACAAGGTACTCATAATCCGCCATCGTACTCCTGCACTTTTCGATTTTGAGCTTAATGATCTCCTTGTACGGGTTCCTCGGATACATCTTCTTTAGTTTCTCAAATTCTTTAAGGGCCTTAGCTGCCCCGCTGTATCCCCTCTCAGGACCTTCTATCTGGTCGAAGTAGATTGAAGCAATCTGATACTGGGCATATGAAGCATATTTGTGGTCAGGATATGCCTCAAGGAACTTTTGATATTCAGCAACAGCAAGGTCAGGCTGCCCATCCTTAACATAAGAATCTGCAATCTTAAGCTGAGCAAGGGGAGCATATTTCATTGACATGTCTCTATTTTTAATCTCAAGGAAGGAAGCCCTTGCCTCCTCAAAATTTTTTTTCTCTAACTGCTCATCAGCTTTTGCAAATGCCTTTTCAGGGTCAAAAGTTTCTACTGGCTTAACTACACGTTTCCCTGAACAGGAGAATAAAAAAAGAAGCACAAAAAGAATAAAAAAAGAATTTTTATATCGCATTATAAAATTAAACATTTTAAATACCTCTTTAGTCAAGTAAGCCTCCTTAGAAAGCTCCGGTGAGAGACTTTAGACCTACCTAATTTTATTGTTCACTTAGCGAAAGGGCATTTTTAATATTAACGAAGTTTAGCCGTTGGCCCAGCCCTCTCAATTATCCTGTTCATACTTCCCATTCTGTAGCCATCGAGGTCAAGAGATATGAACTTATACCCAAAAGATTTTAATTTTTCAGAAATAAGCTTTCTCCATTTGGGTGCCGATACCAAATCAATTTCCTCCTCTCCAACTTCTATCCTTGCAACCCCATCATGGTCTCTAACCCTCACATTATGAAATCCAATTTCCCTTAGGAACTTCTCTGCCTTTTCAACCCTTTTTAAGGCATCTTTTGTTATTCTCTGGCCATAAGGAAACCTCGATGAAAGACATGGAGAAGCCGACCTGTCCCAAGTCGAAAGACCAAGTTGTCTCGATATTTCTCTAATCTCTTTTTTCGAAAGACTTGCTTCAACTAATGGACTCCTCACATTATATTTTGTTGCTGCTCTCAGACCGGGTCTATAATCCGAGAGGTCATCCTGATTACTTCCATCAAGCAAAAACATGTATCCTTCCGATCTGGCTATGTCAGAGAGTTTCCGAAAGAGCTCATCTTTGCAGAAAAAACACCTCTCTGGAGTATTATTCACAAATTCTTCCATCGAGAGCTCATCTGTTTCTATAATTCTATGTTCTATACCCAATTCTGCTGCAAGCTTCTTCGCCACCAGCAAATCATTTTGTGGAGTTTTTTCTGAAATAGCAGTCACGGCAAGGGTCCTTATGTCAGAAATCTGCAGTGCCTTAAGAAGAAGTGTGCTGTCAACTCCGCCCGAATAGGCAAGAACAGCACTATGCATGTTTTTAAGTATTCTTACAAGTTTTGATAATTTAGTGCCTTTCATTAGCTCACTACGATTAATCAAAAAATGCATTTACATAATGCAGATGTTGTGAAAAAATTTATTTT
>CAZXCW010000150.1:0-6874 GCA_964639385.1 uncultured Nitrospiraceae bacterium
TAAATTGAACAGATTCTATGAGACTATTAAGAATTAAGTTTACAAAGCACTAGTATTGCATCCACGTGGTTTATCAATCGATGCAACGTATCCATATCCTTCGGTATATAGGCCATCAAATTCATTACGATGATCCCACCAGTTGTCTAACGTAGTGTTGGGCGAACGGAGAATATTTGGTAAAGCTCGGGATTCCAAGAAACCAGACCGAAAGACATACGGGCCATATATGTAGCCCTCTGTGTGAAGAAAACAGATATCTCCTGGCTGGACCCTTTTTAGATCGGCGATTACATCCCACAGAATCCTAAGACGTGCTCCAACTTGGCGGCGGGTACTGTCTGAGCGAGGATAGAATGGGCCAAGACCAACGTATCCATTGCTATCAAAATCTTCGAGATCGTTGCTGCTTAAACACGTGATTAAATGACCTTTCATGCGCACCTCTTCTTTAGTGGCTTTCGCCTAACTCGTTCACAAACGCACCTCTATTTCGCTTTTTGTCCGAATTGGGGATGATATCCGAACCTGTTTCGGATATCCCACCTATAGATTACTGGTTATAATCTACTATATTTTATCAATTTTTAGAATCGAGTAGTACAGGAAGGATTATTGCTTCGGCACCGCTATACGGTACAGTGCGTCTTCCAACCCAAAGGTATCACTCCATTTTTCTCAATGCCATTTACAAAGAGTGAATTTGAAGGACGTCTTGTTATGCCTTTTGCATCAATATCTCCTCTCGTATTTCTCTCCCTCGCAGACCTCTCTCACTTGATCTCGGGCTCTTCCGTCTTTTTTTTCTGATTACCCTTAGCAGGCTCGGCAAGTTTCTTCGCGCCTCTCTGTCCAAGACCACCTTCAGCTACTCCAGGTTTCCCTTTCTTTTTCTCTGCGGGCTTAACTTGCGGTCTCCCACCTCTCCGTGCAGGACCACCGCCCTCAGTGCCCGCAGGTCTCTTCTCAGGCTTTACCTGCTGCCTCATGCCTCTCGATTGAGGGCCACCTTCA
Organism: uncultured Nitrospiraceae bacterium; assembly: GCA_964639385.1. GTDB lineage: Bacteria > Nitrospirota > Thermodesulfovibrionia > Thermodesulfovibrionales > SM23-35 > CAZXCW01. Next base: position 1,015 of record CAZXCW010000150.1, read on the forward strand.
GGCCTGGCAGGTTTTTTCTTAGGCGACTTGACCTGAAGTCTTTCGCCCTTCGGTCCGGGGCCAAAGAGCACCCCAGGCTTTCCTTTCTCTCCGGGCCGCACAGACTGTATCATGGGTTTTCCCTTACCAGGTGTTCTCGGCATAGTAACAGTACTGACCGGCAGTGCTTTAGACCTTGCTCCAGGGTTCAGAACAGACTTATCAGGTTCCTTCATAAATGGGCGTGACCGTTTTAATTCTTTCACCTGTAGGTTCCTGATAGGCTGTGGTGGCAGCTTGGCCATCGGAATTGGTTTAGCCGACGCAAAATAACTCGCCTTCGTAGGTCTTATTGCCGGTGTGCCGACACTTATATTATTTTTTGCAAATATCTTCTGTCGTATGATGTTCCGGTTTACATGAACAATCTTGGGCGAAGCTGTAGCAAAGGTATTGCGGTTGACAATTGTTACCCCGTTGTTGACATACACATTCTTATATACTTTTGTAACGTTGATCTGGTTAATATTTACATTTGTTATGTTTACGCTGTGCGGGCCATAATATCCGCGGCCGTAATATGTTTCTCCTGGAGCCAGAGGAACCCATGCCACATAATCTGGCGTCGTGACCCAGCCGACGTACCCCGGCCCCCAGTAAACCGCACCTGCAACAGGCGGCACCCAGCACCAGCCCACACTCGCCACAAAGGCCCACCTGCCATAGTGGTATGGCGCCCATCCCCAGGGCTCGTAGGCCACCCAGACGTATTCACCGCCCATCCATATCCATCTGCCTTCGCTGTAAGGTGCCCAACCTGCTCCAACAAAGACAGTCGGTGTCCAGACATACCCGTAATCAGGAACTTGTACCCATCTCCCGCTACTGTCAAGATCGGAAGAATACGCTCTGAGTTCGACAGGTAGATAATGGGAACCGCTGTCCTTTCTTGCGAAGATCTTGTCGTTCCTCGCCTTGTTCCAGCCTTCCCACTCATCAGGCGAACCTATCGGTGCAACCTCTCCGTCCGTATCCTCTCCGAGAGACAACATCTCTCCTGCATTTATCCTTGTCTTTCCTATCTTGTTCTCCGTTTCAACGTATCCCTTGTAGACCGCCACATCTGTATATTGGTCCGACATGTCTATTCTGAAAATAGCTCTATCGAAAGCGTGGGTTGACGCATCGGGAGTATCGACCTGTATAACTCCGCCCCTCGGAGCATCATAAAAAATATACGCATACCCCTGCGAAAGATAAAACTGCGAAGAATCCTTATCCATCGAAAGTATCTGGAGAGCCGAGTCCTGATCGAGTCTGATATAAGTCCCTGTGTTCAGCTGGAGCTCGACCCTACCACCCTGAGGAACCCAAACTTGATCACCCTCGGCGAGCGGTCCGTTTATCGAGGCGAGACCCCAGTCTCCCGCCTCTGGCGTCTTTATCTGAACGTCACCCTCGATGAGAGTTATGTGCATGTAGCCAAGATTTGAAGAGATGGCATAAGACGGCACTAAAAGCAGCACAGTCACAATCGTTACTACCTTTAATATCTTCATGTGATCCTCCTTAAAATTATATGAGTATTAATCAGCCGCTTGGCTACATATTAAAACAATTCTTGACAGATGTTAAGACCTTTTTCTCTCCTTTCTGTTAATAGCAAAAACTATTCTTCCTTATACCTCTAAAAACAATAAATGCTTCTTCTGTGACTGATAAACGCGTATCGTATAGTATAAACGGATAAAATAAATAATGATTAGACCTTCAAAATGTATTTTAAAAATACCCTATAAGCCAGTAATATAGTCTAAAATATAAAATAGTTACAGGAGAAAAGGGACAATGTTTTTAAAGGTCGGGCATCGCGGGGCAAGGGCATATGAGATTGAGAATACTTTGGAAAGTTTTAATAAGGCCATTAAATCAGGTGCCAATGCCATTGAATTGGATGTGCGACAATCGAAGGATAGAAAATTGGTTGTTATGCATGATGATAATTTAAAGAAAATTTTTGGCAAGGATGTCCTGGTAAGCCAGGTAACATTAAAAGATTTAAAACAATTAACTGAAAACAAAATTCCAACTCTTGAGGAAGCTTTGGAATTCATAGATAGAAAAGTAGAAAAAATTCTCATAGAATTAAAAGAGGTTGGATATGAGAAAAAGGTTTTAGAGGTTGTCAAAAAAGAAAAATTAAAAGACAGAGCAGTTATCATCTCTTTCCATGAAGAGACACTTATAAATATCAGAAAATTTGATAAAACAATTGAAACAGGTTTAGTTTATGCAAAATATAAAAATTCAGTCGCTGCTGCTTTAAGGCTGAATGCCCAGTATCTCATTCCTCTCTATAGATTTACCCATACCAAAAATGTTGAAGATGCTCACAAAAATAATCTCAAGGTAATTGTCTGGACAATAAATACAAAGCAGGAAGTTGAAGAATATATCGCCAAAGGCGTTGACGGCATTGCCAGTGATAAACCGGATATTTTTTAACATGTAACAACAGAAGGTGGAAGCCATGAAGAAAAAACTTGTTGTGTTGTCTGGGCCATCCTGTGTTGGCAAGGGGCCCTTGCGGAAAACACTCCGAAGGTATTATCCCGAAATCAAATTTGCAGAATTAGTTCTCTGTAATAGTCGAATGCCAAGGCTAAGGGGTAATACAAACACTTACGAGGTCCACGGCATAGATTTTTACTTTCTACCCCGTGGTCTCTTTGAGCAGCTTGATCGAAGCCGATTTATTGTTGCCAATGTTCGATCCGATATTCAAGCCATAGACATGATACAGGTACATGAACTTCTGGAAGGATACGACCTTGTTCTGGCTGAAGTCTTTCACACACTTGGTAAATCGTTAATGGATTGGGCAAAGGGTCAATCAGAATTGGATGTTGAGGTAAGGAGTGTGTTCTTACTTCCCCTTTCTGACGAGGAAATAGAAGAAATGACAAGGCAAAGTAACAAACCACCTGAGCAGGTTGTCTATGAGGTGATGAAGGTTAAACTTGAGCGGCGTAGGGAAGATCCTCCTCATAAAATAGAAGAGCGGGCACGTTCTGCGTTCTTAGAAATGCAAAATGCACGTTACTACACCGATTGCATCATCAATCATGCTGGAGAAGATGACCGAAAGGAATGGAGTGACCCACTTGGCCCGGAAGCGCAAAGAGTCTTGAATGAGTTTGTTAAGGTGCTCCAAAGGTAAATTGATGGCAACTTCATCCAACAACTAAAAGATTGACAGAATGGGAGATATATATCGGCTAAAAGTTTCAGACAGCTTTTTTCTTTATGCCTTTTGAAAGGCTCTTCTTGAGGGCATCCATGAGGCTGATAACCTTTTCTGCTTCCTTCCTTGGTGCAACCCTTATCTCCTTGCCGGCTATCTTTGCCTTGATCAACTCCATGAGAGAATCCCTGAATTCATCATGATAGGAATTGATATTAAACTTACCGAGGGAGTGTTTTACGAGTTCCGTTGCGAGGGCAAGTTCTTTATCATCCAGAGTTATCTTTTTGGGAATATTAAAAGTCTCCGGTTTTACGATGTCCTCACTGTAAAGAAGAGTCTGTAGCAGGAGTGCATCGTGATATACCCTTATAACAGCTATGTGTTCTCTGTTTTTGAAAGTAATCTTTGCAAGGGCTATTTTCCCGGCCTCTTTCATGGTCTCTCTTAACAGGGCATATGCCCTCTCCCCTCCTTCATCGGGCTCAAGGTAATATGACTTGTCATAATAAATTGACTCTATCTCCTTTCCATCTATGAATCTCAGAACATCGATACTTTTTGAAGTCTTTATGGGGATATGTTCAATCTCTTCATCTGTTACAACAACGTATTTATCCTTCTCGTATTCATAACCGTGAACCGTATCCTCCCAGACCACATCAGCCTTACAGGTTGGGCAGTACCTTTCATAATGTAATGGCGTTGAGCATTTCTTATGAAGGAGATGGAAATCTAAATCCTTTTTATGGGATGCACCATAAAGCTTCACGGGTATATTGACAAGGGCGAAACTTATATTACCTTTCCATAATGCTTTCATGGAATAATGATATCACAGTCAATTTCGAAAATTGTTATAATTTTTATTAATAAATATCTGGCAGGATGATTTGCCCTTAAGAAAATTCATAGAGAGTACAAATAATGCAATAGAAGGAATCCTTCATACGGCAAGAACTCAGAGGCATTTGAGGTATCATCTCTTTGCTGCCGCATTAATTTTAATAATCACCTATATCCTCGGTATAGACAGGACAGATTTCCTGATTATATCTATCGCTGTTGTCCTTGTGCTGCTTTCAGAGATGATGAACACCGCTGTTGAATATGTGGTGGACTTGCTTTCGCCAGAATTCAGCGAACAGGCAAGAATTGCAAAGGATATTGCAGCAGGTGCTGTTTTTATCACTGCCTTTGGTGCAGTAGTTGTGGGTTATATCGTGCTTTATCCGTACCTTGAAAAAATATTTAAGACAGGCATACATATATCAAAACACTCAAAAGAAGAAGTTGCATTAATTTCGACTATTCTCGTTTTAATATCTATCGTGGTAATCAAGGCATATGTTGGGAAAGGACACCCTTTGCGGGGAGGTATGCCCAGTGGTCATGCTGCAATAGCATTTTCATTCTGGGTAGCTGTTACCTATATTACAGAAAGTTTCAACGCATCATTATTATGCTTTACCCTCGCCTTTCTCCTTGCGCAGAGCAGAGTGGCAGTCAAAGCCCATACTCCTTTAGAAGTAGTTGTCGGTGGTATCCTGGGATCTGGAATTACTTTTTTGCTATTCAGGGTTTTTTATTAGCAAAAACTCGCACCTTCCTCTCTTCTGAACAATGCAGAAAGTATGAGAGAGACTATGCTGACAATGAAAGCGCCCAGAAACGCTGACCAGAAGCCGTCCACATAAAAGCCTACATGGAACCAGTGAACAGCAATAGCGGAAGCCAGCCATAAGGTGATTCCGTTGATGACCAAGAGAAACACGCCAAGTGTCAAGATGATAAATGGTAAGGACAGCAGCTTGAGTACTGGACGAACAACTGCATTAATAAGCCCCAGGATAACTGCCATCACTGCATAGACAGCCCAGGCATTTCCCTCTATGCGTATGCCTGGTACAAGCCATGCGGCCACGAAGAGTGAGAAACTTGTGATGGCCCAACGGATAAACAGGTTCATCTTAATGTTCTTCCTTTACCCCATTGGAATATCCATGTCCTGCAAGGGGATGGTAATGAAGATAGTTTTAATTGGTTGTAATATGCAATAAACGGGTGAGATATTGAATCTCACCCTATTAATTCTTTCTCATTTGCCACTTATTTACATCTTAAATTATCTATCAAATCTAAAATTATTTCTGCCACGTCATCAGTTTTTCACTATAAGATTAATCAGTGATCCCCCGGGTGTAAACGAACATCGGAAAACTCTAACCCTAAACGATATGAAGTATCTGCAAGTCTTTGTAACCATTTTACAACACCAGAAGTTGCTATAAAATTATTTACCTTTATCTCATCTTTAAAGAATAAAATATCACCTTCATTGAGTGGATAGGCCGTTATCAATCCAATGCCCCCCTCGCAGATGTCAACAGCAACCCCTTCATATTCAGTTTCCTTTAATTCTAATTTATCCATATGTGAGGTTGTTAAATAGTATTTTAAGGGTTTAACATATGGTTTTCTCTCATATTTACGCTTTTCTGAGAAGGGCATATTTCCCCCCCTTTCTAAACTTCTAAAGGAAACAATAAAAATCCATCATTTGTCAAGAAAAATATTTCCTGATGTCATTTACGAATTAAAAGTGAACCGTTTTTATCGAATTTACGAATTAAAAGT
>CAZXCW010000151.1:0-6803 GCA_964639385.1 uncultured Nitrospiraceae bacterium
ATTATATTTGCACGGGCTCTGTTTCGAGTTAGGTCGCACTGACTCTCTCTTTCTGTGTGACGCTTTGCTCTGTATCGAGATCATCAGGGGTGATAATTTTCTGAGGAAACAAACATAATTTTTGGCTTCAATAAACACGTTTGTTATTGTGATTACTAAGCAGGAATGGAAAATTTTACGTAAGCGAACTTCCTATGTAGAAGTTGCAGTCTTGCCTTTCCAGGATCGTAGACTTCGATTTTCTATTTTTTCCATCCTTTGATGCACATGTCAAATATTTTTCATTGATTGCAGTTTACATCGACCTTTATTGAATTACTTCTTTTTCATTTCAGATAAAATAGACCTATGCACAGCGAAAAATCTGTTGCTCAACATACTGCTAAATTAGGAGCCTTAGAAATAATCAAATATATAGGCCCTGGATTTCTTGTAACTGTGGGATTCATAGACCCGGGTAATTGGGCTGCAAATGTGGCTGCTGGATCTATCTATGGTTACAATCTTCTCTGGATGGTCACACTCTCTACTATAATGCTCATATTTTTACAGCATAATGCTGCACATTTAGGTATTGTTACCGGCCTTTGCCTTTCAGAGGCTTCTACAAAATTCTTAGGTAAATGGGTTAGCAGGATATTTTTAGTCAGCGCAGTATTAGCAGCTATATCAACAGCCTTAGCAGAGGTTCTTGGGGCTGCTATAGGCCTAAATATGTTGTTTGGGATACCTCTTATTATCGGCTCAGTTCTTACGTCTGTATTAGTCATCTGGATGCTTCTTTCCAACAGTTATAGAAAATTAGAAAAATGGATTATCGGTTTTGTTTCACTTATAGGGATTTCGTTCATTATTGAATTAATTCTTGTAGAATTCCAGTGGCATGAAGCTTTTAAGAGCTGCTTTACACCTTCTTTTCCATCAGGCTCTATTCCAATTATTATGAGCGTTCTTGGGGCTGTGGTAATGCCTCATAACTTGTTCTTGCATTCTGAAATCATCCAGAGCCGGCAATGGAATCTTCAAGGTGAAGATATAATTAAGAGGCAATTGAAGTTTGAATTTACAGACACACTCTTTGCAATGATTGTGGGATGGGCGATAAATAGTGCAATAATAATTATAGCTGCATCTGTTTTTTATTCCAATGGGATAATTGTTGCAAAACTTTCACAGGCAGAAGCAACACTTAAGCCGCTTGCTGGAAATGCTTCAGCAATTATTTTTGCTCTTGCGCTGATTTGTGCAGGTTTCTCTTCATCAATCACAGCGGCAATGGCTGGCGGAAGCATTTATGCGGGGATTTTCCAGGAGCCTTTTGATATTTCTGATAATCACTCACGAACAGGTATAATGATGACTATTTTAGGTGGTCTTCTTATTATTTTCTTTATTGGAGATCCTTTCCGGAGTCTCATCTGGAGCCAGATTGCTTTAAGTATTCAACTCCCCTGGACTATTTTCATACTTATATTCCTAACTTCTTCTTCCAGAGTCATGGGTAAATTTTCCAATAGTAAAAGTAATAAATTATCCCTGTGGATTATTGCTTCTATAGTCTCTTTTTTGAATATAATGCTCCTTTTCCAGATAATCTGGCATAAGTAGGCTTTTAGCCTGCATTGTTCTAAAAATCGATGACGGATGTAGTATTTGAGCGGCTTTAAATTCTTTCGAAGAAAGAATTTACCTCGGAGGCTCGATGTATATCGAGCCAAGAATGAGCGAAAATATTATATTCGTCATCGTCTTAAAAATTTATGAATTAACTGGGTTAGAGCTATTTTGCTGTTTCTTCGACCTTCTTCCAGGTCTTGTCCGGATCAAACTTCTTCATGGCATTTGCTACACGCCCTGTATTCTTGCCAAGATTCTTTTCATAAATAATCCCCTCCTGGTTTATCATAAAGGACATGACACCAGAGTTCCCATACTGTGCAGGGTAAGCGACAAGAGCAAATCCGAGGATCATCTTTCCCTTGACCACATAGTCATATGCGCCTCCTGTAGCGTGCTTTCCTTGTCCCTTCAGGATTTTGTAATAATACCCGTGGAAAGGCGAAAGGGTAATACCCTCATTTTTCTTGGCGTATCCTTCCTTTGCTGCCTGTGCAACAAGAGGGCCCAGGGGGCTCATTTCTTCACCTTCTTTTGACTCCCAGTAGAGCCCATCGTGTTTTCCTTTTGTACTGATAAATTTTTGTGCAAATTCTACCATCCCGCTGCCCTTGCAATTCTTGCTTGCAAATTCACGCTGGCCATCTACATAGGCATGAAGAACCTCTATGACATTCAACTCGTTTCTGCCTATTCTCCGATTCAGCATCTCTTCTTTTCCCGCCTTTGTATCAAAAACCCATGTATTATTTTTCTTCACAATCGGTATTGGCAAAGGCCAGTCATCTTTGCCTATGTGAAGGACTGCTTTGTTGGCAGATTCCTTCTCAAGCTTGTTCATCTCGTCATAAGCTTTGACGAATCTTTCACGTCCTGCCTTATCTGCTACCTCATCTCCAGAAGATATCAATTCTTTGCCTCCTGGGCCCAAAATAGCCAGCATTTCTTTTTTATCATCTGCCTTGACTGCAGCGACGAGGGCCTGCACAGCTTCTTCAGGTGAGGCAAACCTCTTCTGCCGTATGCCTTTGGCAAACGAAGGTGAAAAGGTTCCGCTCAACAGTATAGTGGCAGCGATGATGCCTGCCAGCGCGGTGAGACAGACTGGGCACCTCTTTTTATACCATGTAAATATATTCATTCTTTTCCTCCCTTACGCATCTATAATCCACTTTTCTGCTTTGATTAAACATATTGATTTCATGATGGATGTTACTGCCAACTTACCTCCGGAATCCGCCACCATGGAATCCACCGCCTCTAAATCCTCCAGTTCCACGGAATCCACCGCTCTGACGGCTTGTGAACCCGCGCTCGCTTGCCCTGCGTTCAAAATTCCCGTCACCGATGCCGCTGAAGGCATTGCCGCGGGTTGGGGGTCTCTGGGTTATTGAAGGTCTCTGCACTCTTTCACGTTCGATCTTTCCACCGGGCATACCACGGGGCGTACCAGGGCCTCCCCGTCTTTCAATGGTGCCGCCCGAGGGTTCCCTGGTCTGTCTTCCAGGACCTCGGCCTTCATAACCGCGAGCCCCTGGGCTTATCCTAAATGTGCGTGAAGGCGGCTGTCCGAAACGCTGACTCGTGGTCCTATCTCTATATGCAACCCCTCTTCTATGGTACGGCTCATGTTGCCAGAAATGCCTGTTGAAATCCCATCTGCCTCTGTCAAACCTATTGAACCGTCCGGTCCTGTGCAGGTCTATATCGATGCGGTGGTGATGCCAGTCAAACCAGCACCATGAGGATATGCCAAGACCAACAAAAATACCCAAACCAAACCAGATAACTCCGCCGGCTATAACCGGACCGGGCGGATAATACCAATAGTACGGCGGATAGGCAGGGTACCACCACGGACCATATACATAGAGCGGATCATATACTGGTACGTAAATGAGGTCCGGGTTTGCTGGTTCGATATTGATAACATCTTTCTCAACGATGACCTTCTGTTCCTTTGTTGTCTTGAGATTTCCCTGCTCCTCTGCTTTCCTGCGCAATTCCTGTATGGTATTCATGACATCATCCTGCTGACTGAGAAAGGCGTCTCCCAGTTTTGTAGTCTGGTCAAGCTTCTCGCTCATTGCATAAAGGACATCGGGAAAATGACAGAGTGATTTCACGCTTGAATCCCATGTCTTTTCTTGCAGTGCTTTGTCAAGCTCATCGCCTTTAAGGCTTTTGTTACTCCTTATCCACCGTTCAGCATCGACCACTTCAATCGGATATGTCGATGCCATCAGTATCTGGGCTATAAGTGAATCGGGATACAAGGCGATCGGTGCAAGCATCTGTGCCAGTTCTTCTTTGCTGAACTTGGCAGGTTGCTCTGTCTGTCCGGAATCCTGAGCCATTATTCCGGGTGGTATCATGAGCATCACAATAATTACCCATGACAACACATGTGCATAAATTTTTCTTACTATCATAGTACCTCCTCAGAGTGCCTCTTAGGAAAATTTTCTCAGATTCTCAGATTTCCAAAAACTTCCGTTGCAGACTTTTCTATCTGGGTCTTCCAATATTTTATTTCATCTTCATATTCTCTGCAAGCCTTACCCAGGTTCTAACCCACATAATGCAGACATTGTTCAAAAATTTATTTAACTCGATGATTTATTGGGAATATCTTTATTCGTTATATCCATAAAAATATTCCAATAACCATCAGTTAAAGGTACACTAAGGTATCGAAAAATAAATTTTTTCACAACATCTGCATTATGTAAATACATTTTTTTGGGTTAAGTTGATTGCATTACTTTTGCAGTATCCGTATTTTCTATGAGGAATTAAGATTTACCTTTTTCATCTCCGCCATAAATAGGAGGCTTTCTAACGGGTAAATTCTAACTAACGTCCAGGAGGTAGGGTTCTCTAAGCTCACCTATTGAACTGAGATAATCCATAGCTTCATCAAGAGCCCTTTTTATAGCCCTTTTCCCATACAACCCAATCGCCACATGGAAAAAATCAAAATGGTTAAGGTGCTTGAATATATATTTCCATGAATAAAAACGGCCCATAGCCTTGAGACTTTCAATATGGAGAGTCTGCGGGCTCATGAGGAGAGGTTTATAGCAAACATGATGTCCATCATATTTGCTCCAGTCGGTATGGAGAAGCCTGTCTGATTCTTTCATCTCATAAAAGAATGGCGTGCCCGGCAGAGGAGTAAGCATTAAAAATTGTATAGTGTCAATATTTAGCTTTATGGCAAAGTCTGCTGTTTTCTTGAGGGTATCTACCGTATCTGTATCTGCACCAAACACAAACATCCCGTGGATTTCTATTCCATGGTTTTTTACCATTCTAATGCAGTGTATGATCTCGTCGATATTCTGTTTTTTGTTATATGCCTCAAGAGTTTTCGGGTTTACTGATTCAAATCCAATGTGCAAGGTATCACAGCCTGAATCTGCCATAAGGCGTAAAAGTTCTTCATCTTTTGCCACATCTGTCCTTACCTGAGCAGACCACTTAAAAGTTATATGTTCAGCGATCATCGCCCTAAGTAACTCTTTTGTCCGATTCTTGTTTGCGGTAAAATTGTCATCAACAAAAAACTTGCTGCCCTTAGAAAAAGAATGAATATGTTTTAATTCCTTCAGCAGGGTTTCGACGGATTTAAACCTGTATTTTCTTCCAAACATTTGGATTACAGAACAGAATTTGCAATTAAAGGGGCATCCCCTTGATGTTGAAATAGGATAGATATTAGAGGGCTGCCAATGGGAAACAAGTCCAAAGTCAGGTAAGGGAAATGAATCAAGGTCTTCAATAAGGGGCCTCGGGGGATTATTTATAACACTATCATTGTTTCTGTAACTGAGGCCTTTTATTGAAGTGATATCCGGAATCCCTTTCCTGAAATAACTAACTAGTTCTGGCAGTGTCAAATCGCCTTCTCCTCGTACCACATAATCAGCGTGTTCCATTGCCTCCTCTGGAAGGAAGGATGGATGAGCGCCTCCCATGACAACAGGGATTCCCTTTTGCCTGCATCTATCTGCAATTCTATATGCCCTTTTAGAAGTGGAGGTAATGGTGGAGATACAGACAATATCAGAGTTTTCAATATATGACCAATCAGGAGCAGCAATATCCTCAATAAAAACCTTTGCCTCATGGCCCTGTTCTTTCAAAATTGTGGAGAGCAGGATTGCACCAAGCCTCGGAATTGGAAACTTGCTGAAAATGTTGGCGCTGGGTGACTTTGCTTCAATAAACGAGATTCTCATGACTCTTCTTCTCCATTAATCCAAATAATGCAACTAAAAAATACAGGCATCTTCCCTATTGATGATAAAGATAATAATAATATGTTAGACGTAGTTATACTGTAAATTTATTAATCCAAACGCCGCTTACTAAAAGCGGCGCCCACCACCACCTCGTTTTCCACCTCGACGGCCTTCAGAGCGTGGACGGGCCTCATTAACAGTAAGTGTTCGACCCTTCAGCTCCTTGCCGTTCATACCATTGATTGCAGACTGGGCCTCAGCTTTGGCGGGCATCTCAACGAATCCGAATCCTTTTGGTTCGCCACTAAACCTGTCCTTAATAATATTAATGGATTCGACCTTTCCGAAAGCCTCAAAAACCTGTCTCAGGTCCTCTTCAGTGACCTCGCGCGATAGATTGCCTACGTAGATATTCATTCTGGCCTCCCCTTTGTTTTGAACTTTTATACCATATTTTCTCCAGAATAGCAAAGGAGCATGACAGCAATATCTGCATTCTCTGGGTCAAATGCGTTATTCCCTGCGGTTTTGCCACAGGGCTATTCATTCTGGCGCTTCGGTAGGGTGACTGATTACTTACTTCTGCTATAATTAAAGTCAAAGAAAAAGGCTCAAGAGGCAAATTGATATGCCCAAGGTAAAGACTTTCTATCAGTGTCAGTCATGCGGTTATACAAGCCCTAAGTGGCTCGGTAAGTGCCCGGACTGCGGTGAATGGAATACCCTTGTTGAAGAAAGAAAAGAGACTGTTCCCCAGCGAGTTTCTATCCCGGCTCATTTTCGCAAAGCAGAACCTCAATTCCTGAGTTCCATCAAAACAGGCAACGAACAGAGGGCTTTAACAAGGATAAAAGAACTTGATAGGGTTCTGGGGGGCGGTGTGGTCACAGGTTCAGTAATCCTCGTTGGAGGTGATCCAGGCATTGTTAAATCTACGTG
>CAZXCW010000152.1:0-6761 GCA_964639385.1 uncultured Nitrospiraceae bacterium
CATCGGAAATTGGCAGTTGATTAGCCGTGGCAGAGGAATTGGGCAGGTAGAGGTAGTGGATGCCCTGAAGTCTATTCAGGGCAAAAGTCTCGTTCGCCCTACGGTCATAGTTGCCGATAGTATTGGCGGGGACGAGGAAATTCCGCAGGGAGTAGTTGCAATCATCACGCCGGTCACAATCGACAGTTTATCTCACCTGGCAATTCGCGCCAGAAATGCAGGCATCCTTTTTGCCACTTGTTATGATCCTGAATTGATTGGACGTATGAAGTCCTTAAGAGGCCACATGCTCAAGCTTAGTGTGAGTGCAACCGGGGAGGTGGTCAGTGAAGAAAGTCGTGAGGATATAGGAATTATACCCCGGCGGACTATCCCTGTCCGTGCACCCATATCCAGACCAGGTTTTACTGTCTATGCTTTATCAATGAATGATTTCACTGAGAGGAATGTTGGATATAAATCCAGTAATCTGAGACGTATAAAGGGAAAGCTACTCGAGTGGATAGTTCTTCCTCCTTCAGTAGCCTTGCCTTTTGGGGTTTTCGAAAAAGTAATTGCAGAAGAGAACAATAAGGGGGTGGCAGAGAGATACCGAGAACTAACCCAATGGATAGACGAGGGTAAAAAAGAAACCGAAGAGATACTCGCTAAACTCCGCAAGACCATCCTGGACCTTAAGGCAACGGATGAACTGACTTCTTCTATTTACAAGATAATGGAGAAATCAGAACTTTCCAGACCTTTAAATTGGGAGGAAACATGGACATGTATCAAACGCGTATGGAGTTCTAAGTGGAATGAAAGGGCATATCTGAGCCGCAGGGCAAATGGTATTTCCGATGATGATCTTGTCATGTCAGTCCTTATTCAGCGAGTGGTTGAAGCAGATTACAGTTTTGTGATCCACACTATCAACCCCTTTACCCTCGATAGGGGTGAAGTATATGCCGAGGTCGTACTTGGTCTTGGGGAAACATTGGCAGGGAACTACCCGGGAAAGGCTCTCAGTTTCACCTGCAGAAAAGGAAAACAAGAAATAAAACTCCTCTCCTTCCCAAGCAAAGGTGTTGGTGTGTTCGGCACCGGCTTGATCTTTCGTTCTGATTCGAATGGAGAGGATCTGGCAGGTTATGCAGGCGCAGGCCTTTACGACAGTTTCATGCTGCCACCGCCACACCAGGTTCCCCTGGATTACACAGCAGATTTGCTCGCGAGAGATAATCGTTTCAGAAGTGACCTTCTGATCACCATCGCCAATATCGGGGCAATCATTGAAAACGTACTGGGGACTCCTCAGGATATCGAAGGCGCCTATTCGAGAGGCCAATATTATGTGGTGCAGACACGTCCTCAGGTGGGAATAGAAAATTGAATGATACAGTAAATATCCGAATCGGGAATCAGACCTCTCTCGCAGCTCTGTCTGTAACACAGCCCTTCGAATATGCAGTAGCTAATGGTTTCGATGCCTTTGAGTGGTTTTTCTATAAAAGAAGATCAGAGGGGCGGTGGACAGAAAATGATATATCTAAGGAGTTGCGTGCACTCATCAGGGATACTGCTTTCGCTCATGATATCAACCTATCAGTTCATGCTCCATGGGATGCAAACCCTTTAAAAGCCGAAGACCGTGAAGTTTTATTCAAATCCATTGACTTCGCACAGGATATTGGCGCATCACTTTTCAATATTCATCTTTATAACGATACGGACATTGCACCCTATGTGGAGGCTATTACGCCTTTGGTGAAAAGTCTTGCAAAAGCAAGGATCAAGCTCTCTATCGAAAATACACCTGAGACGGGCCCCGAAGATTTCAATGAGCTGTTTAGACATCTTCGAAATATATTTCCCGCGGGTAATACGGGTAATATATGTGTTGGAATGTGTGTTGATCTCGGACATGCCAACCTTTATCCGGCAACGCGTAACGACTACCTCAGGTTTTTTGATCTGATCGATCCACACGTTCCGATCATTCATATCCACATGCATGAAAATTATGGAGACTATGACAGTCACCTGCCTCTTTTCACCGGTCCTTCAGGGAAAGATACATCGGGTATCAAAGGTTTTATAGAGCGATTGAAAAAGCGTAGCTTTTCAGGGTGCATCATTCTTGAGCAATGGCCCCAACCTGAGAACCTTCTTAATAAATCCCGCGAAAGGCTTCTCGACATGATCGGCAACTCCCTGTATGGACAATTTTGTGAATAAATGGACGTGAAACCTTTTGATTTCAGTCTTTCAAAAAATTTCTTAATTTTATATTGGTAGTTTCGTAAGAAAGGGGTGAAACTATGAAACAGCCGGGAAGGATTATCATCTATAATCTATTCCCTCTTTTGGCGGGAAAATTTACAGAATGGGAAAAGCATCTGTCGAGGGCATCTGAAATAGCTTTTAATTGGGTCTTTGTTAATCCCATTCAGCGCCCTGGCAATTCAGGAAGCCTTTACTCGATAGTGGACTATTTCTCTTTCAATCCCCTATTTGTTGACCGGAAAAGCAAGAAAACTCCGCAGGAACAGGTGAGAGAGGTAGTCAAGAAAGCTGAAGAATTGGGGCTCCGGATGATGATTGATCTGGTGATTAACCACTGTGCTGTTGACTCGGACCTGATTAAGTCTCATCCTGAATGGTTTCTCTGGGAAGCAAAAGGACATGTTGCTCATCCTTTCGCTTATAAGAACAGGGAAAAGATAGTCTGGAAAGACCTGGCAAAGTTCGATATCAGAAATACAAGAGATAAAGAGGGTCTATTCCAATTTTTTTTCTCTATAATAAAGTTCCTTGCAGAATTGGGTTTTAAAGGAGTTCGTTGTGATGCAGCCTATCAGGTTCCAAAAAGCCTGTGGGAAAGGCTGATTAGAGAGACGAGGAAGGTATATCCTGACCTTCTCTTTTTTGCAGAGACACTCGGATGTCCGCCTGATCAGACAAGGAATACAGCAAGTGCTGGGTTTGACTACATATTCAATAGCTCCCGGTGGTGGGACTTTTATAGTCACTGGTTGATGGAACAGTATCATCTTACACGGGAGATCGCCCCTTCCATAAGTTTTCCCGAAAGTCACGATACGGTAAGACTCTGCGAGGAATTAAAAGGTAACATAGAGGGGCTCAAGCAACGCTACTTTTTCTCTGCCCTGTTTTCAGCGGGTGTTATGATACCTATAGGATTCGAATTTGGTTTTCGCAAGAAGCTTCATGTGGTGAAAACCGGGTCAGAAGATTGGGAAGAAACAGGCATTGATCTAACCTCTTTCATAAAAAAGGTTAACAAGATCAAGGCAGAACATATAATCTTTCAGGAGGATGCGTTGACCCATATACTGCCCAATAATAATCCGAATGTTCTGCTTATGTGGAAGGCATCCACTTATACACATGAAGAGTCCCTGCTCATCCTCAATAAAGACATCTATAACAAACAATACTTTTATGCTGAAAATATTCAAAAATTCTTGCAGGCAGGAGCACCCCTCGTAGATGTCTCACCAGAATATCCCCTTGACTATATCCCCAGACCTTTTTCTTATGGCCTGCGGCCAGGACAGGGTATCGTGCTGATCACTACGAGAGATATCTTTCCTGAGGATTGACCTACTTTTAACTCGAATTAAGTGGGTTAAACTTGGTTTTTGTTTGAGATTGCGAAGGGTTTTTGTTCTCTTACGCTTAATGATAGTAGACAGAAAGGACCTGGTCTGCGACGGCATCCCAGGTAAAAGAAACCTCGACGGCTGTTCTTCCGTTCCGCCCCATCCATCTGGCCCATTCAAAGTTTGTAAAGAGCGTCCCTAACCCCCAGGCAATTGATTCAGGATGAGGATATATCTTCAGCCCATTTACCTCGTGCCACACAAATTCATCGGGTCCCCCGTTTTTTGATGCGATCACAGGCTTTCCAGCGCTCCAGGCTTCAAGGATAACAATGCCGAAAGGTTCGTTGCGGCTGGGCACACAAACCACATCACATGCCTTATAGAGATTGATCAGATCCCAACCCGTTTTGAAGCCAACAAACCGTGTTGCATGTGCGACACCGAGCTGGTGTGTGCGCCACTCAACCTGGGTGCGCATCTCTCCGTCACCGGCGAAGATGAATTTAGCCTGAGGATAAAATCTGAGGATGTATGGGATTGCTTCAACAAGAAGATCAGGTCCTTTTTGGTAGACCATGCGTCCACAGAAAAGAACCGTCGGGTCCATAGGTCCTATCCAATACTGTTTTTTTATTTCAAAGGGATCGAGCCAGCCATCGAAATGGTGGAGATTTACCCCATTGTAAACAGCAGAAACCTTCCACCACGGAATTTCGTACATCCACATGATTTCATTCTTGAGACCTTCAGATACTGTTATTACTCTGTCTGCCCAGTAAGTCGCGGCTCTCTCTATCTCGCGGATCTGAGCGGAGCGTCCGCCATAAAAATTATTTCCGCAGCGACCATATTCGGTTGAGTGCATGGTGAGGACCCCTTTTCGTCCGCGGCCCTGTTTGATCCAGATCATGGCGTTAGCGGCCAACCAATCATGAGCATTTACTACATCAAAGTGATTACCCATGTAGTCTTCGGTTCTGAAGACATGGTGGACAAATGAACGGCACATATCGTTGGTCTCTTCTATAAAATTGGGGTCTAAACGGAACTGGCACCGGTGATAGTGGACTCCGTCTATCTGTTCATAGTGCTGCTGACCATACGCCATTCTGGTAAAGACATGCACTTCATGTCCTTTCCGTTCAAGGGCAGAGGCAAGCTCCGTAGTGTGGGCTGCCACGCCGCCCACGGCTATTGAATGCAATGCTTCCCAGCACAATATTCCTATGCGCATGATATCCTTCTTATCATATTGGTTGTTTTTGGTTTTGGTCGTTTCATAGAAGATTACTACATCTCTAAGATAAAAGTAAAAGTTATTATTTACTATCAGCAAAAGTCTGATTTTTATGTAAGATTTTCACTTTATTATCTGTAAGCATTTGTCTGACAAAGAATAGCCATGTCGCCTTTCATCAGTCAATCCTTAATCCAAAAAATGCATTTATATATTTATATAATGTAGATGTTGTGAAAAAATTTATTTTTCGATACCTTTTCGATACCTTAGTGTACCTTAACTGATGGTTTTTGGAATATTTTAGTGAATATAACAAATAAAGATATTCCCAATAAATCATCGAGTTAAATAAATTTTTGAACAATGTCTGCATTATTTGTGTTAAAAGGCATGTTACTCTCTTATGTAAATTCTTCTTGCTATTTATCCATCGATGATTTTTTGAAGTTCCCCAAACTTTATGTTATTATTTTTTAATGTCATAAAAAAGTTCTTGTTTCATCATTTCATCTGAATTGAACATGGCAAGTTACAATACGTAAGGAGAAACTTATGGCCGAAGTTTACCATGCACTCGGACTTAACATGCATCAGCCTCTCGGAAATCTTTTAGCTTTACATAATTCGAACGAAAGGTGGGAAGCCAGACAGATTCTGTGGTGTTACGATAGACCCACCCGCATGTTAGAAGGATATGAGGATGTTGCCAGACTCCACATGAGCTTTTCTGGTACCCTCCTGAAACAGTTGGAAGACCCAGCCATACGAGAGACCTTTTACGATGTGGTCCATATAGAAGATTTTCTCAACCGTTATAAGTATTCGCCCATCGAGTTTGTTGGAACCGGTTTATACCATCCCGTTTATCCCTTGATTCCGCCAGATGACTGGGATGCCCAGACATCATGGTGGATCGGCCTCGGCAGGCATCTCCTGGGTCGGGAGCGGTTTCAAGGGTTTTGGCCTCCTGAAATGGGCTTTTGCATGGAGATGATCCCCATGCTGAAACGCCATGGGTACAGGTATGTTCTCGTTGACTCCTGGTATATCAAACCCAAGCGTGAAATGCGCTGGGAAGAGTTGCGCTATCGTCCATACATTGCTCGTTACGATGGAGCAGAGATCATCGTGGTTCCGCGAGACCGAGAACTCTCGAATGCCCAAGAATCGGGTCTTGATCCGGGCTGGTTTCAGCATGAGATATACGAAAGGACAAAATGGTGCGGCTTCCCTGCTTTGGTAACCACGTGGACCGATGGAGAAAATGGAGGATGGTTCCGAACTACACACATAGAAAGTGGTTTCTGGGGCTATTTTTACCATACCATTCTGAATAGATATCGGCAGGGAACCCTCGGTTTTACCCCCATTCATATTAGCGAATATATAGAGAGATTTCCACCCAGTGAAGAGGTAGAGGTCTATCAGGGAGCATGGAATACGGGACACCATTGGGGTGGTGATTTTATGCAGTGGACGGGTTCGCTCCTTCAAAAAAAAGGCTGGGACGAAGTGCGTAATGCCAGCGCCTATTACCAGAAGGCAAAGCGGATTTTCGAAAAACGGCATCATGCTGCTGACAATCCGGAAGAAATCCGTCATCTGATTATAAAGGCATACGACCACATTCTCATCGCCGAGACGAGCTGTAATTTTTACTGGGGAAGCCGATGGGTACATCGCTCCTTTGACTATCTTGAGCAGGCATACTATCTTCTGGATGCGGCAATGGCCAAGCTGGAGACAAGGTCGAACAAACAGCCTAAATAATCATCCTATAATTTATAGATATCATTCTCAATTAACCCGTAAAATGCACTACGTAATGCAGATGTTGTGAAAAAATTTATTTTTCGATACCTTAATGTACCTTTATTCATATTTGTAGAGGTAGGCAGGGTATAGTATTTGAG
>CAZXCW010000153.1:0-6621 GCA_964639385.1 uncultured Nitrospiraceae bacterium
ATAATTAATATATTTACCGAGTGCCGGATCAAGCTCATAGCTTGTGTCGTTGGAGATACAGTCAAGTTGAATAACCGTATCATAACCGGGTATTTCCTTTTCAAGAAGTTCCCTATTTCTAATGTCACCCTTGACCTGAATAAGATTAGGGTAATTCTTTACATTATCTAAAACATCCTCTCCGTAAATGAATAAATCGATAACTTTTACATGGTGCCCTTTGTTAAGGAGTTTTGGAACCAAAACAGCACCAACATAACCCGCACCACCGGTTACTAAAACTTTTTTCATGAAACCTCCAGTTTTAATTCAAGAGTTCTACATTGAATGATTATATCTAAGATGTGGTGACAAATATATTGATGAATGACTTCAACATGGCCGTACTCATATGAGGGGACATAAAAATTATAAATCCCCATAGAGCATAATGGATTATTTACATTAAAACCGGAAAGAGTTATAACACTGCAGCCTTTTGCTTGCGCTGCCTCGACACCCTTAAGGATATTTTCTGACTTACCAGAACTGCTAATTGCAAATAATATATCATCTTTATGAGCAAAGATAATGATTGGTTTCTCAAAAACATATTTGTACCCAAAGTCATTACTTATACAAGTTAAAAGAGAGCTATCATTAAAAGCCATGGCCATTATCCCCCCATTTTTCCAGAAGTCAATAGCCATATGGCTTGCAATAGCAGCACTTCCACCATTACCGATAAAAAATATTTTACCGCCAATATTAGATTGTTTTTTTATAATGTTGCATACAGATTCAATTCCCTGATAAAAATCCATTTTATTTCCATAATTATTGGAAACCTTTATTGAATCAAATAAGTTTACAAAGTTTTTATGATGATTTTTTATAATTTCTTGCATCGGGTATCTCTTCTATTTCAAAAGTGTATGGACAAATTCGAGAAGTTCATATTTTTCTACAGGTTTTTTATTACCAACAATCTGGACAGCTATAGCACCAACAGCATTTCCTATAAAAGAAACCATATCTGCAGGCATTCCTTGAGCAAAACAGGGCGCTGTATAGGCGAAAAAGGCATCACCAGCTCCAATAATATCTATCACCTTTGTAGAAAAAGCGGGCGTTGTATTAATCTGGCCTTCTTTTGTAAAACATATAGAACCTACACTGCCCAATGTTATGATAAGACAGTTGATATTTATGCTTTTTAAAAGTTTTTTCCCAACATCTTCTATGTCAGCATATTTTTCCTGTGTTGCCAATCGGGCCTCAGGAGCGTCCAGGCAAATAAAGTGTGTATTGCGATATTTGGTAATCAGGTTATAACCAGCATTAGCTCCATTAGTTTGTGAATTAACTGCTAGCTTTTTTGAAAATTTTTCTACCGTTCTAACCATTTTATTTGTTATGAGTCCGTGCCCAAAATCAGAAACTAATATAAGATCAAATTCTGCAGTTTTCTGTTTTAGGTAATCGATTATTTTAGATTCATAGGTCTCATTAATAAAACTGTCATTTATGTAATTAACCTCAAATATTTTTTGATTTCGATATAGATTAATATATCTTCTCTTTACAATTGTTGGTCCATCATCCCTATAAAAGAATTTTGTGTGAACATTTGGTTTAAGATTGGCAAGAATGAACTCCTCCTTTGTATCATTGCTTCCCAACAAGGTTACCAATTGAATTTCATTACACAGTCCTGCAATATGATTTGCGATTGCAAAAATACCACCTGCAAAAACTTCATGATTTATATATTTATTTACAATAAGCTGTGATTTGGGAGATTTACCCATTGTGTCACAATAATGATATTCATCAATAATCCCATCACCTATAAGTAAAACTTTCAACTTCTTAAGACTATTTATTTTTTCTGTAATATCATCGAAACTATATTTTTTTGTAAATTTCTTTAAAAAACTTTTTGTTTCTTCAGGGTAGATATCTAAGAAATTATTGATTATTTGAGACGAACTAAATGAAAATCCCCCTGTCTCGTAAATCTTGCATTTCCCGAAATAGAACTCTTTTTCTTCCTGAAATATCTTTTCATGAACTTTCTGATCGCGTTCTTTGTATGCCTGACCCTTTGCAAATACATCGGGTTTAATTTTTCTTACACATTCAAAAGGGATTTCATCATCTACAAGACAGATATAATCAACCTGTTCCAAAGAGGCAACATTTTCTATTCTTAATTTCTCAGGGAAAATAGGTCTTCCAGGTCCTCTCCTTACATCCTTATCTTTGATAACTGTAACTATAAGGATGTCACCCTGCTCCTTAGCTGTGTTTAGATGTTTTATAATTCCGGGATGAATGAGGTCGAAAATCCCATGACTTTGAACAACAATTTTACCTGCAAGTTTCAGCTCATCAACCTTTTTGATGAAATCATCCAATAACAGTATCTTACGCTTTATTGACAATTTCATCGAATATATAACTTATTATTTAAAATATTGATTTAGTAGTTTCGTCGAAGAAAATACAATCTCATAGGTGAACCTTATTTCGGAGCCAATTTCACGTATAACTTCGAACTCTTTCTGGATTTTTCCTGTTTTATCCTCAAGACTCTCAAATTCCTGCCCCTTTACATAGATATCAGGTCTTAATAATCTCAACGTTTCCTCAGCAGTTGACCATCTATTAATAGCCACATAATCAACACATTCTAAAGCTGCTATACTCTCTGCTCTTAAATTCTCATTAAATACAGGTCTGCCTGGTCCTTTATCAACATAGATATCAGGCGTAATTGTAACAATAAGAAAGTCTCCCATTTTCTTGGCTGCTTGAAAGTGCTTTATATGTCCAGGATGCATAAGATCAAAACATCCGTGGCAATGAACTATCTTTTTCCCTTCTGATTTTAGATTCTGTAACTTTTCAGCAAGTTCTTTAAGTTTAAGGATTTTCATGTAATAATTTTTTTTTCTTCTTCATTTATCGCCATCCAGAGTTCAGGGATAGTATCTGTATGCTTGCCTTGTATATAGAAACTTTCTCCACCATCTGCAACTGTTCTAACTAACATGGTTTTCCATGGCCTGAAGTAGTATGCAAGGCTATCCTTGGATGGCTCTTTACTGTAATCGCTAGGAAGTGTATGAAGGTCACAGACAAGAGTTGTGAAATGCTTGATAACTTTTCCTTGTTGATGAGCGATATTCCTTGCCATACTTAGTGCTTTTAAAAAAACTTCAGGAGCCATAACAGCACTACCAAAATTCATAACCACACCTTTTTCGAGTCGTTGAACTACGACAACAAATTTTAAGAAGTCATTATATGAAAGGGCTCCGGTAGCTGCTCCATCACAATTGGGATGTTCATGGTTTATATCATAACCTATACCTACGTGGACTGTAATGGGGATATCCAATCTATAAGTAGCAGCAAATAAACTGATCCCCTTATAGGGAAAATCTCCATTGTATATAGCCTGACCAATAACTTCGCCCATCCCAATAGTGTTATCTTTTCTGTATGCCTCATTGATAATATCATTTAACATGCCTGTTTCTTTCCACAATCCAAATTGTCCTTCTCGTATATATTTTGCAACATTTTCTGTCGTTGCTCCTATAAGTGAAAGCTCAAAATCATGAATCATACCTGAACCATTCGTCGCAACACATGATATATAGCCTCGTTCTATTAAATCTATTATGTATCTCTGAACCCCGTCTCTGATGACATGCCCGCCCATTATGAAGATTATTGGAGAGTTGTTTTGTTTTGCATGAATGATGTGTTTGGCAATTTTTTTAAATCTTCCATCTATCTCTGAACTTGTCTTAGTATTCAATTCACTTATTATTGAAACATCCAAATCATGTTGCCTATAGGCTAAAGGTTTTATATTAAGCGCTGTTCTATCGAACAATGAAAATTTCATAATCAATCCAATATTTCTGATATAATATCGTTAAGCTTCGCTATCAATAGAGAGCCAGTTAACCGGAGATTCGATTTCTATAAAATTCAAGAGTAAGAAGTGATAATTGAGACGTTTCCGAGCAAACGAAAATGTTATCTGTTTTGTTTAGTCTTTCTGGTTAATTTAGCTGATTTGGTTTCTTGGTTTGTTAAATCAGGGATCCCCCACATTTTCATTTTGAATTTTTTCATAAGCGTACAGGCTATCAAGCTCTCAGGCGAACAATCTGATTGAGTTTATGAGTTTAGGGGTTAATTTGGTACTTGGTTAGTTTTACAAAGGTCGAAAACGGAATTTTACAGCATCGACGATTATAAAATGACCTTCTAACTTAGACCCATGTTGACTTATCAATTCACTTAAGCGAGGCCATTTAAAGTGACGTTCACGAACTTCAAACCGTAAGAGAACTACACCATATGCGGGTTTCTTTAAACGATATATAAGTTCACCAAAATCCTTATCTTCAGTGAGCAATATTCTCTTTTCAGCAAAAGCCTTTTCAAGCACCTTTTTATCTAAGGCACCTGGCTTAAATTCCATCACATATGAAACATCATGCCCTTCAGATCGCAATAATGTTACTAATTCTATGTCACAACATTCATCAGCAAGGAATTTCACAATTTACTTCCTGAAGCAAAGATGATTTCTTCTTGCTCCAGATAGTCCGCCGCAAATTCCTGAGCAGCTAAAATATCTTCAAGCTTCAAATGAGGATGGTCTTTAATGATCTCCTCAGGTGTCATGCCCCCTGCTAATTTGCGTAAAATAAGTTCTACAGTAATCCGAGTCCCTTTGATAACAGGTTTCCCAAACATTATATCGGGATTGATTTCAATCCTTTCATGCTTTTTCATTTTGTCATCTCCTCCTGAGTGAATCTTACTTAAGAATCTTAGGCATTGTCAACCTGGTTTGTTAGTTGGACAAGTCATATTTATTATGGTTAAATCAGGGATAACCACCACATTTTCATTTTGAATTTTTTCATAAACGTACAGGCTATCAAGCTCTCAGGCGAACAATCTGATTGAGTTTATGAGTTAAGGGGTTAATGAATTTGGAGAGTTAATGGATTCATGGGTTAATTACACCGTTGAGTTAGTCACTTCTTAGCATAATTATTTGTAAAAATTAGACTGTTTGCTTATAAAATACAACCCTATACATTCCGTTTTACTTTTTCCCATGGTATAAAGTCAGAATCTTTCTTTTTTATGCGCTCTTTTTCTGCATTTTTAATTTCGCTCATAAGATTTTTATCAGCCATTATTTCAAATGTCTCTTTCCAAGCCTTAATATTTTCTGCAATACTCTCTTGTATAAGGTTCTTAAATTCTTCTACAGTGAGATCTTTCACCTTCCTTTGCTTTAACCTACCGGGCACATTCAAAATAACCTCCTTTATCTAATTACTTAATAGCTGTAACGCTGACAAGCGAACAAGCCGACCAGCTAAAAAGTATATAAACCTGTAAAGCGTTAGACGTAAAATGATTGTCTCGTTTGGTTTATTTAGTTTTTCTGGTTTATTTAAAGTTAATCCTTCGTATTAGAAGTAAGCTAGGCAAGTTACTATGCAAGCTGGTAAGCCTGTTACAAGCTCTTCAGCAATTCTTTAAAGTATTCGATAGTCTTTTTTATTCCTTCTTCAAGAGGAATGGTTGGTTGCCAATTCAATTTTTCTCTTGCTAAGGTTATATCAGGTTGTCTCTGAGAAGGGTCATCGGGTGGTAAAGGTTTAAAGACCACCTTTGATTTTGAACCAGTTACTTCAACCACCTTTTTTGCAAGTTCAATGATTGAGAACTCTACTGGATTTCCTAAATTTACAGGTCCTGTAAAATCATCAGGACTATCCATAAACTTGATTAAGCCATCTATCATGTCATCTACGTAACAGAAGCTCCTTTTCTGACTGCCATCGCCGAACACTGTTAAATCTTCTCCTCTCAGTGCCTGCATGATAAAATTACTCACAACCCTTCCATCATTTGGGTGCATACGAGGCCCATAGGTATTGAATATCCTTGCAACCTTTATCTTTAATTTATGCTGACGGTGATAATCAAAAAAGAGTGTTTCAGCACACCGTTTCCCTTCATCATAGCAAGACCTCAGTCCAACAGGGTTTACATTTCCCCAGTAGGTTTCAGGTTGCGGATGGACAAAAGGATCTCCATACACCTCACTCGTTGATGCCTGCAATATCTTTATCTTCAACCTCTTTGCAAGTCCCAGCATATTAATTGAGCCATGTACAGCAGTTTTTACGGTCTGCACAGGGTCGAATTGATAATGGACTGGTGAGGCAGGACAGGCTAAGTTATAAATCTCATCAACTTCTACATATAACGGGAAACAGATGTCATGTCTCATAACCTCAAAATAGGGATTATTTAATAAATATGCAATGTTTGCACGACGGCCTGTATAAAAATTATCTACACAGAGAACCTCATGACCCCTGTTCAAAAGCCTCTCACAGAGATGAGAGCCGAGGAAACCTGCTCCTCCAGTAACAAGGATTCTCTTATTTGATAAATTTTTCATTTTAATAATTGCACTTTATATTACCATGAAAAGCAATACTGCCAATTATAGTAGTCGCCATTCCTGCGAAACAGGCTGTTGCAGAATGCTTTAAAAAATTACCCCCAGAGAGAAGGATTTCG
>CAZXCW010000154.1:0-6619 GCA_964639385.1 uncultured Nitrospiraceae bacterium
ACAAAGGTATCGAAAAATAAATTTTTTCACAACATCTGCATTATGTAAATGCATTATTGGGTAAAATCAATCGTGGATAAAAATTATAAGCATTTCCAATTCCGTGACGGCGGATATAGTATCTGAGCGGTTTCTTTTGCCTGAGTCCGCCTAAGAGGCCAATTACCTTAGAATGTAAATTTGTCATTCTGAACCCTTCGCTCCTGTCAACCTGAGTAAAACGAAGGGTCTCGATCTTTGGCTCAGGATAAACTCCGTGAAGAATCTCATGAAATCTTATCTTATAAGACTGAGATTCTTCGGCTTGGGCCTCAGAATGACATTGCAACACAGCCTCTAAGGCGGAGAGCGAAGATACTGTATCCGCCATAGGTTTAAAAATTTATTAATTAAGTAGGTTAGAAGTGAAAAGTTAGAAGTTAGAATCCTTTCTTTTAACTTCTTAGTTTTAATGCACCGGCCCGGAAGAAAGCAGGGTCTCTACCTCTTCTTTGATTACCGATGTGGGAATGCTTCCCTGCACCTTAAGCTCTCCATTTATTAAAACAATAGGGGTATTTATAACACCAAACCTCAAGAGCTCCCGTATCTCTCCGAAGTCTTCTTCCCCATCCATAAATAGATCTACATATTCCACAAACACTACGGAAGGATAGAAATAATTCAACTCTTTCTTCAGCTCCTCCGTAAGTTGCCTGTTTTCTGCAGATGATTCAAATTCATCTCCACCGAAGATAACTTCCTCTAACGGATTGTCCAGTATTTGAATATGAACTCGTTGAAGCATTCAATTCCCCTTTCTTACAGGCTTTTTGCAAGTGAGGTACTGCATGTTTTATTTGCCACTTATAACCAGCATGTTATCTATTAGTCTTGTATTTCCGATCCTCAGAGCCACAGCGAGCAATACATCACCTTTTATCTCGGAGAGCTCTGCTAAGTTATTCGAATCATATACCCCGGCATAATCAATTGATGATACCTCGGGTTCCTTCGTAAGTCTATCCAGCATTAAGGCCTTGATATTATTTCCATCTCTTACTCCAGATTTTATTAAATCCGATGCCTCTTTAAGAGATCTGTAAATAACAGTTGATGCATTTCTCTGTATCTTATTCAGGTAGGCATTTCTTGAACTTATTGCAAGGCCATCTTGTTCCCTTATCGTTGGGCATATGACAATATCAATACCCATATCGAGGTCTTTTACAAGCTGCTTTATAATGACACTCTGCTGAAAATCCTTCTGACCGAAATACGCCCTTGTCGGTTTAGCGATATTCAAAAGTTTTGTTACGACTGTTGATACCCCTCTGAAATGTCCGGGTCTAAATGCACCACAGAGTCTTTCTGAAATCTCCTTTACCTCCACATAGGTCAAGAACCCCTCAGGATATATCGAAGAGGTCTCAGGCAGGAAGATTATATCCACTTTTTCTTTCTCAAGCCTTTCAATATCACCCTTGATATCTCTTGGATATCTCTCAAAGTCTTCTGAGGGTCCAAACTGGAGTGGGTTTACAAAGATGCTGACCAACGTGATATCATTTTCCTGTTTTGCCCTTTTTACAAGACTGATATGCCCTTCATGAAGTGCGCCCATCGTCGGCACAAAACCAATCGTTTTACTCTCCATAAGGTATTCCTTGGATGTCTCTTGAATAATATTCGGCATCCGGATTATTTCCATAATGAAATTTCGTCTATCAACTCATCAAGGAGGAGTTCCTCTTTTATTTTTTTAATGATCTTCCCTTTCTTGAAAAGGATTCCTAAGCCTTTACCGCCTGCAATACCAAGATCGGCCTCTCTTGCCTCTCCAGGGCCATTTACAACACAGCCCATAACAGCTACCTTTATTGGTTTATCAATCTCTCTGAGCCTGTGTTCAACATCTGTTACAAGCCTTCTCAGATCAATCCCGCATCTTCCACAAGTAGGGCAGGATATAATTTCTACACCTTTTTTTCTTAGGCCAAGGGATTTAAGTATCTCATATGCAACACGTACTTCCTCTTCTGGCTCAGCCGTAAGAGATACCCTTATAGTGTCTCCGATCCCTTCGGAAAGTAATATCCCGCAACCAACGGAACTCTTTATTATCCCTGTGGATGGAGGGCCAGCTTCTGATATTCCTATATGAAGTGGATAGGCATACTTTTCCGAGAACAATCTATAAGCCTTGACAGTAGTAGGGACATCAGAGCCTTTCAGTGAGACTTTAATATTTATAAAATCCATATCTTCGAGTACCTGTATATTTTTCCCAGCGCTCTCCACAAGGGCCTCAGGTTCAGGACGCCCGTATTTCTTGAGAAGCTCCCTCTCGAGAGAACCGGCATTTACTCCCACTCTAATAGGTATCCCTCCATCTTTTGCAGCAATGACAACTTCTTTTACCTTCCAGCTTGCACCTATATTACCTGGGTTTATCCTCAGTCCTTGAACCCCTTGCCTCACTGCCTCGAGGGCGAGTCTCCAGTCAAAGTGTATATCTGCTATCATCGGGATATTTATAGATTTCTTTATGGTGCCAAGAACCTTCGCTGCCTCCATATTAGGCACTGCAAGTCGTATTACTTCACATCCACATGCTTCCAGAGATTTAATTTGTATTACTGTTGATTTGACATCCGTTGTATACGTCTTTGTCATGGACTGAACAACAACAGGATTTCCTCCACCCACAGGAACCTTACCAACATAAATTGTTCGTGTTTTCCTACGAGCTTCCGTGAAGCCTTTCTTTGCTTTCTTCATTTTTCTTTTTCCGATATAACTCTACTGCAGCCTGGTGTTCTTCAGGCGTAACAGAAAATCTGTGTGTACCATCATTGTTAGAGACAAAGAACATATAAGGGACTTTTGCAGGATATAGTGCTGCAATAATCGATTTAATTCCAGGCGATGCAATAGGCCCTGGTGGGAGTCCTTTAAACATATAGGTATTGTAAGCGGTTTTCCTCCGCACATCCCTTGCAGTCACTTTTCCAAATCTTTTTATTCCATAAATAACAGTAGGATCTGCTTGGAGGGGAATCCCTTTCCTGAGCCTGTTATGGTAAACTGCGGAAATAAGCGGCCTCTCCTTAGCTGTTTCGGCTTCTTTCTCGATGATTGATGCAAGGGTTAGTACTTCCCTCTCCGAGAAACCGATCTCCGATGTCCTCTTTTCTAACTCACCTGAATATTCCTTTCTCATCCTATCTATCATCATACCTATTGCATCTTCTGGATCCATGCCCTTCGGGATTTTATAAGTATCAGGAAATAGGTAGCCCTCAAATGTAGGTGCATCGATATCATATAAGGCGAGGAAGTCTTTATTCGATGACAGTTTCATGAAATCCTCTTTATCAATAATATTTTTTTCTGAAAGCTTTTCCCCTATCTCCTTGAGTGAATCTCCTTCAACAATTGTTATCTCATATTCTATGATCTGTCCCTTATTCAGCATCCTGAAAATGTCAAAAGGACTTATTGACCCATAGATTAAATAGTATCCTGCCTTTATCTTTCTATCTAAATTGCTTATCCTGCCAAGTGCGAGGAAGAGGGTCTTGTTTCTAATAAGCCCTTCTTTCGAAATAATTTCAACGGCCTGCCTGAAAGTAGCACCTTCAGGTATATCAATTTCGATACTTTTGTTGCCAATAGGGAGGAAAACAAACAAATCTGCGACGACATAAATCACACATAATATAATAATGGTATATAGGACAATAAGGGCCTTTCTTTTCATCTTTTTAGGATGCCAGAATCCAAGACTCATAGTCAATAAAAGTGCTTTAGGGGCGATTTTATCTTAATTCTCAAATCTAATGAATACTCTAAGGTATAGGCAAGAACTTCTTAATTTTCAGCGGTTTTTAATTGTCATTCCTGCGAAAAAGCAGGAATCCAGAGAAAAATAGGAAACCCTGGATTCCGTATCAAGTGCGGAATGACAGAAAATATGGATTCTGCTTAGTAAGGGAGGCTGGGAGGGTTAGAGAGGCTTCCGCTAACCTGTTATAAAACATTGAATAATCGAATCTTAAAAGTTTAGAATTAACTCTAATGAAAATCATAAAAGGCAAAAAAGATATTAGAGTTTTTCTGAAGCTTCTCAGGGAGCGTGCCTCAGGAGGCAGTCTGGAGATTGAAAACAAGGTCAGGACAATTCTCGATGATGTAAAGAGAAATGGTGACAAAGCAGTCCTCAAATACACAAAGGCATTTGACTCCCTTACAGTAAAAAGATTAGAGATAACCCCTGCCGAGATTTCAAGACATGCGAGGAAGGCCAGCAGAGATGTGGTCCAGGCACTAAAGATCTCTGCAAAGAGGATAATGACCTTTCATGAGATGCAAAAAGAAAAGTCGTGGTCATTTTCTGAGCGAGAGAATATCCTTGGCCAGATAATAAGGCCACTTGAAAGGGTTGGCGTATATGTCCCAGGTGGCAAAGCATCCTATCCGTCCACAGTTCTGATGAATGTAATACCCGCACAGGTTGCGGGTGTAAAAGAAGTAGCCCTCTGCGTGCCAACACCAAGGGGAGAGGTAAACCCTTATGTCATGGCAGCAATAGACTTACTCGGCCTTAGAGAAGTCTACAGGATTGGGGGTGCCCAGGCAATTGGAGCAATGGCTTACGGAACAGCTACTATAAAGAAGGTTGACAAGATCGTTGGTCCCGGAAATATCTATGTAGCCACAGCAAAAAAGATGGTCTTTGGAGAGGTTGACATAGATATGATTGCAGGACCGAGTGAAATACTTATAATTGCGGATGATTCAGCAAATCCAAAATTTGTTGCCGCTGATCTACTTGCCCAGGCTGAACATGATGAGCTTGCATCACCTATATTAATCACTAACTCCCGGCGATTGGCAGATACAGTTTATAAGGAGCTTGATAGACAACTCTCCAGGCTTCGTAGAAAAGATATTGCAAGAAAGGCTATTGACAACTATGGAGCAATAATAATCACAAAAAATATAAAGGATGCCATAGAACTCTCGAATTTCATTGCGCCTGAGCACCTTGAGATTATGACCAAGAAACCAATGGATCTCTTGCCTCTGATTAAAAATGCTGGTGCCATATTCCTTGGTGAGTGGACTCCGGAGACTTTAGGAGATTATTCAGCAGGGCCGAACCACACCCTTCCCACTGGTGGAACAGCGAGGTTTTCATCTCCCCTTGGAGTTTATGATTTTGTTAAACGTTCAAGCCTTTTAAGGTTCACAAAGGATGGCTTTATGGAACTTGCAAAGATAGTCAAAACGATTGCATCCGTCGAAGGCTTAGAGGCTCATGGGAATAGTATAACGATTAGGGAAGGTATAAGGCTGGTAGGATATCCCTACCTTACAACTTTCCGCACAGGTCGTTGCGAGGGATGAAGTCCTAAAGCAATCAACAGAAAATTCCTTCCCCACTTTAGAAAAGGGGGGCAAGGGGGGATTTGAAGACTTACGGAGAGGGTGGGACGGATTTGCGTTATATTCAAGAACTTCTGGGTCATGCTCATAGTAAGACGACTGAGATTTATACCCATGTCAGCACAAAAAGCCTGGGGATGATACAGAGTCCTTTGGACACTTTAAAGCTTGAGAAAGGAGGCAGTGATTGACGGAACTTGGCAGTACGTTGGAAAACCCGGCGCTTCTGCAGGTGGGATATCCCAAATTCGGACAAAAAGCGAAATAACGGTGCGTTTGTGAACGAGTAGACGACATAAATCATAGATATTATAGGTGGAATAATGAATATAAAAGATGCCTATGAAAGTATTCAAAAAGAAATACCAAAATCATTCAAAATTGATTCTTTGAAGATTGTTAAAAAAGTTGAAGAATACCGCCAATTTTGGAAAACAAAGAAAGTAAATATAGTTCTACTGGCAGAATCGCATGTCTTCACCTCAGATGAGGAATTAAAACATCACTATGACTACAATAAATATGAACTTCCAGATGGATATCCAGATGGCTTTGTTAGATTTGTCTATTGTTTAGGTTATGGCGAAAACGATTTGCTAAAAACACCTATAGAAAATAATAAAGGAACACCTCAATTCTGGAAACTATTTACATCATGTTCAGACAACACGGATTTTAAGCCAATTTTAAAAAGTAGAACTCCATCATTTGAAGACCGAGTTAAAAATAAAATAGAACTGCTTAGGAAGATGCAAGAAAAAAGGACTTGGCTTCTTGATGCAAGCATTATTGGTTTGTATCCTAAACAAGAGTGGCTTACTCCTAAAATGAAAAGGAAGATTCTTCTAAAATGTTGGGAGATTTATACCGAGCCACTACTGTTATCTTCAAAACCGAAACAAATAATCTGTATTGGGAAAGAATTATGGGATATTCTTAAAGATAAACTCAAAAAAATAAATATTCCAGTAGAAACAATTTATCAGCCACAAGCACGTATCTCTTCCGAACAACGTGCGAATGACTTTAAGAAATGCTTTTCAATACAGAAAATAGACAGAAAATAGAAAAAGGGGTTGGTCTTACATTTTGACTTTTTGAAGTCAATATGGACGGAAATTGGGACGGTTCTAGTAAATACATATAATAGATGGCATGGTGCAAAGCCTTGAATGTTAGTCGGAACGTC
>CAZXCW010000155.1:0-6617 GCA_964639385.1 uncultured Nitrospiraceae bacterium
ACAGGACCTCATCTGGATTACAGGATAAAAGTCAATAATAGGTTTGTTAACCCACTTACGCTCAAATTGCCCCGTGGGAGATCCGTTCCGAGAAAACTGATGGCTGAGTTCAAAAATTTTAAAAATGAGATGGATATACAACTTGCTTCAATAACGCCTCCAACTTCTTTTTTTGCTGGAAAGGACAATTATGATAATAAGATATAGGAAAATTCCCCCAACCTGTTTAATGGAGGATAAATGAGCATTAGTGTTGAGAAAATATTTATTCCGGCAATTATAGCCTTTGCTGTTGCCTCTATTTTATTAGTAATAAGAGGCGTTATCTTTAAGCTCCTTCATAGTTGGGCAGAAAAGACTGAAGCTAAACTCGACGACATAATAATAGGGTCATTTAAAACACCTTCTATTTACTGGTGTCTTGCTGTTGGACTTTATATAGCAGTTGATGTATCAGAACTTCCAAAGAGATATGCCTTCTACTTTAGTAAGGCGATTAATGTAGTTGTAATACTATCCATTACTGTTGCTACTGCAAACCTTGTGGGCAAAATATTTAAAAATTATGTACAGAAATTAGATCTGCCCATCCCTACAACTGGTCTTGCCTATGGGCTATTAAAGGGGATGATACTCATAGCAGGTCTGTTGATTATACTCAGCACTCTTGGCATCTCGATAACACCTCTTATTACTGCTTTGGGCGTTGGGGGTCTTGCAGTTGCCCTTGCACTTCAAGACACCCTTGCAAATTTATTTGCTGGAATCCATATCCTCATGGAGAAATCCATACGAGTTGGTGACTTTGTGAAACTCGAGACAGGACAGGAAGGCTATGTTGAGGACATAACGTGGAGAACAACGAGGGTAAAGATGCTACCCAATAATATAGTTGTTATTCCTAATAGCAAGCTTGCACAGAGTGTTATAACAAACTATTACCTGCCTGAAAAAAGGATGTCTTTGTTGGTTCCTATAGGCGTGAGTTATTCTTCTGATCCTGTAAAGGTAGAACGAGTCCTTGTCGAAGAAGCTAAAAAAGCTGTTGGCGAAGTCCCGGGTCTGCTTGGGGAACCAGAACCCTTTGTACGGTTCATACCCGGATTTGGCGAGAGTTCCCTTGATTTTACGCTTATATGCCAAGTCAAAGAATTCGTTGACCAGTACCTTGCACAGCATGAACTAAGGAAACGGATTTTTAAACGGTTTCAGGAAGAGGGCATTGAGATACCATTCCCACATCGAACAGTATATCTCAGGGAGGAAAAGGAATGGCAGAAGTAATTGAACCTTTTGAATTTAGACAATGTATAAGTGTTCTTAAGGCAACGGGAAGGAAGGCAATAAATTTGCGTGAGCTTAGAGATTCATTGGCAATAATAAGTGATGAGTGTATATTTCATCATACCTATCAGTATTTCCTGAAAGGACATGTTCTTGAATATACCAATGACTTTGCTCATTGGGCAGGGGAAAGTCTTGAAGAAAGAGCGCTGTCAGAACACCTTTCAAACATAGATCCCTATGATTTTAAGAATATTAAAGATTTGAGAAATGAACTACTTGCTGTAATAGATGAATATATCGGAAAATTCCCGGAGCCAAGGGAAGCAATGCCAGGTGATGAATTTTGTTTTAATGAGACTATAACACTTGTATTTCCTGCGGGAATAAAAGCAAAAAACCTTGCCGAATTCCTTACTGCCATAAAATATGTAGATAGTGGCTCCATATACTACCACTTCTTTGAGGCAAGAATACGCCTTGGGGGTGGGATAGATGACTTTTCAAGATGGATAGAGGATGCCTTTGGAAAAAAAGAGCTTGTAGAAAAGATAAGGGCTATTGACCCCTTTATGCATACCCTTGAAGGAATAAGGGAATACATAGTAGAGGCTGTTGAAGAAGAGGTTAGGAAAGGTATGGAGGTCATAGATCAGTGCTTGACCAGTACATAGGCATATCACCTAAAAGTGATCTATTGCTCCTGCAAATGCTCGGTGCGAAACTGCACAACAAATCTTTTCTTCATATAAATTCCACCCGTGCGGGTGGAGGAGTAGCTGAGATATTACAGAGGATGATACCAATAATCAAGGAACTTGGTATTGATGCGAGATGGGAAGTCATAGAAGGAGATTCAAGATTCTTTGACATAACAAAGAAGATCCATAATGCCCTCCAGGGCAATCCGGAAAAGATTAATGAAAAGATGTGGCAGTATCATTATGAAGTCAACAGGAACAATGCAGAAAATCTCAATCTTGAGGCAGATGCGGTTTTAATACACGATCCCCAACCGGTACCGCTAATTGGATTTCGGAAAAATGGCAGGTGGATATGGCGATGTCATATAGATCTATCTAATCCTCAAAAGGAGGTTTGGGATTATCTTAGCCGATATTGTGAAAAATATGACTCTGCTGTTTTATCTGTGGCTAAATTTGCAAGGTCAATGCCAATAGATGAATTTATAGTTTCTCCAGCCATAGACCCGGTCAGTGAAAAAAACAGAGAATTAACAGACGATGAGATAAATGCAACATTGAACAAATTCAAGATACCGTTAGATAGACCAATAATACTCCAGGTATCGAGATTTGACAGATTTAAGGACCCCGTAGGTGTGATAATGGCTTATAGAATCGTTAAAAAATATAATGATTGTATTCTTATCCTCGCAGGAAGCCCAGCTACTGATGACCCTGAGGGCGATATTGTCTTGAACGAGGTGAAGGAGTATGCATCAGGTGATCCTGATATATACATCCTTTTATTACCACCTTCCAGTGATAAAGACATTAATTCTCTACAGAGAACAGCAACCATAATTTTGCAAAAATCTTTAAAGGAAGGCTTTGGTCTAACAGTGTCTGAAAGCATGTGGAAAGGAAAACCGGTAATAGGCGGTGCTGTGGGAGGTATTCCTCTTCAGATAATACATAGTGTTACAGGTTTTCTTGTCCATTCAGTGGAAGGTGCTGCATTTAGAATAAGGCAGTTTCTTAATAATCCGGAGATGGTAAAAAGAATTGGAGAAAATGCGAGAGAATATGTCAGAAAGAACTTTCTTATTACAAAACAGATACGAGATTATCTCTCTATCTGGTATTTTTCGGAGAATAAAGGCAAAAATGTTATAGAGATATAGTTTATGAAGAAAAAATGAAATACCTAAAGGAAAACCTTAAGGGCCCACAGGTAAAGCTTGTCATCGCGTTCTTACTCTTTTTACTCGTCATGTTCTCCTGGCAGTTCTTTTTCCCAGTGCGTGAAAAACAGAGCTATACTATTAATTATAGTCAATTCCTGAAGCAGCTGGATGCAGGTAATATAAAATCGGTCTTGATCAAAGGTCTGCAGTTATCGGGAGAACTAAAAGAAGAGATAGAAATAAGTGGAGAAAATAAAAGAAAAGTAAAAGACTTTCAGACCTTTCTCCCGACATTCCAAGGTGAAGATCTTATCGAAAGATTAAATAAGCAGAATGTGTCTATTCGCGTGGAACCTGCTGAGAAGGAATCATCCCTTTGGCAACTTATTGTTGCTTTCCTTCCGTGGGTAATCATCATTGGAGCTTTTATATTCTTTACGCGACGTGCTACCAGGCAGATTGGCGGAGGTCCCGGTGGACTCTTCTCTTTTGGTCAAAGCAAGGCGAAGCTCTACGACGTGAAAAGACCTCATATAACCTTCAAAGATGTAGCAGGTATGGATAACGTAAAGAAGGAAATGGGAGAAATAATAGGGTTTCTCAAAGACCCGGAGAAATTTAGAAAGATCGGCGCGAAAATACCAAAAGGGGTTCTCCTTATCGGTTCGCCGGGTACAGGCAAAACGCTCCTTGCACGTGCAACTGCCGGAGAGGCAGGGGTTCCGTTCTACAGTATTACAGCGTCAGAGTTTGTAGAGATGTTTGTGGGTGTCGGTGCAGCACGCGTAAGGGATATGTTCGACAAGGCAAAGGCGAATAAACCATGCCTCATCTTTATTGACGAAATTGATGCCATCGGCCGCACGAGAGGTGCCGGCCTTGGAGGTGGACATGACGAGAGAGAACAGACACTTAATCAAATCCTCTCGGAGCTGGACGGATTTGAGCCTAATGAAGAGGTCGTTGTTATCGCTGCTACGAATAGGCCTGACATCCTTGATCCGGCACTGCTCAGACCTGGGCGTTTCGACAGACATATTATTATTGACAGGCCGGGGTGGAAGGAGCGCAAGGCGATACTTGAAGTTCATGTGAGAGATAAAGAATTGGCTGATGATGTTGATTTCGAAGCTATAGCGAAAGGAACGACTGGAATGACAGGAGCAGATATCGAAAATCTTGCCAATGAAGCCGCTCTGATTGCGCTGAGAAAGAACAAGGACAGAATAGATATGAGTGATTTTGAAGAAGCCCGGGACAAGATTCTTATGGGGACGGTGAGGGAAGAAACAATCAGCAACCTGGAACGGCGTATAACCGCCTTGCATGAAGCTGGACATACTCTTGTGGCCTGGAAACTGCCTGGCACAGATCCTATACATAAGGTCAGCATAGTACCTAGAGGAATTTCTATGGGCGTGACGCAGCTTCTTCCTGAAGAAGACAGGCATTACTATCCGAAAAAATACCTTTTGAACAGGCTTACTGTTGCTCTTGCCGGCAGAGTTGCCGAGAAAATTGTCTTTAATGATGTAAGCTCCGGTGCACAGAATGACCTTAAGGAAGCTACTTCCCTCGCAGAGAAAATGGTTTCCCAATGGGGAATGAGTGAAAAGGTCGGACCCTTAAACCTGGGAAGAGGAGAAGAACATCCTTTTCTCGGAAAGGAACTTGCACAACCAAAACGCTATAGCGAAGCCATGGCCTGGGTTATGGATCAGGAGATACAAAGCATGATTAAGGAAGCCGAATCGAAGGCAGAAGAAATTCTGACTGGAAATAGAAAAGACCTTGATAAACTTTCCGAGGCTCTCCTGAAGAATGAAACGCTTGACAGACACGATATTGAACTTATCTTAGGTCCAAAAGAGAAATGATAGATGAAAGGGAATAGCATAATATATCGTGGAGCCTCAGGCTGCATTATCAGCAATAGAAAGGTGCCTTAGTTACACTGGCATCTGCATTTCTTGTGATAGCGCGTCTCGCAATTCTTGCTACAGACTTTGCTTGAACAAAGAGCCTATTAAAAGAGTGAAACAGCACATTAAGGAAAATAAAAAATAAGGGACATTAAGAAAGGAAAACCGTGAAAAACTACTTTGAGATTCCGAAGGTAGAAGACTATGAACAGTATGTTGGTGCACAAACAGTTGAGCGTATTGTGAGAAAAGCGAGACAGTTATCAGATTACCACATTGTATACATCAATTCTAGTTATTACAACAGTTAATGTAGCCGCTGATTTTCTTTAATAATGGCGGGGCCTTACAATGCAGAAATCAAAAAAAACTGGTCATCAATTCGGAACATTCAAAGGTGTATTCACGCCGAGTATCCTCACGATTCTTGGCGTAATCATGTATCTTCGTTTTGGATGGGTTCTTGGAAATGTCGGCTTAATTTCAACCTTGATCATCGTAACCTTATCCTCATTGATTACTTTTTTTACCGCCTTATCCATATCAGCATTGGCAACTAATATGAAAGTGAAAGGAGGCGGGGCTTATTACATTATCTCACGATCGCTGGGTATTGAAATAGGTGCTGCAATTGGGCTACCCCTCTTTTTAGCACAGGCATTAGGGGTCTCCTTTTATATTGTTGGTTTTGCAGAATCTATTGTACAGATTGCTCCGATTTTTGAGATGAAAATAGTAGGTGTAATTACTCTAATTGTCCTGTCCGCTGTTGCCTTGAAATCAACTGATCTTGCACTGAAAACCCAGTATTTTATCCTTATTTTAATCGCTTTGTCACTTATCTCCTTCTTCATGGGGCCAATAGAAACTGTAGCGCCTATCCCTCCGGAGACGACTGTACCAGAGAAAGAAAAATTCTGGGTTGTTTTTGCGGTGTTTTTCCCAGCTGTAACAGGAATTCTGTCTGGAGTGTCCATGTCAGGTGACTTAAAGAACCCTGAGAAAGCAATACCCTGGGGAACACTTGCATCAGTTCTCTGCAGTTATGCTATCTACATGGCTATTCCCCTCTTTCTTGTCCAAGTTATTAAAGATCACCGGGTCTTTTTAATTGATTTAATGGTTATGTATAAAGTAGCCCGATGGGGAGAGCTTATTCTGGCAGGCCTCTGGGGAGCTGCCCTTTCAAGTGCTATAAGCTCTATTCTTGGTTCACCGCGTACTTTGCAGGCCATTGCAAAAGATGGGGTTGTGTTCCGGTTCTTTGGCCATGGATTCGGAAAAAACCAGGAACCCAGAATCGCAATGCTTGTCTCTTTTTTGATCGCTCTGATTGGCATACTGGCAGGAGATTTAAATATGATTGCCCCTGTTTTATCTATGTTTTTCTTAACAACCTATGGGCTTCTGAATCTTTCGGCTGGCTTTGGGAGGCTTATTCGCAGTCCTGTTAGTAATAATGAAAATGGAACCAAATCTAACTATGGGATCATGTCCCTCAAATAGTTGAAGTAAGTAAGCGACTCGATTAAAATGATTTG
>CAZXCW010000156.1:0-6581 GCA_964639385.1 uncultured Nitrospiraceae bacterium
TTATCAAATGACTCCTCCGCTTAAAAGCCACCGACAAGGTCGGTGGTAGTTTACTGACTATCAGCAAAAGAAACCTCTCGAATACCATGTCCTCCCTTTAGTTTCTTCTTTTTAGTTAATTTTTCACTATTCACTTACCACTACAGTTCTGTGACGGAGAGGCAGGGATTCGAACCCTGGGTGAGGTTTTTAGCCCCACAACCGCTTAGCAGGCGGCTGCCTTCGACCAGCTCGGCCACCTCTCCTTAGGAACGTAGATAATATATCAACGTCCTGATGTGATATTATACTAACAGCTTAAATTAGACTTCAACTAATCCATGTCTCGATGGACGATATTCAAATCTACAGGATATTTTTTGAGATAGCTTAGTAATTTTTCTGCAATAGCAGGAGAACGGTGGTTACCACCTGTACAACCAATGCCGATTGTCAGGTAAGACTTGCCTTCTTCCATATATTTTGGTATAAGAAAATCCAAAAGCTCTTTTATCTTAGACATGAATGCCTTTGACTCAGGCTTTTTAAAAACATAATCGGAAACACGTTTATCTATTCCCTTCAGTGGCTTCAATTTATTGACAAAGTTCGGGTTTGGTAGAAACCTCACATCGAAAAGTAGGTCCATGTTCTGCGGAGTACCATATTTAAAACCGAAGGAAATAAGAACCACTGTCATCGCCTTTTTGGTTTTCTGTAATGCATAAAGAGATCTTACAAGCTGTCTCAACTGATGGGGTGTAAAAGAAGATGTATCGACGATTCTATCGGCATTTTCCCTTAGAACGGAGAGCCTCTTCCTTTCGACTGGTATAGCCTTTTCAATAGTTCCTCCAAGCGGATGGGGTCTGCGAGTCTCTTTAAATCTTCTCAGAAGGACATCCTCTTCAGCTTCAAGAAAAATAATTTCTGTCTGATATTTATTTTTAAGGCTTTTTAAGACATTACTTATTTCAGATAAAAATCCTTTTTCTCGGATATCAATACCTATTCCTATCTTTTTAATCTTCTTATCTTGCGAAACCCTTGAAAGAAAAGATTCGATAAGAGTAATTGGAAGATTGTCTACACAAAAAAAGCCTGAATCTTCAAGTGCCCGTAGCGCTACAGTCTTGCCTGAGCCTGAGAGCCCTGTAATAATTACTATTTTCGGTAAATCGCGGTATTTATAGATGGATATGTTTCCTTTTTCAGGGTTTTATTGCATCGGTTCTATAAGGCCGAAATTGCCATCTCTCCGCCTGTATATAACATTAATATTTCCGCTATTGTCATTTGTGAAAACAAAGAAGTCTTTGTCAAGGAGTTCCATTTGCATGACAGCTTCATCAGGACTCATGGGCTTCAATTCAAACTTTTTATTCTTTATAATCCTGCCCGCTTCTTCCATAGGTGCAGCGCTAAGGGACGTGCTGCCAGTTTTTCCTTCATTTTTCCTGTGAGAGACGAGTTTCTCCTTATATCTCTTTACTTGTCTTTCCAGTTTTTCTACTACTTCATCAATTGAGGAGTATATTTCACCTGTAATACCCTCGGCCTGTATAAGAAACCCATTAACCTTAAGCAATACCTCCACTTTATGTCTGTACTTTTCTATGCTAAGCGTAACAATAGCCTCAGATATATTTGATAAATAACGTTTGAATTTTTTGATCTTCTCTTCGGCATATTTTTTAAGGGAAGGTGTAACTTCAAGGTGTCTTCCTGTAACAATAATATTCATGACTACCTCCTTTTATTTAGTCAATCCTTTTCCGCTGAGCCTGTGATGGTATTCCAAGTTCTTCTCTATATTTTGCTACAGTCCTTCTGGCGACTATTATTCCACTGTTTTTCAATATCTCTGCTATTTTCTGGTCACTAAGGGGTTTTCTGGAATCTTCTTCTATCACGATCTTCTTCAGCGTATTTTTTACAGATGTAGATGAAACGCTTCCCGTATCACCTTGAAGGGCGTTGCTGAAGAAGAACCTGAAGCTATAAACCCCGCGGTGGCATGACAGGTATTTGTTTGATGTTACCCTGCTAACTGTGCTTTCATGCATGTTCACCTGAAAGGCAACATCCTTGAGAGTTAATGGTTTGATATATTCTATGCCCCGATCAAAAAATTCCTTTTGCAGGCTCAAGATGCTTTCTGTTACTCTGTATATCGTTTTGTTTCTCTGGTCGAGACTTTTCAATAGCCCTACAGCAGAACGTAGTTTTTCTACTAAAAATTGCCTTGTCTCTGACGGAATGGCCTCCTTTTGTCGGATAAGTTTTCTATAAAGATTACTGATCCTTAATCTCGGTACTCCTTCATCATTTAAAACAATTTGATACCCGTCCGGACCTTTTGTCACGTAAACATCGGGAACAACGTAATTTGTATTGCTGCTTGTAAAGTTTCTGCCTGGTTTAGGTTCAAGTCCCTCGATAACTTTTATAGCAGTCATAATATCTTCTAAAGGGAGGTTGTACAATTGTGCGATCCGCTTGTATTTTTTCTTTTCGAGTTCCATCATATTGTTAAGAATAATCTTTTCTGCAAGGGTTCCTTTAAGGTTCAGGGCGTCGAGCTGCAAAAGCAAACATTCTTTAATGTTTCTTGCACATACTCCCGGAGGATCAAAACTCTGGATCAACTTGAGTG
This sequence comes from uncultured Nitrospiraceae bacterium, assembly GCA_964639385.1. GTDB lineage: Bacteria > Nitrospirota > Thermodesulfovibrionia > Thermodesulfovibrionales > SM23-35 > CAZXCW01. Next base: position 2,636 of record CAZXCW010000156.1, read on the forward strand.
CCTTTTCTGCCACAATAATATCGGTCTTTGCTTCTTCCGCAATCTCTTCTAAAGAAACCCTGAGATATCCGTTTTCGTCAAGATTACCTATTATGGTTTCTCCCACCATTCTTATTTCTTCTGGTTCGTCCGATAGTCTCAACTGCCATAATAGATGGTCGTACAAGTCTGGTTCCTTGCTGAAAAACTGGTCATATGATGGAGGAGTCACAGTACCGGGATTATAATAACCAAGGTCCCTTCCATCACTTCCTCTCTCTTCAAAATATTCGTCTACACTGAAGCTCAAAAGCTTTTCAAGGGATGCCTCAGTGTCTTCCTGCACATCTTCCTTTTCAATTGATTCCCTTTCCTCCTGTGTCAAGTCCTCCATAGTCATTTCATCAAGAGATTCCTCGAGAAGAGGGTTCTCTATGAGTTCTTGACTGAGTGCCTGGGAGAGCTCAAGCTGGGGCATTTGCAGAAGCTTCATCGCCTGTTGAAGCTGAGGGGTTAGAATCAGCCTCTGCGTTAATTTAAGTTCAAGCCTTTGTTCAAGGGGCATCAGAGTACAAACTCCTCTCCAAGAAAGACATCCTTAACCTTCGGATCCGCTACTATTTTATCAGGCATGCCCTCTTGGAGTATCTCACCGTTATTAATAATATATGCCCTGTCTGTTATAGAAAGTGTATCTCTCACATTATGGTCTGTGATCAAAATCCCGAGACCTTTACTCTTCAGGTAGTTAAAAGTCTTTTTGAGCTCTATAATCGTAATCGGGTCTATGCCTGTAAAAGGTTCATCAAAAAGGATAAACGAGGGCTTTATCGCAAGGGCTCTTGCTATCTCAGTCTTTCTCCTTTCGCCTCCAGAGAGCCTGTAACCATCCCTTTTAGCGAATTCCGTAAGATTGAACTCTTTCAAAAGGCGGTCTACCTCCGAATCAATTTCTACGTTGCTGAGCCCCTTTATCTCGAGTACTGCCCTAAGGTTATCTTCAACAGAAAGTTTCCTGAAAATAGATGGTTCTTGAGGAAGATAACAAATTCCCTGTCTTGCCCTCCTGTACATCGGAAGTCCAATTATATCTTCTCCGTCGAGGAAGATCTTTCCAGTATCAGGTTTTATAAAACCTACTATCATGTAAAAGGTGGTTGTCTTACCAGCGCCATTAGGACCAAGAAGGCCTACAATCTCACCCGTAGAAAGATAGAGGTTAAGGGCATTGACGACATGCCTTTTACCATAAGTCTTAGAAAGTGCCTTTGCCTCTAATGAATGCATATTAATGTTATTTCCGCTTTTTTAAAAAAACCTTACTTTGTTCAACAATATACTTATCATCATCCAGAAAATATGTTATCTTTGTCCCTGTAACCACGTTGTTTCCATCTGTAGTACGTGGATCACCCGTAAAGACAACTCTTTCTGGATTTTCTTCATCAGCGGCATAATAGGTAGCTTCCTTCGAGGTGGTAACTCTTGTCTTTTTGATTAATTTAATGTTTCCTGATGACTCAATCTTTGATATATCTCCCGTATTCGGATCATAGTAGACAAGCATTTTGTCAGCATAAAGGGTCATATCTGTAGTCCTTGCGACAACAGACTTTTCAAAGAGGGCAGTATGGGCGTTGTTATCAGCAGTTAGCGTCTCGGAAGTTATGATTATAGGACCTTTTATTAGTTGTGCCTTTTCTTCGGATAAGACATTTGTGGATAGTATGAGAAGAACTACGACGCTACTTATTATAATGAAAAGTTGCCTTGACATCTTTCTGCACCTTTACCCTCTGTTCGGAATCTAACGTCATACCTTTACCCTCAATCTTAAACCTTTTGCCTTCGGCAGTTACCCTTTCATCAGTCTTGATTTCACCCGTAGAGGCGTCGTAATTAATTGATGAGGTTACTATTTTATAGTCTTTTGTATCAGCCTGTATTTCGCTATTTATAGTAAAATTACGAGCTGTAAGATCATATGTCCCTTTGTTTGCGTGAAGTATCATGCCATTTTTCTGAACAACAACTGTAATGTCGCTCAGGTCAGCCATGTTTTCATTTTCTGCGATATCAGCTCTTTTGGCGGTTAGCGTCCAGAGGGTGGTGCCATCTACCTGGTGATGAATTGTTAACCCCTCGATAAAAGATTTATTTTTTATCTTTAAATTTTCAGTGCCTTCTTTTTCGCTTCTGAGCATAATAAACAGTACAGATGCGAAAAAGAGGCAGAGAAGAACCATAAAAATCTTTTTCATCTATATACAAAATTCTATCATAGAAAGTAGCGTAAAGCAATGATTTCAATAATCTAAGACTCTAAAAGATTCTTGAGAGCTTTCTCTAAAATGGGGAACTGGAATATGAAACCATTTTCCATTAGCTTTCGGGGGAGGGCCCTCTGACCTTCAAGAAAGACCTTAGCAAACTTACCCAGGATCAGTTTAAGAATAAAACCAGGAATGAAAGGAACTATCGTTGTTTTTTTCAAAACACCTCTTAATGTTTTGGTCATCTCCTTATTTAGGACAGGATTAGGAGATGTAAAATTCACTGGACCTTCAATCCTTATGTCTTTTAATAAAAATAAAAATATATTAACTACATCGCATATATGGATCCAGGGAAACCACTGCTTACCATTACCCAAAAAACTTCCAAGATGAAGTTTAAAAAGCGGAAGCATTTTACTCAGTGCACCCCCCTCCTTTCCAAGCACAATACCGAAACGGCATAACACAACGCGGACACCAAATTTTTTAGCATTACAAGCCTCTGATTCCCATTCTGAAGAAAGTTGGGCAAGAAAGTCATTTCCTGGAGGACTGCTTTCATCTAAAATTTCATCTCTATGAAAACCATAGTATCCAACACCTGAAGCATTGAGAAGGTGAGTTTCTTTCCCCTTTCGGTTAGCCAATGCCTCAACAAGATGTCTGGTAGTAAGGATTCTACTGTCAAAGATCTCTTTCTTTGCCTTATTATTCCAGCGCCGGAATATGGAGGCACCAGCGAGATTGATAATCACATCGTGTTCTTTTATTTTTTCCTGCCATGGTCCAGGCTCATTAGGATTACCCTCTAATAAGAGGACTTTTTCATCAAAAGGTTCTTTTCGCAGTGAGCGCATAAGTAAAGTTACTTCATACCCGTTTTTTATTAGTTCTTTACTCAAAGAGCGGCCAATAAAACCTGTCCCGCCAGTTATAAAAATCTTCATGGTTTTGCCCTTAACATCTTTTATAATTACTGAAGTTTTAAATCAGCACCTCACCTGAACGGCGGGTTTTCAGGTTTCTGTCAGCATCCTGGTTCGCCGGGATGGCCACAGCAGTTTCTCAAGGTTATTATTTTATAGGCGTTATTTCTGATAAAGAGATAGATCTTTTTCCTGAGAGGCATTGATATTTTTAGATTCTCTATAACTGCCTTTGCGCCTGGACGCCTATTTTTACGCATCTCGATCCTCCTCCAGAGGTTGAGTCATCTCATTGCTCATTGTATCATATTGACAAGGGTTCCCTTAAATAATGGATCTTTTAACCCAAATAATGCAGATGTTGTGAAAAAATTTATTTATTCATGAATACCAGTAGAGATAGGCAGGGCACAGTATTTGAGCGGTTTCTTTTGCCGATAGTCCAATAAAAAAACTTAAATATGAAGAGGCAAAAGCCTCGGCGGCCCGATCTTATCGGGGCGAGAATGAGCGAGAATACTATGTCCTGCATAAACACCATAGTTCACAGTAATTTAAAATAAATTTTTGAGCAATATCTGCATTATCTGGATTAATAGTATAATAAGGATCATCTCCCAAAAAAGGTGGCAAGATCATGAGAATTCAGTGGGGGAGAGGAGTCGAGGATTCGATGGAACTGCTTCAGCAACTAAATGGGAAAAGTACCTACAATAAAAATCTCTTACTGTAAATAATTGTAAATAAATGACAAGATTCTACTTC
>CAZXCW010000157.1:0-6437 GCA_964639385.1 uncultured Nitrospiraceae bacterium
TTAAACCAGAAAGGGTTTTAGTCTTTTTGGGAGTTCTATCTCTATTTCAGGGATATATTCATTCAATTGACATCAACACCGATAAAGGTAAATAATTGAATATGCCACTGAGATATAATTCTTTCGGTTCATATATTAGGAATAAGTTTGGCACCACCGTATATAAAGTAAATGTGGATGCTGGCTTCACATGCCCTAACAGAGATGGAACAATCGGGACATCGGGGTGCATTTACTGTAACAATGACAGTTTCAGGCCGAGCTCATGTAAACCCACCCTTTCTATCATTGAACAAATAAGAAATGGAATTACTCATATCAGAAAAAGGTATAATGCTGAGAAATTTCTTGTATATTTTCAGCCCTATACAAACACCTATGCACCTGTTGATGAGTTGGAGCGTCTTTATAAAGAGGCCCTTTCTGAACCCCTCATAATAGGGCTTGCAATCGGCACCCGTCCTGATACTGTAGATGAGGAGAAAATTAAGCTTCTCGAGGAGCTTACAAGAAGGTATTTCATCCTCATCGAGTATGGCATGCAGTCAATATATGATAGAACTCTTGTATTCATTAACCGAGGTCATGACTATAATACCTTCTTGAAAGCCCTTGATATAACAAAAAATAGAGGCATTTTTATTAGTGCTCATGTGATAGTCGGTTTTCCAACAGAGTCAAGAGAAGATATGCTTTTAATGGCTGATGAGGTCTCACATATACCTCTTGGTTTTCTTAAGATCCATCAGCTTCAGGTGGTAAAAGACACACCACTTGAGATTATCTTTAGAGAAAATCCTTTTCATGTTTTCGACTATGAGGAGTATCTTGACTTCGTCACTGAATTCATAGGAAGGCTATCTCCGAAAATAGTCCTCCAGAGACTCTTTGCCACTGCACCCGATAATATTCTCATCGCTCCACGATGGGAAAAGAGCAGGCAGGAGATTTTAAGGGATATAGAAAAAAGACTCGAATCCAAAGATATTTACCAGGGTAAAAACATGAAAAGCTTTGCCAGAATCTAAATTGCTGGTTTTTTGCTGATTCCTGTATACTGTTTTTCTGTAGACTTTTCAATCCGCCCCCTTAGCTCAGAAGGATAGAGCACAGGTTTCCTAAACCTGGTGTCGTCGGTTCGATTCCGGCAGGGGGCGCTGTTTTTCAAGGACTTACAAGATTCTTTCGTAAAGGTTTTTAGCCATGTGTCCATACAGGTGTCCATCCGCATTCCAGCTTTCTCACCTCTTCTTTTCTGAAGATTCTGCTAAATGAAATATTCAACTTCTAATTTCCTAATAAATAAATTAATATATATTTGGAGGTTATAAATATGGCTGGATATAGATTTTCAGTAGTTATTGAAAAGGATAACGAAGGCTATTTTGCCTTTTGTCCTGAACTTCAGGGCTGTTATACCCAAGGTAGTACTTATGAAGAAGTATTAGAAAATATTAAAGATGCTATCCGTCTCCACGTCGAAGACAGAATAGAATCAGGGGAGGAGATTTCACAGGCTGAATCTATAAGTCTAACTTCTTTAGAAGTAGCGGTATGAGTGATAAACTCCCGCGAGTTACTGCAGATGAGATAATCAGGGCATTAGAAAAAGTGGGTTTCTTTCTCAGTCGGCAAAGTGGCAGCCATAAAATATATAAGAACAAGAAGGGCAAGAGAGTAACTGTTCCCTATCATTCCGGAGACATCCTTCATCTAAAAGTCTTAAAAAGTATCTTGAAAGATGCCGATCTGGCAATAGAAGACCTCAAGAAACTTTTATAATTTCTCTCCTGTAGTAAAGCACCGTTGAGATATGGCATATATGACAAGCCCAGGGAAACCGGCTGTGGGTTTCAAATAACAAGCGAACAACATTCAAATCAAGCGTAAGCACAACACAAACCGCAGGGGGAATATGCAAAGCTATCGCTTCTTGCATATCCCCCTTTAATTACAGACGCTTTACCTGGATAGGTAACAAGCTCACTGATGATGACATGAAGGAACTTTACGCGCTCAAACTTTCAACCGGCAAATCTATTACTCGACTTGTAGCAGAAGCAGTTAGACAGTATATAACCAGACAAAAGAACTCAGTATCACGGTTTGACTGTGATTGTTGCTAAGTGCAAAAGATAAGATTTCACCCTTCTTACAGTGTCAGATAACCTGTTAACTTATTCATCTAACACAAATGGTCTACCCTTTTCTTCCAGTGAGGACTTCACCTACAAAGAAACAATTATCACATAATGAGAGGTTGATCATTGCCATATGAACTATTTAACAAGAAAGACGAGATACTTCACCTTACCAATTCTTTAAATCTAAGCGTGCTTCTTGTGTGTTATAAGAAACCTTGAACATTCATTCCTATATTGGCATTCAGAGCCTTCGCTCAATCTGGGGCAAGTACGGTTATCTTTATCTTTAGCCTTTATTTCTTTAATACAGTCGGAGACTATATTTATCTTATCTTTAAAGTGATTCAATATATTTTTGGTATGGTCTTCGTCAACTTTTTTTAGTGTCGTATGCTCGGAATATCCCATTTTAGCAATCGGAATAGCATCCTTAAACGGATATAAAAATATATCACCCTTAACGAAAGATCGCCCCTCGTGTATTTCTGTAAGTTTTCTCGAAATATATCCGACTATGACTTTTTTGCCACACTGCCTTAATTTTGCATTACGACAAGTCGTCATCAAGAATAAATACTTTTCCTTATTTTTAATGAAAGGTTTAATGTTATTATTCTGATAACAAGAAGCCCAGTAATTCTCGGCTCCTATTTCAATATGCGGTTCTTTCTTGTAACCTTGTCTTTGCTCATTTAAGACGTCTCTTATGGGGAGTAATGATGAAGGAGAATGATAGAAATATTGTAATCGTCCAGTTTCATTTAAATTCTGTTCTCTATCATCACTCAACTGACAACTTGTATCTCCCAATCTAATTTTTTTGCATCCCATATTTAGTCCTCCTTTATCCAATGGCCTACCGCCCATTGAAGAGAACCTTTGTATCCAAAGATAGCTTCCAACTCTCGTGCTATCATATTATCTTTATCCCCAAGAGGAAGAGCCTTCATAAGAAATGTACTACCCTTTGATTTCCCTCTCACAATAACTATAACTATGTCATTAAGGGAGAGTGCTACTTTCAACTTCGTCAGTCTTATTCATTTCTCTATCCTCTTCTTTTTCTTTGTTCTACCTTTATCCCGCTGAGGCTCTTCATTGTTATAAACTTTATCAAAATAAATATCTCCATTTTCAGTGTTTCTCATGATAACCCTAACAGCTTTTGTAATTACTCGATTTTTATATCCGCCTAAACTGCGACATTCTCCATCAACTACCTGATAATCTTGTCTATGGTTATCGATCTTGAATATAAAATATATCTCAATCTTAGAGATATTATTTTCAACAATTAAACCTTTTTCCTTAGAAATTGGGAAAAGCAGCTCTTGTTCACAAATAGGGATGTCGTGCCACACATCCCATATAGATGAAGGGATGAGCTTCACTGGAAGGGGGTGAAATATGATCCCCCCCCGGCCCCAAAATGTTTTAGGACATTGATCAGCAATTGACGGAAATTCCAAGATAAAGCCACCCTCTTGTAGATTATAATGCGATAAAAGCTTTAAATCCCCCCACGGGTCGCTCGACGGGTTGCCTGCCTCATCCCAGTCAACTTTTTGCCAAAAGTATCCATTTCCTTCCGTTAAATAATTAGGGTCTCTCACGATACGAATATAATATGTCTTTCTATACAGGTCAGACTTTATTTGCTCCAGCTGGTGTTCTAATTTTTTAAATTCTTGCGTTTTGTTAAACATTTCCTTTTTAAGGGGCGAATTATATTTAGCATCCAAGTTGAAATAGCTATATACGCTCGAATACTTGTCAAAAAGAACGCTTGACCCACTAAGTTTCTCTGCATCTTCCAACGATAATGACGACGCATAGCTATCTCCATGGTTTCTTTGTTTTTGCTCCAAATAACGCTTTCTATTTTTTTCAATGAGCTGTTTTATTTCTTGATCTGCTTTTAGTTCTTGGTCTTGTTCATAGGATTTGTACGCATCCTCAAAACTTTGGTCCCGCTGATTATTACCTGTGCCTACTGTTAAAATCCATAGGAAAATTAAGAAAATTACTTTAAAACATCTATTCATGAAGTCTTCCACTGCCTTTACCGAAAAGATAGTTTATACCAAACCTATATTCGTCTATTCCCCACTACAGATTATCAATTCAAGTCTATATTTCTTGGCAATTTTTTTCAATGCGGACTACAGGAAGGACTCTTGCGTCTCAACTCCATCTACAAGTCAATAGAGATGACTTGACGGGACAGGTGAGGATTTACGGGAGAAATATGCTTAACGTTCTGCGTAAGCGAAGAGATTGAATGAGTCCGCTCCACCCAGTTGTTATGTTTTTGCATAAATCTGATGGACTACTCCAATATCTGAAACAACAAAAATTTTTTCAAAATCATGACTAACAGAAATATTTTTAAGAGCTTGGGCATAAGTCCGATGGTCAGCAAGCCAGTAATCATTAAATAGGGCAAGCCAAATCGGGCCATTATGCTTTATCTTTCTGCATTTTTCCTGCTTATCCTTGATCCGGCCCAATAAAATTACCTCCGCATTACCAAGTATATCAGGACTTGAATTCTTATTTACGACTATTCCTACAATCTTTTTTTGTGAGTGCTCCCGATTCGGAACAACGGAGATTTTAACTTCATCATCTACAATCTTAATTTTTTCTCTTGTGCCAGCTTTAAGGTTCTGCGCAATGAAATTTTTTAAGCGTCCATAGAGTTCACTTTTATATTTCCGGCCATTCTTTACAGGAACATATAAGGTTAGGATGATATCAACTTCGGATGGAACATTGTTTTTCAATTTTAAATCAAGCTCATTGCACAAATTGATACCAAAGTAAGCTTGGGTGTTTCGATTTTGGGCAGAAAACTTTTGATCAAAGGAAACCGGTGAAAGTCTTGTAATTTCAACAGCTATCGTTTCTCCTTTGACCTTAATATAGATATCCGGTGGATCTTCTCCCTCCCATGTCGTTGTTGATTCTACAGCGAAATATTTTACTAAACAGTTCCTTACAAATTCTTCATCTGCTCTTGATGCCATGTTGCTGTAAATCCTGTTTCAAAATAACGGAAAAATCAGCCGCCTAACGGAGCGTGGAAGGCGCGGAGTTAGGTCGGCTGGATTGCTTTGTTAGAATTTGATTTCTCTTCTGTGGCGTTGCTTATTTTTGATGTCCAATAATCTTTTATAGCTTGGGCAATTTGTACGTGCGATCTATTCTTCAGAGAACCTCTGAGCTTATCGGGTATTGGTAAAGTATTTTCGCGAAAGAATCTTTCAAATTCTAAGTAAAGATTGTTTAACCACTTTTCTGTTTTTTCTTCTTCGGTTCCGAAAAATTGAAGATGCTTAAAACTCATAAAATCCTTTTGATAATGAAATGTTGCATTTCTAAACAACCTAAGCCTATCCACAAAAGGAGAATTAAGAAGTATATCAATTTTTGGATCGGTTAGTTTAAGGTCTTTCCATCCTTCAATAACAAGGTATATTCCAGCATATGAATACATCAAATAAATCCCCGGTGCAGAAAATAAAAATGCTATCAATCCATGCACATCTGCGCTTAGCATTTTTAACCATTCTTCGTTTACTTCCTCAGAATATAAGTGGCGCATATGAGCTGCATAGCCAAAATATCTATACAATGTAATTATTTCTGGTTTTATTTTCATTTTAACATTATTTTTTATGCTGCTTCTTCTATTAATTAAATCATAATACTTTTACGTGTCTACATCAACCTGTTTTGCACAAATATTTTGACAACGAACCAATTATTCCAACAAAAAGTCATTAGGGACATCTTTAAACCGCATCAGTATTATTTCACAAAAACTTATTTCTGGTTGAAGTATGCATGACTATCTTATTTCCTTGACCGTTTTGTTACAGGAAGAATTAATCCTTTTTTTACTGTAGTAAAAATGTAGCAAATTTGTAGCAAAATATATCTGAATGCACAGAAAATAGGCAATTATATATAAACAATAGAATCGTAAATTATCTTTCAAATTCAATATGTTAAGCAAATATCCAGACCAGAAGCCATTTTGACGTTTAATAACAAAATCAATTCCTAAACCTGGTGTCGTCGGTTCGATTCCGGCAGGGGGCGCTGTAGTTGCGCTATGTATCAACGGTCTTGTCAACCATTATCCGTTTTTTATGTTCGACTATGAGCCTGTTACTCCCAACGGCTACGATTATCACCATTTCGCCAGAGGTGTCCATATAGGTGTCTATCCGAATCAATTTTATGGGGTCAGGTCTACGCAATTGACATTCAGAAGATTTCATGTGA
>CAZXCW010000158.1:0-6357 GCA_964639385.1 uncultured Nitrospiraceae bacterium
GCATTAAATAGGCCCCGGGGTCAGTTATTACTGTAAGGGCCACTATGTGGGCAGCGGCCACCGCCGACGAGAACAGGACACTGAATGCCTGACGAGGACGATAAAGGGAAGTGGCACACCCAGATAATGAGGTCAGGCCTTTTATCTAAGGACACTCCTCTACTTACCCTCTCGATAACCCTTTTTTCGAGATGAAGACAATGTGTCTGCTCCACTACGGATTTAACACTCATTCTTTTCCTTTACTGTTCCTTATTGAATCACTAATTGTAGTCGCACACTTTAGTTTGCGTAATTTGTTGATTTTCAATCTTTATTATTCGCAGGCTAAAGCCTGCGGCTACCATAAAGGGATTTTTGCAAAAAACCTCCTATTTATTGATTACCTTAATCGCCTTTTTGTCGTCTGATGTTTTGAAGACGCAGATTGAGGACTTGTCAGCTCCTGCGGTGCCATACATATAGTTAATGTCGATCCCTGCACCAGAAATCTTCTTTGCAACCTTCTGCAATTCTCCTACTTTATTGGGCATTTCCACAGTAATAATATCTTCTTCTTCAATTTTTACCTTCAATGGACTGAGGGCCTTCTTTACCTTTTTATTACTTTGAGTGATCAACATAAATTCAGCCTCATTTTCCATCTCATATGCACAGATGGCTGTTATATTGACCTTTGCGCTTGCTATTGCCCTACTTACCTCTGAGAGCAACCCAACCTTGTTTGTCATTGTAAAGCTTAATTGCTTAGATTTTTTTGCCTTTGCCATAGCCGCACCTCCTTGAAAGGTATTTTACAACATTTTTAGTCCTCGGGAATCTTCATATGCCTGATGATCTTTCCTTCACACATGTAGATAACCGTCTCAGCAATGTTGGTTGCATGGTCAGCAATACGTTCAAGGTACTTTGATACATAGCTGATCTTTATTGCTCGTGATACTGTATTTGGATCCTGTATCATGTAAAAAAGGAGTTCATTAAAGACCTGAACATTTAAATTGTCGACCTCGTCATCCCTATTAATTACTTCAAAAGGTACACTCGAACACTTCACAAAGGCATCAAGAGAATCTTTAACCATCCCTTCTGCAATCTCTGCCATGCGCGGTATATCTATATATGGTTTTAGCTGTGGTTCTTCATTTAATTCTATAGCCCTTTCAGCGATGTTTTCAGCGAGGTCTCCCATCCGCTCAAGGTCTGTCGTTATCTTCATGGCAGTTGTTATGAACCTTAGATCCCTTGCCTTTGGCTGTCTTAGGGCAATAAGCCTTATACATTCTTCATCTATCTCAACATCGAGGGCATTGATCTGATGGTCTCTTTCAATAACCTTCCTTGCCAGATCACTATCCCTCTCTGCAAGGGATTTAACAGAATTATGTATAGCCATCTCTACCATTGAGCCAAGCTTCAGAACCCTCTGTTTTAAAGCGTCTAATTCCTCATCAAAAATAGCCATATTATTTCCCCATGTTTAATCCAAATGCATTATTTGGGTTAAATCTTTTATTCTTACTCCGGAGTTTCCATGTGCCTGACAATCTTCCCCTTGCACATGTAAATGACCATCTCGGCAATATTGGTAGCGTGGTCAGCAATCCTCTCCATATACTTTGCAACATAAGTTCTTTTCACCGCTACAGGAATAATCTTTGGATCCCTGATCATAAATGCCAAGAGTTCACTGAAATTCTTGGCTGTAAGTTCATCTACCTCATCATCCCTCTTTATTACCTTATAGGGCAGCTTTGTACATCCCATTACAAAGGCATCAAGAGCATCTCTGACCATTTCCTGTGTAATCTCAGCCATCTTTGGTATGTTAACATAAGGCTTCAACAGAGGCTCTTCATTCACCTCTATTGCCCTCTCAGCGATATTGACGGCAAGGTCTCCCATCCGCTCAAGGTCTGTGTCGTTATCTTCATGGCAGTTGTTATGAACCTCAGGTCTCTTCCCATTGGCTGCCTTCGAGCAATCAATCTTATACATTCCTCATCTATCCCTACCTCAAGGGCATTAATGTGGTGATCTCTTTCAATCACTTCTCTTGCAAGAACACTATTCCTCTCGATAAGGGAGCTGACAGATTCGCGTATAGCTGCCTCGACCATAGAGCCAAGCTTCAGAACGCTCTCTTTTAAGGCATTGAGCTCCTCTTCAAATACAGGCATTATCCAAACCTTCCTGTAATGTATTCTTCTGTTAATTTGTTCTGGGGATTAACAAAGAGTCTGTCTGTCTCTCCAAACTCAATCATTTCTCCCAGGTACATGAAAGCGGTGTAGTCTGATACCCTTGCAGCCTGTTGCATGTTATGGGTCACGATAATTATCGTAATAGTTTTCCTTAACTCTTGAAGCAAATCCTCGATATTTGCTGTTGATATGGGATCTAAGGCTGAAGTCGGTTCATCAAAGAGTAGGACTTCAGGTTCTTGTGCAAGGGATCTTGCAATACAGAGCCTCTGCATCTGGCCTCCGGAGAGACTCAATCCCGGTTCATTGAGTTTATCTTTAACCTCTTTCCATAAATCAGCCCTCACAAGGGCATTTTCCACAATCTCGTCAAGCTGGATCTTCTTTTTTATACCCCTGATTTTCGGTCCATATGCTACATTTTCATAAACAGAGCTCGGAAAGGGATTAGGCTTCTGAAAAACCATACCTACCCTTTTTCTCAGTTCAATAACATCTGTATCCCTCTGGTAAATGTCTATCCCTTTGAACAGCACCTGGCCTTCAGCCCAGGAATTCGTAATTAAGTCATTCATCCTGTTCAATGCCCTGAGTAGAGTAGATTTCCCGCAACCTGATGGTCCTATGATTGCGGTGATTTTATTTGCATCAATATTAAGGTTCACCCTTTTAACAGCTACAAAACTCCCGTAGTAGATGCTGAAATCCGTTATTCCAAAAATTTTTTTGTCGTTCAGAGTCTCTACCATGCCCTTTTGCCCCTTTGCCTTGCCCTGATGATTATTCCCAATAAATTCATCCCCAATACGAGGATGATGAGTGTTAAAGCTGTACCATACTGGATAGGTCTTGTTTCTTCTATATGTGTGCCTGCTGTAGCCAATACATAGATATGGTAAGGGAGTGCCATTACCGGCTCTAATAATGACCTCGGTACGCCTGGAGTGAAAAAAGCAGCAGCAGTAAACATGATCGGAGCGGTCTCACCTGAAACCTTTGCTGTACCTAAGATTGCACCCGTAAGGATTCCTGGCATTGCTGTGGGCAAAACAACCCTTTGGATAGTCTGCCATTTCGTAGCACCGCACGCAAGAGATGCCTCCTTGAAGCTATAGGGAACTGCCTTAATTGCCTCCTCTGATGTAGATATAATATAGGGAAGTACCATCACAGCGAGGGTCAAAGATCCGGCAAGTAAACTCATACCAAAATGAAAGGCAACAACGAAAACAGCAAGTCCAAAGAGTCCGAAAACGACCGAGGGAACCCCTGCAAGGGTATATATTGACATCATAACAGTCTTAAGAACCAATCCTGGCTTTGAGTATTCAGCCAGGAAAATAGCAGTAGTAACACCAATCGGTATAACGACAATCATACAGAGAAAGGTCAGCAGTATAGTGCCAATAATAACCGGGAAAATCCCTCCCTTTGTCATAGCCTCAACAGGAGGTTGCGTTATGAATTGCCAACTTAAGACATGGATACCATTGTAAGCAACAAAGAATAATATGATAATGAGAATAACTGCTCCCATAAAACCGAGGGTTCGAATAAGGGAGAGGAAAAAATTCTCTTTAAGATTAAACTTCTTCTTGCGAATCAACTCAGAAGGTCCGTGACTATTGTTAGTCCCGTGTGTCATACCTTTTCGCCTATCCGTACTGCTCTGTATTTTTTCGATATGAGATCAGATAAGAGACTTAACAAGAACGTCATAATGAAGAGGATAGCACCTACGCCAAAGAGGGCATAATAGTGCAGGCTTCGGTATGGTGCCTCGGCCATTTCTGCAGCAATGGCTGCCGGCATTGGCCGCGCAGCATCAAATATCCAGTGTGGAACCACTGCGGCACCTCCTGCAACCATCAGGACAATCATTGTTTCACCTATGATCGTGCCAATACCGAGTATTACCGAGACACTCAAACCTGATACAGATGCAGGAATAACCACTCTCCAGATCGTTTCCCATTTATTTGCCCCGAGAGAGTATGATGCTTCTCTATATGTACGGGGAACCGCTGTCAGGGCATCCTCAGCAATACTTGAGATAACGGGTATCGCCCTCACCGTTAGCATTAAGGCTGCAGTGGAGATGTTCAGCCCTGATGTAATAAAAAGCTTGTTGTAGCAGAAGCCAGCAAGAGAGGTAGAAATAAATGGGATATTAGTACTCCTTAGCAATTCAGGAAGCCTTTCAGAAAGTATCGGTGAGAGCCAGTTAGAAAGAATAGGTGCGATAACTACCATGCCAAAGAAACCGAGCACAACAGACGGAAAACTTGCAAGCATTTCTATGAGGGGCTTTAAAAATTCCTTAACTTTATAATGGGCAACTTCTGCAATGTAAACTGCTGTGGCAAGACCTAAAGGGATAGCCATGACGGCTGTTAGGACTGTAACACTAAGAGTGCCCATAATAAGAGGGAACATGCCGAAGCTCGGGGGATCGTAAGTGGGATACCATGCCTTACCAAAGATGACCTTTAGAACACCTGCTTTATAGAAGATATGAAATGCCTCTCTAAAGAGAAAAAAACCTATCAGGAGAAGAACGATGACAGAAGTGAGACCTACTGTGCTGACAATGAATTCAACAGCCCTCTCTTTCTTCTGCCATTTCATAGTTTTTGTATCGTCATTCCTGTATAAACAGGTATGTTGCAGAGAGAAAAATTGTAAAAATGTCATGCTGAACCCTGAAAGTGTCATTCTGAACTTGGTTCAGAATCTCTTCAGGGCAGGCTTGTTTTCAGCATCTAATAAAATCATTGGTAATGAGACCCTGAAATAAATTCAGGGTGACAAATTCAGGTTTAGCATCTCTTTAAATTTTCCCCACCTACTTAATACTGACGTACTTAACTTCCCTTACAATCTTTTGGCCCTCTTTAGAGAGCATAAAGTTTATAAATTTAGCAATTACGCCAGTAGGTTTTCCATTCGTGTACATGAAAAGGGGTCTTGCAATAGGCCATGAGGCATCTCGTATACTGTGTTCAGTAGCTACCTTGCCATTCACCTTTATAGCCTTGATTGATTTGTCAACATATCCAATGCCTATATAACCTATAGCGTATCTGTTTCCGGCAACGGTCTGAACAGCCTGTCCATTGGAGGCAACAAGAAGTGCATCCGGTCTTACTTTGTCGCCTTTCAGAATTTTCTCTTCCCATACTTCATATGTACCGGAACTTGTATCTCTTGATACCGCAGCTATTGGTCTGTCAGGTCCGCCAATTTCTTTCCAGCTTTTGATCTTTCCGTTATAAATATCCCTTAGCTGCTCCATCGTGATATTACCAATCTTCATCGAAGGATGAACAATAGGAACAATTCCATCAAGGGCAATCTTATGAGCTGTAAGCCTAACCCCTTTTGCTTTGCCGTCAGCAATTTCTTTCTCTTTAGCTGCCCTTGAGCTATCAGCAATATTGGTCGTCCCATCGAGAAGTGCCTTAATGCCGGTCCCTGAACCGCTTCCTGAAACAAACACCCTTGCAGCAGGATATTTTTTCATGAATACTTCGGCTGCTCTCTGGGCAATAGGAAGAACCGTAGTTGAACCATCAATTCTCAGGTCTTCAGCATAAGATAAACCCGCAAGCGAGCAAACAAAAAAAATAGAAAAAACGATTGACAAAAACTTCTTCATTATTTTTCCTCCTTCTGTGTTTTCACAATACTATCCAATTGTTACAATTGTGTTACAGGTTTGTTAAATTCTCGTTACATATCTTGCCCTCCTTTCCCTTCTCACCGAAGAGCCTATCTATGAGTTCAAACATAAAGAGGTTCGGTTGACCCTTGATAAGGAAAAATACTGTTATGTCTGCAACAATCACACTCAAAAATCCAGTAAATAACATCCACGGTAGGATAATGGAATATTGTTACAGCGATATGAAGGAAATGTTAAATTTAAAAGTATGGGGATGGAACAAGACCATCAATCTCCTGTTCCATACTTGTCTTCTTTAGATAAAATGGACATTTTTTATGTTCTTTCCTCTTACAATATTGCTGAAGCTGGAAGCGGCTCGGGAAGTAGAGCTTCTCACCTGCCTTACATGAAAAAGTCACCCATTTTATGAGGTGCGGGCATTTCATAGAATTTACTGATTAAACTCCGCTTTAACCTTTCCTTAAT
>CAZXCW010000159.1:0-6333 GCA_964639385.1 uncultured Nitrospiraceae bacterium
GGAATGGAATGATAAGTGGAGAGGTAAAAAATAAGAACATCTCTTTGGAAGCCTCATTCTTTGATGAGAAGGTAAAACTCAGGGGAAAAGGTCATCTCGATAACGTGTTCCCATGGAATGCTGACATTGATATCCAATCAGGTAGGTATGATGCCATTCTAAGTTCTATTTTCAAGGAGATTCCAGAAGACCTGCTTCTGAATCTTAAGGGTGATATCAAAATGCAAGGAGATCGGAAAAACATACGGGCTTCAGCAAAGATAAGTCAACTAATGTTTACACTTTACGGTTACAGCTTTTCTAATGATTCTGAGATAAAGGTTCAGATCGATAACAGGAGGCTTTCTTTCCCGGCCTTTAGTATGAGGAGCGGTGGTACGTCATTAATAAATTTCTCTGGCCGTGCAGAGATCGGGAGAGAATATGACCTCCAAGTGAAAGGTAGATCCTCACTCACACCATTCAAAATATTATCTAGCGGAGTTGAACATCTGACCGGTGAGGTTGATTTTGACTTTTCTGTTATCGGGCAGTGGGACAATCCTGCAATCAGAGGTAGCCTCAATATATCAAGTGCATCTTTCGGATTAAAGGGAAATTATCCACGCATCACTTCAATCAATGGCTATGCAAATATTGATGGAGACAAATTTGCGATAAAGAAACTTTCTGGCAAAATCGGAGGCGGAGATATAAACATATCAGGTCTTCTTTATCTCAAGACCTTCGGCATAAAAAGATTTTCCTTTGAATCTAATCTTGATAATATTGCATTCTACCCTTCGAAAGATTTCAACATAAATTTCAAAGGTAACCTTATATATAAAGGAACCCCGGATGCCCAGAGCATTAGTGGTGAAATTAAAATAAAAAGTGCAAGCTACAAAGAGAGGATTGAGTGGAAAAGCTGGCTTCTTAAAACAAAGACAAAGGAGATACCTAAAGCCGGAATATCCGGAATTGAGGAAACAGAACTGAATATTGGTATTTCAGGTGATGAAAATATTTATATTGATAATAACATTGCCAGGGCTCCTGTAACAGTAGATTTAGTATTGAGAGGAACAATATCTCATCCAGTACTGTTTGGCAGGCTTGAATCAAAAGAGGGTATTGCTTATTTCAGGAACAATGAATTCAGGATAATTCATGCAAGTGCTTATTTTGCTGACCCAAATAGAATAAATCCTGTCATGGAGCTTGCAGCTGAGACAAGTATCCAGGGATATCATATTAAACTAAATCTCGATGGGCAAATAGAGCATTTCAATCTTTCCCTTTCCTCTGATCCAAACATAGAAGAAATGGATGTTCTTTCTCTCCTGACAACTGGAAAAGTAGGGAAACAATTAAAGGGCATCGAAAGTGGTATCGGTGCAGGAGAAGCAACGTCATTTCTGGCAGGGGAGTTACAGGACATCTTTGAAGAAAGGCTGAAGACGATAGGCGGGTTTGAAAGGGTTCAAGTAGGGACGTATGTCTCAAAAGTCACGGGCAACGTCGAGCCGGAAGTCACGGTATCAAAAAGACTCCTCAGCGACAGATTATATGTAACGTATTCGACCCCTCTCGGCTCTGCTGCCACAGAACAACAGATATTCAAGTTGGAATATCTCCTTGGCAGAAACATCTCCCTTGTCGGTGTCAGAGATGAGAGAGGAATTACAGGAGGGGACATAAAATTCAGGTTTGAATTTAAATGAAAGGGCAAGGGAGAAATATATCTTTTATCCTCATTTGTTCTTTCTTATTTTTCTTCTTCTCTTTCCTTAGGTCGGAGGGCGATGGTGCGGCAGTTGGTGAAATAGAAATTCATGGGCTTTATTCCATTGGAAAGGACGAGCTTCTTGATCTTCTCTGTTTCAAAGACTGCAAACAAATTGACAGCGAAAAAATCAGGCGGGGCATCAAAAGGGCATTCTTGAAA
Organism: uncultured Nitrospiraceae bacterium; assembly: GCA_964639385.1. Taxonomy (GTDB): domain Bacteria; phylum Nitrospirota; class Thermodesulfovibrionia; order Thermodesulfovibrionales; family SM23-35; genus CAZXCW01. Next base: position 1,928 of record CAZXCW010000159.1, read on the forward strand.
GGCATCTTCGAGAATATCTGCATTCAGGTGAATGGCGGGGAAAAACCAAAGGTGATCATAAACATAAAGGAAAGGGATTTCATTAAAAAGGTATGTGTAGAAGGCGATTACAGCCTTTCCACAAGATTCATAAAGAACAACTTTCTTCTGAAAGAGGGAGAGGTCATGAGATATGACTTGATCAAGGCTGCTGTCGAAAAACTGAGGCAGGCGACGGCAAAACGTGGATACCCAGATGCAGATGTCAGCATAAAGGTTGAAAGGCTCAAAGAACCATACAGAGTTAATGTCCGTCTTCAGATCAATACAGGGCAACCAGAAAGGATAAAGAAGATCATGGTCCTGGGAGGTGCTGAGGAGATAGAAAGGATGATTAGCCTATCTGAAGGTGATATCTATGATCAGACAGAACTCGAAAAGGATCTTGAAAAGATAAGGGCCTACTTTAAAAAGAAGGGATATTTCAAGCCTGTCATAGGGCCCTATACATTCAGTGATGGAGTACTCCGTATCACGGTCAATCCTGGCAAACGCCTCATCATCTCTCTTGAAGGCAACAGCGTTATCTCCACAAAAAACCTTCGTAAAGAAATGCCCTTTTTTGAGGCCGAGGACTTTAATGATGATATGGTGGGAGAGGCGGTTACCAAAATGCTTTCCCTTTATCATGCAAAAGGCTTTCCCTTTGCGCAGATCGCGCCCGTTATTGCATCAAAAGACGATCACATCAGTATCAATTTCTTCATCTTTGAAGGACAAAAGGTAGAAATCAGTTCAGTCTCTTTCAGCGGTTTCACCCTTCCAGAAAAAAAACTGAAAGAGGTCATATCCCTCAAGGAGGGGGCGCCTTATAATCCCGACCTCATTGAAGCAGACAAAGAAACTATTATGGACCTCTATAACGCCCTCGGATATCTAACGGCAAATGTTGAAGAGTTCCAGAGGAGATACAAAGAAAGTTCTCACGAGATGGATATTGCTATCAAAATACATGAAGGCGCCAAGACGGAAATCGAGAAGGTAGATGTTTCCGGAACAAAGCTAATTTCAGACAAGGAAGTGAGAAAGGCCATCAGGATAAAAGCCGGTGATCCCTTTAATGAGGTCGATATTTCGGATGCCCGGTACAGGGTTATTGGTTTATATGACCGCCATGGCTTTTTAGATGTCACCGTTGCTGTTCAGAAAAATTTTGAGGGGAATAAGGCATCCCTTGTTTTTGAGATTAATGAAGATGGCGTAACTTTTTTTGGAAAGACCATCATTACCGGCAATTACAGGACTAAGTATGAAGTTGTGAAGAGGGAGTTAAAGCACCATAAAGGAATGCCCTTTGATAATAGTCTCCTAACGAAAGAAAAACAGGCAATTTATAAATTGGGCCTTTTTACAGATGTTGACATGGAGGGTATCGATACGTATGACCATCAAAGAGACATCCTGATAAAATTGAATGAAGGAAATGCAGGTGCTGTAGAATTTGGCCTTGGATATGGAGACTTCGAAAGATTCAGAGGATTTATAGATCTGAGTTACAGGAATCTCTGGGGCATGAACAGGCAGGCATCATTACGGCTTGAACTGAGTTCTCTTGAGAAACGTTCTATTTTCCAGTATCTTGAGCCCTGGTTTTTGGACAGACAAATGCCTTTCAAGGTATTTTTAATCTATGAAGACAAAAAAGAGCTGAATTTTGATACGAGAGAGACACTATACAGGTTAAATCGTTATGGAACTACCGCAGGTATTGAGAAAAAATTGAGTGATGTTCTGAAGGCGGAATTGTATTATGAATTTTCCCTCGTTGACACCTTTGACGTCAAACCAGATGTTGTCCTGAGTAAAGAAGATACTGGGACCCTCGCTATAAGTGCTCTGAGGCCGGGAATTGTTTATGATACAAGGGACAATCCTTTTGATCCGAAAAAGGGAATCCTCTCCGGGGCATCAGTCAAAATTGCTTCACCCTTTTTACTCTCGGAATCAAACTTTGTAAAGTTTTTAGCCTATAGCAGTACTTACCGGCAGCTGAGTAAGCGATTAGTTCTTGCATTATCGCTGAGAGGAGGTGCTGCATGGGGATACCATCGCACCGAGGAGCTACCGATCGCCGAAAGATTTTTTCTTGGTGGAAGAACAACGGTCAGAGGGTACAGACAGGACACGCTTGGGCCAAAGGGAGCAGACGGAAACCCGACTGGCGGCAATGCATTTCTCTGCGGGAACCTTGAGCTGAGAACGTATTTCGGTAAGGGTTTCGGAATTGTTGCATTTCTTGACGGAGGAAATGTCTGGCTGAAGGCAAAAGATATTGACCCTGGAAACCTTAAATATTCTACAGGACTCGGTTTCAGGTATTATACCCCTGTTGGTCCTATCAGCATCGATTACGGATACAAACTTCGGCGAGAAAAGGGAGAGAGCAGGGGAGAGTTACATTTCAGCATTGGCCAGGCATTTTAAAAAAATGAGGGGGAGAATCGTCACATTATTCTTGCTCTTTGCTCTTTGCTCTCAACTCTCTGCCACGATAAAAGACTGTGTTGTTGCGTTTGTAGATAATACTGCAATTACCCTCAGTGAATTGGAAGAAGAATATGCGAAATCACAGAAGGCAACGCCAGACATTTCAAAAGAGGAAGTTTTGAATGCTATGGTCAACAGAGTCCTTCTTCTCAAAGAAGCTAAAAAGATGAGATTAGAAGCACCTTCTGAGGATGAGCTGCTGAAAGAGTACATTGACCTTAAAATAAGGGTCTTCATAAAGATACGGGAAAAAGAAATTTCAGATTTTTATCAGAAACATATCGATAGTTTCCAAGGAAAAGAATTTGAGGCAGTCAGAGAAGAGATCGAAAACTATCTTGTCGAGGCTGAACTGAATCGGTTGCTCAAGAAGCATATTGAGGAACTCAGGAAAAAGGCATACGTCAAGATACAACTCGAATAAACCCAAATAATGCAGACATTGTTCAAAAATTTATTTAACTCGATATACTATTGAAAATATCTTTATTCGTTTTTTCACAAAAATATTCCAGAAACCATCAGTTTAAGGTACACTAAGGTATCGAAAAATAAATTTTTTCACAACATCTGCATTGTGTAAATGCTTTTTTTGGGTAAATAAGAAATGTCTTCCTTTTTATTTCTTATCCCTTAGCTCTATAATGACTGCGTGCTCATCACATTCAGGAAACCGTGGGCAACGTAAACAGTCTCCCCAAATCTTCTGGGGAAGACTAGATTTGTCGATGTCTACAAACCCCAGCTTTTTGAAAAACTGAGGATGGTATGTTAGAGCAAATACCTTTTCTAAACCCAATGCCTTTGCCTCTTTCAGGCATTGTTTAACAAGGTTTTTACCTATGCCCATTTTTTGATATTTATTGTCTACCGCGAGGGACCGTATCTCGGCAAGATCCTCCCACATTATGTGCAGAGCACATACACCGTATATATTTTCATTATATTCATATACGATAAGATCCCGCACGTTTTCATAGAGTTCATTGAGTGATCGTGGGATCATTTCTTCCCTCTTTGCAAAATCATTTATAAGTTTATGAACCCGCTTGAGATCAGTTATTTTAGCCTTCCTTATCTTCAAGGAATCTCATCCCCTCCTCAATGGCCTTTTTATTAATCTCGATGCTGTTCCTTCTTTGATCTAAAGAACTCCCGAGGGCCTCAAAGGCTGATTCTTCACTCAGTAACCTTGTTTTGGCAATAAATGCGCCGAGCAATACCATATTGGCAGACCTGGTATTCCCTATAGTACTGGAGATTTCCGTTGCAGGCACGCCAATAACTTCAACATCACTCCTCAGCCCTGGACCCTTAATAAGAGAAGAGTCATACAGGAGTATGCCCATCTGTTTGAGCCGTGGCTGAAATTTCAGAAGTGATTGATCATTCATAACAATGAGTACGTCAGGGTTCTTAACAATAGGAGAGGCTATTAATTCATCAGAGATGATCACCGTACAATTTGCGGTTCCACCCCTTATCTCCCCACCGTAGGACGGAAACCATGTTACCTCCCTGTTTTCAAGCATGCCTGAATATGCAAGAATTCTTCCCAAAAAAAGTATCCCCTGCCCTCCAAAGCCTGCTATGATAATCCTTTTTTCCAGTTGTTCTACTCCTTGAATTTGTCCTTCAATATTCCCAAGGGATATACTGACATCATCTCTTTCCGAAGCCATATTATCGAATCCTTAGGAGTGAGTTCCCAGTCTACAGGACATGGTGATAGTATCTCGACAAGGCTAAACCCTTTCTCCTCAATCTGATATCTGAAGGACTTCTCTATTGCCTTTTTTGTCTGCATTAGATTTTTATAGGAATCTACTGAGGTCCTTACAATATAGGAAGCTCCCTCGACTGTAGACAGGAGTTCTGAA
>CAZXCW010000160.1:0-6323 GCA_964639385.1 uncultured Nitrospiraceae bacterium
ATGTTGGAAATACCGCTGCTACCAGACCTACAAGAATTGAAGCAGCTACATCCATATAGAGAGTTTTAGTTGCCACATTAAAGATGGGGAAATAAGTACTGAGGGCGCTACTAAATATATCAGCCGCCGGAAACGTTAAAGCAATCCCAAAAGCGCAACCTATTATGGTAATCAAAAGAGATTCGCCGAATATCAATCCGGCAATATGCCATCCACCAAACCCAAGGGTCTTAAATATAGCATATTCACCGATCCGCTCGCGAGCAGTCATAGCCATGGTGTTAGCCACTACAGCCATAATTATAAAGATTACCAGGAAAGAAACTATCTTAATGGCGATAACAATTGCTTCGGTCATGGAAATAAAACTGAGCTGAAAGGCCTTCTCTGTCTCAGTCAAGGTCTCTGCCAGTGAATTCTTAAAGGCATTATCTATTCTTACAGCAACGTCTGCCGCAAGGTTCGGACTGGTCACTCCGATCATGTACCAGCCTACCTCATCTGCTCTCATAGGTGCTGTCTTTTTTAATGTCTCATTAAGGTAATTCCAATGGAAGAAAAATGCAGACTCATCAACGGTTTTATCTCTACCTGTATAGATGCCGCGTATCACAAAGTCCCAGTTGCCAGGGAAAATAGTCCCCTTTAACGTAATGATGTCTCCAATCTTCCAACCATATTTTTTTATTAGTATTCTGCCTGCCACAGCTGCCTTGCGGTCTTGCAGAAACGCCTTCTTTTGATCCTGTGGTATCACGATCTCAGGGTAGAGTTCGAGATAGCTTTTCGGCTCAACAGCGTAATTGGCAAAGAAGTTCTTTTCATTGATATAGATACCCCCGAACCAGTTTGCAAATGAAACGAGCTTGACACCATCTATCTGGCGAATTTTATCTCTGTAAGAAAGAGGAAGGGGAAAGATAAGGGATATGGAATTTCTGGTTACAAGACGACTGGCAGAGGATGCCTCCACACCGGCATACCATGCACTTATAACCGTTCGCAGTAGACCAAAGGCCAGGATGGCAATCGTAACTCCAAGAATGGTAAGAAAAGTCCTGAGTTTGTGGCGAAGGGCATTTTTAGTAATAATTTTGAGGATGTGCATTGAGAACACCTTTATCAAGATGCATAATAATATGAGCCTTTTTAGCTGCCCGCGGGTCGTGGGTCACCATGATAATTGTCTTTCTGAGCTCGTGAACAAGGCGCTCCATCAATCCCAGGATCTCAATAGCAGAAACACGATCCAGATCACCTGTTGGTTCATCAGCAACTAATATTGTTGGATCAGTAACAATAGCACGCGCAATAGCCACACGCTGTTGTTGGCCGCCAGAAAGCTGGCCAGGATAATGATCCACACGATCAGAAAGATTAACAATCCTTAAGGCCATTTCTACATGTTCCCGCCTATCTCTTTTGGAAAGATCAGTTAAAAGCAATGGTAGCTCAACATTTTCAAATGCAGAGAGCACAGGGATAAGATTATAAAACTGGAAAATAAAACCTACACTGGTTGCACGCCATCGGGCAAGCTCTGTCTCAGACAGGGAAGTTATATCCACACCACCTACCCTGATAGTACCACCGTCTGCTCTGTCAATCCCGGCAATCAAATTTAATAGAGTAGTCTTACCTGAACCAGAGGGTCCCATCAACGCAAAGAATTCAGTTTCATCAATATCAAGGGTTATGTCATTGAGTACTGGCAGAATTTGGTCCCCGCGGTGGTAGGACTTAAACAAATGTTTTATTTCAACAATAGGTGCCTTGCCTTCCATCTATCTTTCTAAAAATTTTATTCTTGCGCCGTCTCTTAATTTTTCTGGCGTTTTAACCACTACCCTCTCTCCTGCCTTCACCCCTTCAAGAACTTCAACCATATCACCGAGTTTGTTCCCGATAGTAATTGGTGTTTCTACCACATGATTGCCTTTTACAACAAAAATCACATGTTTACCTTTGTGGGTTATCACAGCAGAAGGATTGACAACAGTGTGAGGTTTTTGCTCTTCAGGTCTAACTTGCCTCGAAAGAAAAGCAACTCTGGCACTCATTTCTGGCAACACGCGCCTATCTTTATCAATGAATCTAACTTTTACCATAACAGTTGCTTTTGTTCGGTCGGCAGTCGGTACAATCATATGAACCTCCCCGCGGAAACGGGATTCAGGCAACGCATCAAGCTGGATCTCACATGGTTGTCCTACTTTCACCTTGCCCAGGTTTGATTCAGATACATCTGCTTCTACAAGAAGCGAATTCATATCAGCGATTGTGACCACAGCAGCCTTGGCCTCAGCAGCAGCACCTATAGGAGTAACTATGTCTCCGACATCGGCATTTTTGGTTAATACAACAGCATTAAAGGGCACCCGGATAAGAGTATATTCAATAGCAACATTCGCAGCCTGAAGTGCAGCAGTATTTGCCTTCACCGCTGCCTCTGCAGCGTCAACTCCCGCAATCGCCTTTTTGTATCGGGCTTCAGAAACATCATAGTCTGCTCGTGATATATAGTCATGCGCTATTAATTCTTTATTCCGATTAAAGGAAAGGGTAGCATCTTGAAGCTCTGCTCTTGCCTGTTCGAGATTATGACGGGCTACATTCAAGTTTGCTTCCGCTTGATTTTTAGCAGCCCTAACATCATCATCCTCCAGACGGGCGATCACCTGCCCTTTTTTTACAAGGTCTCCCTCTTCGACCGCTATCGAGACGAGAAGGCCTGTAACCTTCGATGCCACAGCAGCCTTCCGCTGAGCAACCACATAGCCACTTGCGTTCAAAAGGGTAAAGGTTTGAGACGGATATACTTGGACAACATTCGCAACCTCTACATGAACAGTAGGTGTCAAGACACCCGTAAAGTAAAGGAATCCAACCAATACAACAAGTATTAATCCTATTAACCAGTAAAACCTTTTTCTGCGTTTTCCTGATTTTACGGTCAATGGAGACTTATCAATCTTTAATTTAGAAAGGTCTTCTTCCACTGTAATATGGCCCTCCTAAGGAATATGGATTTTCGACAGCACAATGTTTCATTATATCAGACACCTTCTCTCAGATGTCTTGTCTTTGGTATCATAAGCAACATGGAGGGGTATTACACCACATATAAAGAAAACGTCCTCCTCGGTAAATGGACAATAGAAAGACTGGGTTCGATTCTGCATGAATCCAGTAAAATAAATAATGCAAGTCTCCGTGTAGATTTTCTTTCTAAATATTTTCTTGAAACTCCATACAAAGAATCTACCTTAATAGGTGATATCCATACTTCAGAAGTATTCGTTATAAATCTGGAGGGCGTTGATTGTTTTACCTTTATTGAGTACATAGAGTCAATGAGATTATCATCCTCTTTCCATGAATTTAAGAATAATTTAAAAAGGGTGAGATATAGGAATGGAAAGATCAGTTTTGAAAACAGGAATCACTTCTTTATTGATTGGAATGAATTTAATTCAAATCTTATTGATAACGTTACAGAACAGATAGGGAAAAATAAAACAATAGGGATTAGAAAAATGCTGAATGTAAAAGATGATGGAACATATTTTTTACCTGGGATTCAGCCCAGAGAGCGGTTAATTAATTATTTACCATCGAATGTCATTGAGAACTCTATTATTAATGAATTGAGAATAGGCGATTACATCGGAATATATTCAGAAAAACAAGGTCTCGATGTTTCGCATATCGGCATTTTCATTCGAGAGGGAGATAATATTTATTTAAGACATGCTTCTTCTCTCCAAGAACATAGAAAAGTGATTGATGAGGACTTCAGGAACTATATACTGAACAAACCAGGCATAATTGTGTTTAGAAGTAGAAAATAGCAGTCGGCTTATCAAAGCGAATGTATCCTCCGAAGTTTAGATGTTTGAGGCCCGCCATAACGATGTGAACTACTCACAGAAATGTGGAGCTCCACATTTCTGTGATTATGTGGAGTTCACCGTTATGTGGAGTATTTGCCTTAAATCCTTCATAGATAAGGATTCTGCAAGAATTTACTGCACATAATAAAGCGTCGGTATTAGACGTACTCCTCATTCAAACATCTAAATTATTAACGACGAAGTGTATATATCCACGTCTCAAAGGCAGGATGCATGGAGCTGCGAGGATTTTATCAATCTAAGCTTCTCAATGAGTATCTGGACTTTTTGTGCAACCACTGGGACATTACCAAGAATACTATCTGCATTCGAAGAAATGACATCATATGCTGGATTGAATCGTTGTAAGCCTCCCCGTTATGTGGAGTAGATTGAGCGGGAATTGTTGTGATTCATATGTTTGCAACGTTTACTTCACATAACGGGGAACTCCACATAATCACAGTAACAAATATCTTGGAGTATCTTGATTATTCCGCGGAGTACAAGCAGAAATCGGTACGTTTGACAGTCTATCCCTTTGCTCTTTGTAGACTCGCGTATAAAGCCACATCTACAGCAATCTCATAAATCACATTTGAACAAAAAACGAGATAGACGGTAGGGAGCCCTTATTTCAAACGAAGCTGAGCCTTTTCAGCTAATTGAATAGCGGCCAATTTAATTGCTGAATCTTCATCAGGCCATCCGAGGATGTTTGCATGTCGAGGAGGGTTATCATCAGGATCTATGCAAAGTCCTGCTTCCAGAACCGATACTGTTTGAATATCTGCTCGGCCTAATAGCTGTCGAGATCGATGATGCCCGACGTTTTTACCGATTTCCCAAATTTCATTTTCCGAAAGGGAAGATGTACGGAAAACTGATAAGCACCTATCAGGAGGAGGAATAAATGCGGTATAGCGAACAATTTGCTTTGTCACACTATAGTTATTCCGAGAGAACAAATATCTTGATAGGCTTTCGTTGCTATCTATCGGTGCCAACGCTTTTCCTTAAAAATAATACAGCCTTCTGAGATATTGTCTTATAATCAGTGGCAGGGTATCATCAAAATATTCTGAACCATGTACTTTATTGCCAGCAATAAGTCCAGCAAAAATTATTGTGTTTTTACCTTTTACACTGAATGCAAAGACCTGACTTTTTTCTTTATGCCATTCAAAGGCTATATCGCCAGTAGGATCAGCAAAAATCTCGGGCATTGGTATTGAAGAAGGTAACAAATTGATTATCTTGTTAGCTTCCTCATAAGCCTCCTGAGAGATCGCTGTGGCACCATAGCCATCCCAATCAGGCTGAGAACATTCTCTGTAAACCTCGTTTAGAGAATCTCGCAGTTCATCCAATGGTCGACCAAGAGTAATAGTTATAGGTTTCTTTAACTGTAATAGGGCTTCGTCAATATCTTTTGCAATTTTTCCTGTAGAGTTCTCATCAAAACCATTACCACTCGGCTTAATCCAGAAAGGCGGACAATCAGTCCCATAACATTGAACAGCTAAGTTGCTCATTGGAATAACTCCTTTGCTTTTTCTGTTATGCTTGTAAAGAAAATTCTATTCTTGAAATGGCGCATTTTTTCAAGCGTTTGCCAAGTCTCTTCTTCACTAATTACTTCTTTCTGCTTGAATACATCTATGTCCAGAATGATAGGTACAAATTTCGGATTAATGATCTGCTCAAACGCTTGGGTAATTATAGCCAAAGCATCAGTGTCGGGATCACGTATAACAACACGAGTCAAAAAACTGCTGAGACCTTGAGGCAATTCTTTCGGCACAATCGGTCCAGCCGTTAAATAGTCATCAAAATCTAATACAGTTTGAGGTGAAAGTGGAATATCGATTTTATTGATAAAGCGCAGAGCAACCCTGATAATTTCAGGAGAAATTGTGTCTCTGTATAGTTTCCATAATCTCAGGGCTTCATCACGGAAGGTTTCCCATTGCTCATAGGGTTTTAACCTGTTAAAGGTGAATCCATCAATTTTTGCCTGAAATATTTGCTTGCCGTCGGCTGATGTGAACAAATATCCATCAATGGTTTCCGTACTGGCTGAAATCTGGCTTGCTCCATTCTTCAATTCCAACTTGCCTTCCCATTTGTGCCTTTTCTTCTTATCGGGATACTGCGTGGCGATTGCATCATGAAGTGACTGAAACTGTTCAACATTAAAATCACTCAGTATCTTAACACGAATATCGATCAGTGCTTCAGTTATCGGCGCATTTCTAAGAAGTGGATATTCAGCCATTATGTTCTTATTAACTCTTTTAGATTATTATATCAAAAAAATACTGTAGATTCATAATGTTTCTTCATATCCCAAATTTGCCGATAGGCTTTTATAATCCTTAACCCAAATAATGCAGACATTGTTCAAAAATTTATTTAACTCGATAATTT
>CAZXCW010000161.1:0-6305 GCA_964639385.1 uncultured Nitrospiraceae bacterium
ATATTCCCAATAAATCATCGAGTTAAATAAATTTTTGAACAATGTCTGCATTATTAGGGTCTACTGACTTATTCCTTATTTTCTTCGAGCTGTCTTATCTTCGCTTCAGCCACAGTGACCTTCTCAGATTTTCTTGAAATAATTCTCCATGAGATTCTTAAAAGCTTAAAATCTGATTAATGTAAATTTCAAGAATACCACTTACAATCTTTCAAAACATGCTATTATGCATGAAACATAGGAGGTAATAGACATGACAGCATGTCGTTTACATAAGCTTTGTGGCCTTAGAACAAGTTGTTTGAAGCTTTTTTTGCTTCTCGTTATGATTCCTGCTATTGCCTGTCAGACAGTTCCGATTACAGGCCGACAGCAACTAAGTCTTGTACCATCAGAAACCATCATGAGCCTGAGTTACAGCGAATATAGTGATTTTCTCTCAAAACACAAAGTGATCACGAATACAGAGGATGCCAAGATGGTAAAGAGAGTGGGTCAAAATATTCAGGATGCAGTAGAAGCATTCTTTTCTCTGAATAATCTGTCGGACAGGCTGAAAGGCTACCGCTGGGAATTCAATCTTGTTGAGGACAAAAGTGTAAATGCTTGGTGTATGCCAGGGGGTAAAGTTGTGGTATATACAGGACTCATGCCGGTAGCAAAAGATGATACAGGACTGGCTGTTGCCATGGGGCACGAAATTGCCCATGCTGTAGCACAACATGGTGATGAGCGCATGAGCCAGGGACTCCTTGCACAGATGGGTGGCGTCGCACTCTCTGCTGCACTCTCTCAGAAACCAAAGGAGACAACTCAGTTATTCATGGCAGCTTATGGCGTAGGTACACAGGTAGGTGTATTACTTCCATATAGCAGACTTCAAGAAAATGAAGCAGATCACCTGGGTTTGATCTTTATGGCTATGGCAGGATATGATCCACGCAAGGCAATTAGTTTCTGGAGAAGAATGGCAGCAGAAAAACATGGTGCATCGCCCCCCGAATTCTTGAGTACCCACCCGGCAGATGAAAGGAGGATAAGGAACATGGAGAAATTAATTCCTGAGGCCATAAGGTATTACAGAGAATAAAAAAATATATTAATTGACGTATCTTAACTGCAAAAATAAACATTTCTCATTAAAAAATTTATTGCATAAAGGAGTATGATAAGAAACCTGAATTTTAGAATATTATGTTATACTTTATTTAAACCGCAGGCCATGAAAAATACTAACCTTGTCAAAAAAATTATTCATTCTATATTGTCGAAGAACTATTTTAAGTTTCTTATTATTTTTCTTTTTTTAATACCTCTGAGCCATGCTGAAAATACCGAAACCAAGGAAAAGGCTCTTGTTTCTGAAATCATTAATGCTTATGGCGGGAAAAAGCAATTGGCGAAGGTTGTCTCAATATCGGCTAAAGGTCGTGTAAAGGATTTCTTTAGCGTTGATGAGGGGATATATTTCCGTTACATGAAAAGAGACAGAAAATTGTTCGTTGATATCAAATATTTTCGGTCAACAGAGAAAAGGATATTAGACGGAGATAAAGGTTACCGAGGCACTGAGGAAAAGGTTACCGAAGTAAAAGGTCTTCCTTATGATGCCATGGTTTACCAGTATAACCAGCTAAATCTGCCATATGGCTTAGTTGATGGCACATTCAAAGTGACCTATCTTCGCAAAGAGAACATTGGCAATACAGATGCAGAAGTTCTCAAGCTTGAAGATAAGTACGGTCATGATATTGAAGTTTATCTTAGTCCGAAGGACTTTTTGATTCATAAAGTTATCGGTTATTTCAAAATGGGTCAAGCCAAAACAAGCCTAAGTGCTGAGTTTACAGATTTCAGAAAGGTTGAGGGAATACTATTACCTTTCAAGGTCATTAACTATGCCGATGCTTTAAAAATCAGCGAAACTTATATTGTTAAGTACACTATAAACCCCAAAATCAATGACTCTGCATATTTCTCCATTAAATAAATTCTATAGATTCACATATTGATGTTTTAGCCCTTTCTCTAAAAAGCTAAAAAATAAAGCTGAATTAAGCCAGATTATTCATAGCGAAACTCTGTTCCAATGGTTGTCATTCCTGCGGAAGCAGGTCCACGACTCGTAGAGAATCCAGAAGTATTACTCACACCATAGCCCCTGGATTCCGCATCCCCCGATCGTAGTCGAGGGCAGGCAAGTGCGGAATGACGACGACAAACCGCTCAGATACTATATTCTCTCATCACGAAATTGGAAATGCTTATATGATACATTTAGAGTTATCAGAGAAGATAGAAGAAAGGCTATAATACACTATGCTAAACAAACCATTAAAAATATTCTTCTCAGGCATAGGTGGAAGTGGTATGTCAGCAATAGCCTCCTTTATGGCTGACAGAGGTTATAAGGTTATAGGATCAGATAGAAGCTTTGATAACAATCCAAAATACCCTTTATACACAATATTAAAATCTAAAGGAATCACGATCGTGCCACAGGATGGAAATAGTATTGACTTTTCCTATGATCTCGTAGTTTTCAGCACAGCCGTAGAACACGACAGTCCGGAGTTCTTAAAAGCAAAATCTCTTGGAATGCCGGTTAAGACAAGACCGGAATACCTTGCAGAGCTCGCATCAGAATTTCAGACAATTGCTGTCGCGGGAACAAGCGGGAAATCAACAAGTGCTGGCATGCTTGCATTCCTGATGAAGAGGCTTGGACTGAAACCAAATTTTATTGGTGGAGGGAGGGTAAAGCAATTCAAAACCGAAAACCACCCGGGCAATTCTTTAGCAGGAGACAGCAATATTCTTATCATAGAGGCATGCGAGTCGGATGGTACAATTACCAAATTTAAACCTGAGCATTTGATACTCTTAAATCTTCAGCTTGACCATCATACTGTAGATGTAACAGCTGAGATGTTTAAGACAATCATCAGCAACACAGCAGAGATGGTTATCATAAATGCTGATGATCGGAGGCTTAAAAATATTACAACTAAAGATGCAGTTACATTCTCCATAGATTCTCCTTCAAAATATAGAGCAACAGAAATCACCTATAAACCATTTGGTATAGATTTTTCTGTAAACAATCTACGTTTCACACTTTCTCTGCCTGGAAAATACAACCTTTATAATGCCCTTTCCTGTGTAGCAATACTTTCTGAAATGGGAATTCCTGTGAAAGATATTGCAAATATACTTCAATACTTTCAGGGAATAGAAAGGCGTTTTGATGTTTATCTCAATAATGGTAAACATCTTGTTATTGATGACTATGCACATAATCCTCATAAAATCTCTTCTCTCATAAAGGCAATGAAAAACATCAAAAAAAATATCTGTTATATTTTTCAACCTCATGGCTTTGGACCAACAAGGCTTATGAAACATGAGTATATTGAGGTATTTTCAGAAAATCTCGATGATGGTGATCGTCTTATTCTTCTTCCAATATATTATGCTGGTGGAACATCAATAAAGGACATATCAAGCCAGGATCTTGCAGGGGAGATTAAAGGTAATGGCAAATCTGTTGAGGTCATTGAGGACAGAGGAGATATTCTGAAGATGCTTTATAAATGGGATACCTACGTAATCTTTGGAGCGAGGGATGAAACACTTTCGGATTTTGCAAAGACGATTGCCGAAACCTTAACACATTCAAAAATGACAGTAGGTGGCACTTGAAGCTATTACCTTTTTGGTTCTTTAAAACGAGATTTCGGTATTAGCCATAAGATTATCCATGGTTCAAGTTACCGGAATCTCGGTATCAGCCTTAAACCAGGAAATATCTGCTTTTCAGCCATGAATATATCAAATCTTATTTACTATATTTAAAACCTTCAACGGACACTAATCCCTGATAAGGGCTGCTGAAATTCCATACCAGCCTTATATACCGGAACTATATCACCTGATTCTTTCTTTTCTGCACGCATTAGCAGTGCCCATACTACACGACCTTTTAACCTGAAAGCATTGCCTCTCTGATTAATCTTTAAACCATATTCTTTATTTATCTCAAGCCTCGTTGTTGTTTCTATAGCTATGCCACCAACACTGATATTGATTATTTTTGTGTTTAAAAAATGGGGAATAATTTTTTGGTTTCCTTTTACCATCAACCTTTTATGCCTTCTTCTCTCATTTCCTGTATATTCCTTAAAGCTGGACTTAATCACTTCCTCTTCATTTTCTCTCTCCGTAGCGTGCCGTGCCTTCACTATCCTCTCTGCCTCAAGCCAATTATCAAGATCACGGCCTTCTACCCGCCCACTCTTCTCATATAGTTCAGATGCTAATTTGACGATTTTATCGTACAAACCAGCATTATCCATGCTATCTCCTCCGTTACCCAAATATAGTTACTCCCAAAAAATTGCGGATATATTATATCAATTTTTTCTTGGTGGTTAAGAGAAAAATTCAGCACTAAAACTTTACCCCGTTAGAAAGCCCCGTCCTTTATAATGGGGTTTACTTAAAAATGTCGCCATCTCCCTTAACGACCCTCCTGTTTTGCCTTAACCTACACTATTCATAGCAAACTCTGTTCCAGTGTTCGTCATTCCCCGACTTGTCCGCCTTAGGCGGGCGAGATCGGGGAATCCAGACTCCTCAAACAAACTCAAGAAACTCATAAAACACCGGATTCCGCATCGAGTGCGGAATGACGAAAAAACTATGCTCCTTCAAGTTAACATTCTGCTGCATCCATCACCTTTATATAAAAATCCTGAAAATGTAGATTAAGTAAAATACGCCTCCGCACATAAGAACCCAAGATGTAAGTCTTCCCTTAATTTTGACAATTATATACGTGATCATTGCCATTGACAGTGGAAAGAGGATATTAAGCATCTCCGTCTTTCCGAGATGCCAGTTGGTAAATATCAGCCCCACAGATACAGGGATTGCGGACTGAAAGACCATCGCGCCAGTGACATTTGATATTGCAAGTGTATCTTTGTTTCTGATTGTCCATGTGATGGAATTGAATTTTTCAGGTAGTTCAGTCGCTATAGGGGCTATAAGCAGAGAAAGTATAAGCGATGGGATACCAGATTTTATTGAAAGCAGTGTAATGTAATTCACAAAGATATGCGCACCTATTACGATCAATGCCAAACCGATCAATATCTGTATTGTCAGCCATGTTAAAATAGGTGGACAATTCATAATAAAACTGAAATGAAAATGTTTGGTATATTCTTCGCCCTCCTCTGACGAATGGTTTAGAGATATTTTTATAAACAATGCATATAATGCTAACAACAGGAAAGCGCTTATATAGTTAAGTGTTTTGCTATTGATAAGGGAAACAATAAGGATAATAATCATACTGGCAATAAAAAATAGGAGCTCAGTTTTTAATGAAACAAGATTGGTCTTCATAACCGCCCCTCCCCTTTTCTTCAAAAGCCATAATATTAATGAAACAACACCAACAATAAAAAATGCTAGCGTGCTCAGCATAAAAGGTGCTCCTAAAATTGCACCTACTGCTATTGATTCACCGTGACTTTTCTTACCAAAGATAAGTGCAAGTGCAGGGAGCAATGTCTCAGGTAGCGCCGTCCCTATTGCAGCAAAAATGCTTCCTGAAGTTGCATGAGAGAGTTCCAGTTTGTCACCAACGCATTCAACGCTATTTGCAAAGAGTTCACAACCAAGCAGGATTATGACCATCGAGAGCAAAAGAAATGTAATAATTACTGTATAGCTCGATCTGTCATGCGAGAATTGTCCTGAGAAAAGTAAGATGAGATAGATGAAGATGAAAAATACTGAAAATACCAGAACCTTTCGCATTTTGCTTTACACTGCTTTGTAGACTTGGCGAAGGGCGGAGTTAGCCACACTTACCAGTCCGATGGCATTATAGTTAATAGATCTGTTGCCAATTCTTCAATCTTCTACATGTCTCCAAAAAAAGAATTCTTCCATGGGGATTTTGGCTATCTTGGGTTTGCATACCATCCCCAGAGCCTTTTCCATTTGAATCTTTTGCTCTATCATGGCTACACCCCTTCGTGCTGAGACCACTGTGTCAGGATTCAACGAGATCGAGGTGCATCCACACCGGATCATGAATTCAAGATAGTCTGGATACACACTGGGAGCCTGTCCGCAGATAGATGTGGTTACGCCGTATTTCTTACATACAGCCATAGTGTACGCAATAGCCCTGAGGACACCCAGATTCCTCTCATCATAAATGTCTTGTACAGATGTGTCATTTCGGTCCACACCAAGGATAAGCATGGTCAAATCGTTAGTTCCAAAAC
>CAZXCW010000162.1:0-6280 GCA_964639385.1 uncultured Nitrospiraceae bacterium
CCGTTACTGAGGCTCGATCTGGTCATGAGTCTTTCCCGATGGATAAAAGAGAACGGTGGAATGGTCAGGATAAATACAAATGGACACGGGAATCTTATAAATGGAAGAAATGTTCTGCCGGAGCTTAAAGGGATTGTTGACAGCATCTCTGTAAGTCTTGATGCACACGATGAAGAGACATATAACACACTCTGCAGGCCTATTTACAGAAATGCCTTCAGAGAAGTTATTGAATTTATAAAGGAATCGAAGAAATATATACCCCATGTTGAGGCAACAGTGGTTGAGCTTGAGGGGGTGGATATTGAGAAGTGTAGGGCGATTACGGATGGGCTTGGGATTAAGCTCAGAATAAGGAAGCTTCACAGGGTAGGGTAAATTATGGTAGTCAACCCGAATAATGCAGACATTGTTCAAAAATTTATTTAACTCGATGAATTATTGGGAATATCTTTATTGGTTATTGGTGGGTTTTAAAGAACTCAAGGACTTCGTCAATTGATATCTCTCCCTGGCTTCCATCTGTAAGCCGTTTCCATTTCAATTTCCCTGAGCTGATCTCGTCTTCACCTATTATCAGGACATACCTTGCTGATAATCTATCTGCCCTTCTCAGTTGACTTCTTAAAGAATGACCGGCATAATCGATTTCAACCCATATACCTTTTTCCCTGAGCCTTTTTGCAATAAGGAATCCTTTTTTTTCAGCCGGTTCCCCAATCGTTGCAATAAAGACCTCTGGTACAGGAATCTCAAACTTATCTGAAGATTTAAACAACTCTGCAAGCCTTTCCATCCCGATGGCGAAGCCGATAGCTGGAGTAGGTGGGCCACCAAATTCCTCTACAAGTCTATCATAACGACCACCAGCAGCTACTGCATTCTGGGCACCGAGGTGTTTACTCGTAACCTCAAAGGTTGTCCTCGTGTAATAGTCCAGTCCCCTGACCATATCGGGATTTATAACATGGGGAAAATCAAGCAGCTCAAGCATTGATAGGACTCTATCAAAGTGTTCCCTGCAGTCCTTGCATAGAAAATTTGTCACCCTGGGAGCACCGACTCTTAGCTTTATGCATTCCTTAACCTTACAGTCAAGTATCCTGAGCGGGTTGAACTCGTATCTCCTTTTACAATCAGGACAAAACCCGTTAATCCTGTCAGAGATGAAACTCAGGAGGGCCTTTTTGTAATCAGGCCTGCATTTCTCACAGCCTATAGAATTCACCTCGTAAGTAAGCCCCCTGAGGTTAAGTCTCTCAAGGAAAAGTCTAAGCATGGACAGTATTTCAGCATCCAGCTTTGGGTCAGATGTTCCGAGTGCCTCAACACCTATCTGATAGAACTGCCTGAAACGACCTTTCTGTGGCCTCTCGTACCGGAACATGGGTCCTGAGTAGAAAAATTTCTGTGGAGAAGGGAGGTCATAAAGATGGTTCTGAACATAGCATCTTACGACAGGTGCTGTTCCTTCTGGCCTGAGAGTAATACTTCTCCCTGCCTTATCAGGGAATGTATACATCTCTTTTTCTACAATATCGGTAGTCTCGCCTATACTTCTTATGAATATGTCGGTTGACTCTATTATTGGTGCCCTTAGTTCCTGGAAGCCATGTGAAGAGAATACATCCTTTGCTACTTCTTCAATCTTCTGCCAAAAATATATTTCGGGGGGTAAGATATCCTGGATGCCTTTTAAGGCGTTATATCTGGTCATTGTTCCACAACGCCTTTTCCTTCTTCCTCCCTCTCCTTATCATAATCGAGCATCTTCAGATGTCCCTCGATTAGCCTCCTGAGTTCTTCTTTAAAATGACGCCTTATTCCTTTCAGATCAACAATATCCTCATGAATCTTTATAACCTTTTCCTGCGCCTCCTTGAGAAGCCCATCTGCCCTTAAATCAGCCTCCTTAAGAATGAGTTCTACCTCTTTTCTTGCGTTTGACTTGTATTCCTCAACCATCTGTTGAGCAGTTACAAGGGTCTCTCTGAGGGTAGTCTCCATGTCTTTATAGTCTTTAAGCTGGTTCTCTAACCTTATCACAGTCTCCTTGAGAGATGCGTTTTCCCTGAGCAGGTCTTCCATCTCTTCCCTTATCACCTCGAGAAATGCATAGACCTCTTCGTCATCAAACCCTCTAAACTTATAGGGAAACTGTTTCTGCTGGATATCAAGTGGTGTTATCCTCATACAATGCCTCCTCTTTTTAATTTATAAGCCAACTCTATCAGGGACCTTATCAGAAATCCTTTAATGAATATAATACCAACAATTACTATAATAGGGGAGATGTCTATAAACCCGAGCCTGTAACCTATGAGCCTCCTTATCGGCCTGAACACGGGGTCCGTAACTGCATGAAGGAACCTGACAATAGGATTATACGGATCAGGATTTACCCAGCTGATAACCGCAACTATGATAACTATCCACATATAGATAGTTAGAAGAATATTGAGTACATTCGCTATGGCAAGTAATAAATTAGCAAATATGAACATTTATCCTCTTCAATCTAAAACTTTTATAAAATTGAGTATGTATCATGCTGAACTTGTTTCAGCATCTAAATAAATCGATTTGTTATAGGACCCTGAAACGAGTTCAGGGTGACATAAGAAAACATTTTTTGTTTTAAAGGGCTTGTTGCTCATGACTACGATCTTCCCAGCTCCCTTGCCCTGTTAGTTGCTGCCTCGATTGAAGCAGTAACAACTTCCTTAAACCCTTTTCCATCAAATACCTTTAGACCCTCTGCAGTGGTACCCTTTGGTGATGTGACCATTTCTCTGAGCTTTGAAGGGCTCATGCCGGTATCAAGCAACCTTGCGGTGCCGAGCAGGGTCTGGACAGCAAGTGTAGTTGCATCATCTTTTCCGAGTCCCATACTGACGGCACCTTCTATCATGGCCTCAAGAAAATACGCTATAAAAGCAGGGCCGCTTCCTGAAAGGGCTGTCACGGCATCCATGTATTTTTCCGGAAGAACCAACAATCTTCCAATAGACATAAAAATGTCCTTTATCAGTCCAATATCTTTGTTATCAATACATTCACATATGGACATAACAGACATTCCCTCCTGGATGAGCGCAGGGGTGTTAGGCATGACTCTTACAATCTTTCGAGTCTTGAGTCTTTTTGAGAGATAGGATAGGGTTATACCTGCAGCAACTGATACCACTGTTTTATCTTCCGAGACAAGATCAGAAATCTCATCAAGAACTACATCCATATCCTGAGGCTTCACAGCGATTATTATAGTAACACAATTGCGGGCTACATCTTTATTCTCGGTGGTAGTCTTTACATGATATGTCTTTTCAAGGTATGCCCGCCTTTCATCCCTCAGTTCGGAGACTATGATCTCCCTACCATACTTATCTATTATGCCTTTGATAATCGCCTCTGCCATATTGCCACCACCAATAAAACCTATCATGAATTCATCCTCCTTATTCGCTACAAGCCATGGGCAAATATACCTGTCCCTATCCTTACCATTGTTGCCCCTTCTTCTATGGCAATCTCAAAATCATTGGTCATACCCATGGAAAGTTCTGGTAATTCGTATCCTGACCGTACAGCCTTATCCCTTAACTCCCTTAACTCTCTGAAATAAGATCTCGCCATCTCAGGATTGTCAAAAAATGGGGGCATAGTCATCAGGCCTTCGATCTTAAGGCTTTTCATTTTTATTAAGGCATCGAGTAAATCCATAAAGTCTTTCTTTGAGACACCATATTTTGTCTCTTCTTCCGAGAGTTTTACCTGTAATAATACCCTTTGTATCTTTCCAGCCTTTTCAGCATACTTGTTTAGCTCGGCTGCAAGCCCCGTAGAATCAAGGGAATGAATCAGGTCAAAAAGCTGCACAGCTATCTTTGCCTTGTTTTTCTGGAGATGCCCTATGAGATGCCAGGATATTGGCATAAAACGCAAGGTGTTATGCGTGAGACGAGAAAGCTCTTCAATCTTTTCTTTTGCTTCCTGAACTCTGCTCTCTCCAAATATCCTGAGGCCCCAATCTATCGCCTCTTTTATCCTATCTGTACTAACGGTTTTTGTAACAGCAATGAGCTTGACGTCATCGGGGTTTCTTTCTGATCTCATGGCAGCATGAGAAATTTGCCTGTAAATATTTTTTATATTTTCAGAGAGTGTTTTATCCTTCATCTGGCTATCCATTTTCATAGTTAACCCAGATAATGCGACTGAGATAATGCAGATGTTGTAAAAAAATTTATTTTTGTACGCAGTGTATATTTTTTTGTAATGCAAATAGGAAGGCAGGGCATAATATCTGAGCGGCTTTGAATTCTGTTCCTAACAGAATTCACCTCGGAGACACGATTTATCATGTCGAGAATGAGCGAAAATACTATGCCCTGCCTAAATACCATGTCTGCAAGTAATTTGAGTTAAATAAATTTTTGAACAATGTTTGCCCTATTTGTGTTAATATTTTGAGTATTATAGTATCAACTCTTGTCTATCCCATCAAGCAGAAATATTCTCGGAAAGTGATAGGGCCTCTTGGTACTCAGCCCAGAGTTTTTCTTTATCTATCCCAATATCAATGAAATCCCAGGGGAGCATTTCGTTGAATTCTTTTTGTCTGAAGATATAAAATTCCTCTTTGATCTCAGATGCCTCTGCTGCCTTTTTCCAGTCTTGAAGTCTTAGCGTCTCCTCTACTGCCTTTGATACCCTTCTGTCTCCCTGAGAGAATAATCCCTGCATGTAGGCATACTTTGGAACATCATGGAATACCTTAATGCCTTTTATTGAGAGCAGGTTCTTCTTAATTGTCTTTAATTTTTCTTTCACTTCTGAGGGTTTTTCCATCCAATGCCACTGGAAAGGCGTAAAGGGTTTCGGGACAAAGGTACTAATGCTCAAGGTGATATTCCCTTTAGGTGTCATATCTCTAATCTTCCTGACAAGATTTACTATTCCTGTTATATCCTCTTTTGTCTCTGTAGGAAGACCAACCATAAAATAAAGCCTGAGAGTCTCAATGCCTTCAGAAAATATGAGCCCTGACGTCTGAAGAATATCTTCTTCCGTAACCTTCTTGTTGATTACCCTTCTCAGTCGTTCAGTTCCTGCCTCAGGGGCAATGGATATACTTTTATGGTTTCTTAATAGACCCACCAGTTCAGCACTTTTTACACTTGCCCTGAGAGAGGTGATCGAGAAATCTACCTCCGGGATTTTGAGCACCTCTTTTATATCAGGATAATCCGAAAGGGAAGGACCTATGATACCTACTCTCTTCGTTTTTGTAAGGGCTGATCTTATCTCATTCTCCAGTGCCTGTAGTGCTTTCTTACGAAATGGATTATATATGTTACCAGCTACACAGAACCTGCATGACCATGGACAGCCCCTCATTGCCTCTATAAGATACATATCAGAGAATTCTGTCTCAGGTGTAATAATACATGCTCTGATGCAGGAACCTGTTATATCTTTCAGGTAGCGCCTTCTTATAATTTCAGGAGCATTGTTAGACGTATATCGCCATGATATCTTTCCGTCTCTGTCGTAAGAAATGTTGTAGAATCCCGGGACATAGAGACCTTCTATGGCTAAAGATTCCCTTAAAGCCCTGGATCTATCTGGAAAAGACCGGTAGACATTAAGAAATTCAGGGAGTATCTCCTCTGCCTCTCCTACAAAACAGATGTCAAAAAAATCTGCAACTGGTTCAGGATTGAAGAAGGCACAGACACCTCCCATGGTGATCAACGGATGGCGGGAATTCCTCTCCGAACTTCTGAAAGGAAGCCTTGACAGCTTTAATACTTTCAAGATATTTGGGTAATCATTCTCAAAAGAGACCGAGAAAGCAACAATATCAAATCGACTAAGAGACCTTTTTGATTCCAGCGAAAAGAGTTCTGTATCAGTTCTCAGGTATTCTTCCATGTCTTCATCCTCGGGAAGGAAAACCCTTTCACATACTACGTCATCTCTACTGTTTAGAAGGCCATAAACTCCCTGAAAGCCAAGGTTTGACATCCCGACATGGTATGTATTCGGATAGATGAGGGCTATATTTATCTTGCCCCCGGGGTCTTTATAAACAGTACCCTTTTCCTTTGCTAACAGAGAGTCTATTTTTTCTTTTAGTTTTCGACTCATATCACCACTCGAAAGTTTGATAATCCAAGAAGTGCAATTAATATTATGCAGATGTTGTGAAAAAATTTATTTTTCGATACCTTAGTGTACATCAATCATAAACTAAATACTATATCCACCGTTGATC
>CAZXCW010000163.1:0-6252 GCA_964639385.1 uncultured Nitrospiraceae bacterium
GGATTGCTGTGGTTCATACGCCCACAACTTTTACTTCACATAACCGGCAACTACACATAATTCATCAAGTCTGCACTGCTCAATTTTCATTAGATGCGACTTTCACTTGAAGCTACATAAAGGAAAAGATAATTACATAACAGAAAGCCTGACCCTTTTTACTTTTTGTTATAACTCAAAATTGGGGATAAATAAGAAGTTCGTATAATCATTGTTATACTTATGTTATGCTTATAAGGCATCAAGTAGTTTTACATCTGAAAAAAGGTAGTGAAACAAATGGGCATTAACTTAATAGAAAGGAGGAATGAAAATGAAAGCTAAATGTAAATTGTTCATTAGTGCTATTTTATTTATTGGAATTACAGTATGTTTTGTTGCCTATTCGCAACAAACGTATGCAGGAGAAGCTAACTCAGATCAGACACAACCAGAGAGGCAGATGAATAAACCTCGACCTAAGCCACAGCAAGAACCACCTCTGCAACCTGTACCGTTATTGAATCCATGCTCAAAGTGTCAGTTGAGGTGTATTAATTTTAAAGGAGAGTCTTATGCTAGTTATTGCCACGGATTGTGTGTTCGAGATGGATTTTGTGAAGAATGATATATCAGGCATAACTTTCCAAGATAAGTTTACGATAGAAACGGATATATAAAAGATGCTGAAACGCGTTCAACATGAAAAAGCCTTTCTATCAAGTATTTTTGTTTAATAATTAATACACCCTGCGGTCTCTGCCGCAGGGTTCTTCACGTTACAGTATCCATGTGGAAAAGGAGGGATAATATAATGAAAAAGAAGGGGTTTGTTATTTTAGGCCTTTGTTTATTCGCACTTTTAGTAGCGCCTGTTCTGTCCGTGGCACAGGAAACTGAACATATTATTTTTACTTAATAGGATAAGTAGCATAATAAGTAGCATAAAAAGTAATGTTAAGCTTAAATAAATCAGGAGGTATAAGTTATGAATAGGTGCGGAAGAATAATCTGGTTGGTTGGAGTTTTTTTACTTTCATTCAGTGGCATTGTCTTTGCTCAGGAAGATGTAAGAGGTTGTAAAGACCATCCGATGTTTACCAGGATGGAGAATTTCTATATTGAGGGGTGCAAGGAAGAGAAATTCAATACGGTTGATTTCAGGGATGAAAAGGGGAAAAGGATTAAGGTCGAGGGGAAGGTATATAAAATTGATTATGCGATAAAAGAAGGGTTTACTCCTCCAAGTGCATTACAGGTAATCAGAAACTATGAAAATGCCATCAAGAAGATTGGTGGGAGTAAGGTATATGAGGAAGAATACGAAATCTGGTTGAAACTGGATAAGGCTGGAAAGACCTTCTGGGTTTATGTAGATTCATGGCATGGCGGTGGAGCAGGCGAAACTTACGGAATTACGATTGTTGAGAAAGAATCGATGGTTCAGGAAGTTGTTGCCAACGCCAAAAGTCTCGCTCGCGATATAAGCTCAACCGGGCATGCATCTGTTTATGGCATCCATTTTGACTTTAATAAAACCACGGTTAAACCGGAGTCCGAGCCGACACTGAAAGAGATAGCGAAACTTTTGAAACAAAATCCCAAGTTGAATTTGTATGTGGTGGGGCATACCGATAGTGTTGGAAAAATTGACTATAACATGCAGCTATCCAACGCAAGGGCCAAGGCTATTGTGAAAGCCCTGATAACAAAATATGGAGTGTCTCAGAACCGTCTTAGCTCCTATGGAGTCGGACCGTTGGCTCCTGTGGCTTCCAATGAGACAGAGGAAGGTCGCGCTTTGAACCGCAGGGTAGAGCTGGTGAAAAAGTAATGATGCGGGATGATAGAGAGGAATGAAAAAAGAACCTCGTTTATTATTTAAATATACTTTTCTTGCCATCATAATTTTAATTTTGATTCCTATTGTGTTTTTTATCGCTTCTGAAAAGAAAGTTAAACAAAAAACAGTGAAAAAGTTGCTAGGAGAGATTGAAACTCAAGGGCTTACAATCTCAACTGTTCCCAGAGACAGGGGATTTTTGCGGCGTTTAGAGCAACCTATTTATGTGTACTTTTCTGAAAAAATCAGCCCAAAGGATTTTTCATTCAAGTTTTCACCTGATCCCGGCAAATGGAATGTCTCTTGGAGAAGGGTAGGGAAACTTGCTATCCTCGAGCACACAAATCCTTTTCAAGCTGGTGCCAGTTACAGGCTTAAACTTGCAATAAAGTCTGAGAAGAAAGAAAAAATTGTTCAATTCACTGCTTATGGTCCTTCCTCTCTTGATTTAATTGCACAAGACGAGAAAAAAGAGCTGCTTGATTTGGATACAGCATGGACCTATCGTTTACAGGCCGTCTTTGAACCTGATAAACTGCCTTTAAAATACAAAAGTCCAACTCCCGTGCCTTGTGGCACTGGAGTCATGAGAAAATTCAAGAGAATCAAACAGAAGCTTCAACCCGAGACCATCAGAAAATTAAGACCTTATCTTGTTCCTCCTTCTCATCCTGATAGCATTTTTCTTCAAGAAATTGAGAAGGAAGGAAAAGGAATGACGAGAAAGAATTTCAATTTAATTCCACAAGCATTTGCACAAAGAAGAGGCCCAAAGAAATTAGCATGGGAAAAGCCTTTAAAATGCTCTTCAGCTCCCATTAAAATCTGGTTCCATCAGGGATTCAAAAGTCAAGCAGAAGAAGCTCGTGATTACATTGATATGGGGAATTATTATGGAAAATTCAAGGATTTAATGTCAATAGAACCTCTCTCAGACGCAAATGAGCAGAATAACGGCGGAGATGGTAATATTGATTTTTATATGGCTTCACTGAGAGAGGAGAATAGTTTTGAGGGTGCAGTATATGGGATATGCATCAATTATAAGGAGGCAAAAATCACGCCTGCTTATATTTTGATTAATCAGAATATCCAAGGAGCAGACCTCGATGCCACATTGGCACATGAGCTCTTTCATGCATTTCAGTTTGCTTTTGACTCTGATGAAGAAGACTGGTGGTCGGAAGGAACTGCTGTCTGGGCTGAAGATTATGCCGATCCAGGCAATAATCGCGAACAAGATTATCTTACTGATGCATTTTTTGTTGAGCAGAATAGGCTAGAAACACTTACAGATGATGACGGTCTTCACCCTTATGGCATTTACCTATTTCCATATTATCTAAGCCATCAGTTTGGGGATAAAAAAATAGGTGAGATATGGAAGAGCTGTGAATCGAAAGATGCGTTGAGTGCAGTTGAGGGTGCAGTTGAAGATTTCAACAAGCAATTTAAAAAATTTGCTTACCTTGATTCTGATATTGGCCCAAATAAGGGAGCTTATGTTGATACCAATGGGTCCCTGGAACTTTATGACTACCATAATGAAAAGGAAGAAAAATTAGATCCTGACATAAACCCGCTGCCTGAGACAGATGTAAATATGCCACCTCTTTCCGCAAAATATTTCCGTTTTTACAATAAATGCAATCCAGATTCCACACCGCGCATCCGCTTTGATTTAAAGGCTTTTTTAAGGAATGATAAGATCACCGTCCAGGCTATTATCGATCCTGATGGCAAAGCAGTAGAAGAAGATTGGTCAGACCGTAAAGAAAGGTCTTTTTGCATAAATGATGAGGAAGAGAATTTCAAAAGCATTGCTTTAACTTTTGCTAACGCCGAAAGGACAAGTGTTGTGTTCCCGACCCTTAAAATCAAACTGGATGCAACGGGATGTGACGCGGCTTATGCCGATATAACGCGTGATGATTATTCTATAAGTCGACATGAAGATGGTTCTTATCAAGAGTGGAAAACTAGGATCCAACTTCATATAACTTGCGACGACCCTGTGTATACAGGAATTATGGCTGAAGAAGGTGGCAAAGAGGTAATCTTTTATCCCATAAAATCTGCAACAATTAAGGAAAGCCAGGTTTCTGAGAAATATGTGTCTGAGGATGAGCACGAAACACATACGGGAAGGGCCATCCAAGCGGTTATACCGAAATATTCTTCCCCCGAGACTTATGAAGGCCGAACAGCATACCCAGAAGCCAGTTTATTTTTGTACAGAAATTTGAAAACGGGAAAAATTGAATTTGTAGGTCTTCCGGAAATAGATATTAAGATTCTTTGGGATGACGGGCGTGAAGATGATTTCCCGGTTAGGCCTGTAACAGATTTGGATGAACCAATTAAGGGAATGATGGGACTTGTATCAAAAGACTTTCTTGTAAAATCAGGGGATGGCATTCATAATGTGGCAGGGAATGGAAAAGATGAATACGAAACTAGAGATAAGGGTGAGTATGAACATACAAAAGACACATTCGACTGGAAAATACATGTTCGAAAAAGACCGAGCAAAAAACAACATTAAAATAGAGTAGGGGACTATATTAAGAACCAAATAAAAGGAGGAAATAATATGTTAAAGAGAGTAGCGTTAGCCGTAGCGATTGGGATATTTCTATGGGGGACATCCGCCTTCGCAGGAGTCAATCTGCATGAGGGATTGTGGGAAATCACCACAAAGATGGAAGTGCAAGGGATGCCGATGAAAATGCCGGCAAGAAAGCATACACAATGTCTGACGAACAAGAATATGCTAAAGACTATGGTACCGAAAGAACAGGCCCAGGAAGAATGTAAGATTACAGATCAGAAGATAAGCGGCAATACACTGACATGGATTATGAAATGCAGCGGCAAAGATGTTATGGAAGTGACTGGCAAGACCACATACCACGGTGACACGTTTGAAGGTACTATCACTATGATATCAAATGATCCGGAAGAGGGAAAAATGAAGATGATAAATCATATCACTGGAAGGCGAATTGGAGAATGTAAGTAAATAATATCTGGCTAAGTGGGCATATTGAAATCATCTTCAGATCGGAAAATGAATTATCAGTATAACCAATCGCGATTCCGCTGGCGTTTCAAAGCGGCAGGTGAGCTTTGTCGTTACACATTATTTTCTCTCGGAAGTCTGCAACTATTTCGACTTCTGATACCTGTTCAGTGTAGGTGGAAGTGAGCCTCTCAATAACTTCCTGGAGTCAACATTTGTGATATACTGTTCAAAAATGCGCATTTCATATGGTAACAAAGATCTTTGCTTAATATTAGGACTCAGGATATCTGGAAGTATATCTCCTTAATTTAACTATCGTAAACGTGGCTTTTGATCGTCATATAAAATATTGGCTTCCCGTAATTCTCTGGATGGGTGTCATCTTTTGGATGTCAACCGAGACATTCTCTGCTCAGAACACGTCTCTGATTATTGAGCCGGTACTTCGTTTTTTGATGCCTGGGATTTCAGGGCAAAACGTTGATATAATTCACGCCCTAATTCGGAAATCCGGACATGTTACAGAGTATTTTGTTTTAGGTCTTATATTGCTTCGCGCCTTTCGCGCTGGTTCTCCTAAATTATGGTCATGGCGATGGGCATTTTTCGCTATCAGTGTCGTGCTGTTTTATGCTGTCAGTGATGAGTTTCATCAATCGCTTGTCTCTACACGAACTGCCTCCATTGTCGATGTCGGTATTGACATAGCTGGCGGAATCCTTGCTCAAGCCGTATGCGCATTGTTGCAGCACCGCAGACAGAAATAAGTTATTTGTTGTTTACTATTTGTATGAGTTTACGCTTTATGGCCAAAATTATCTTGAAGGCTTTATGAAAAGTTCTTCCTGAAGCGAACGCTCTTAGAGACTTGATATAAAATGTAGAGTTCACATAAAAAGAGGGATTTTGAGCGGATCCTGTAACATCAATTATGCAAATTCTTAAAAAGATAAAGATACTCTATCTTTATAAATGTTTTCAGATATGAACTGCATAGAAAGTGCATAGAAGGGCACGAGTATGACTTTATCTTATTTGGTAGACCGAGGGATATATGGGCGACTTGGATAACCCCACGAGATACAAGATATTTCAAATTTTCCTGGAAAAGGGGATTCTTAAACATCCTCTAGTTCATAGAAGGTGCAATAATTGTTTTACCAGTGAATGAAAGGAGACAGGTGCTTAGAAGGTTATCAGCAATACCCCTTGCAAACTTCCCGATCGTGTTTGCTGTTGCAGGTGCTATGACCATATAGCAGGCAATGTTATGTGGGCCAAGGAATCACTAAAGCTCTCAGAGTAAACCTTTTTTTGAGAGGCGATCTCGAGAGATAGGGGGGTTATAAATTTTTGGCAGCCTCGGTCATGATCACTGTAACCGAGACACCTTCATCTCTGAGTC
>CAZXCW010000164.1:0-4323 GCA_964639385.1 uncultured Nitrospiraceae bacterium
CCTCAGAGTATGACACCATTGTTACTTTTGGCTTCATTTTGATTATTGCCAACACCTGGAGATGGTCAAAGAAGGATGGGCATGGGCATACAGGCAATACCTGGACAGACCGTATGCCTCGGAATACATAGATGCGGAGAGAGATGCAAGAACTAAAAGATTAAGTCTGTGGCAACAACCTAACCCGCAACCTCCTTGGGAGTTTAGGAAACTGATGAGATCGAGATGAAGAGCAAAAATTTTCAGAATATCAGAATAAATGTAGAGAATAAAATTTGACCTATCAGATGATATAAACGGCCCGTTAATTTCTTCATGAAAGACACACTTCTCAAATCGCTTGCGTGCTAATTGTTACCTACTAATCCTCACTCTGAAGGCAATGCTAAGGCTACTGATTTACGATTGAAAGTGAGGATAAATAGAGCATGCTGTGATGGCAGATTTTAAATAGCTTTCTTGATAGACTTAGATAAGAAGACAATGCAATCCTCACATATCTTGCCAGCTTCCCTTTTGCATATCATTTTGTTCAGTTCCCAGCAAGGTTTTGTCCTGTCTATATATGCAGAGCACTTATCCCTTATCTCCTTAGAACACTGTGTTAGCTCCCAGCATGGTGCATAATCAAGGAGCCTTTTAATCCCCTCGATACTGATCCTTTTGTTATGCATAAGGTCTCTCAGACATTGGATCCATTTCAGGTCATTCTCAGAATAAAATCTATTTCTGTTTCTCCTGGCAGGCTTGATCAGACCGTGTTTTTCGTAAAGCCGAAGTGTCTGGGCAGAGGTTCCTATCAGCTTAGCTGCAACCCCTATAGAGTATTGAGATATGCTTTTTTTATCTTCCTCAACAATTTCCTTTTTCATTATCTTTCTTCAGTCAATTTTACTTATTAAATTCTATTTTTATCAAGTGAACTTGACCATAATGTAGAGTTTGTTGTTAAACCTCATAACGACCACATAATATAAAACTATAATTTTATTATTCATTATAAATATAATTAGAAGTTGATATTTTATAAATATCGAGCCTATCCTTAAATAAAGAGTTATTCAAAAGGTAAGGGAATAATACCTTTTCTACTTTAGACAATGCACGGGTAAATGGTTTGAAACCAGAGTAAACTACCAACGAGTATCCCCTTCTAAAGCCCGCTTACCCTGGCTCGGTTTACCCGTGTCCCTTTTTTATTTACCATTTCACCAAAGCAAATTTCAGACTGAGGTAATATAACTTTTATTAACCTTCGCTATGCTTGATTTTGACATTACCGCTGATGGGGTCACGGATTGGTCACAGGTTCTAAGAAGAGTTATATTTTTAATCGAAGTATTTTCTTGATTAAGTCTCAGGAGGGTTCTACCCACTGATGAAGGAAAATCATGTTATTGATTTCGGTTTGTAGTTTACACCACAGTGGTAGTCTCTGATATTGAGAACAAGGAAGGACTCTTGCCCCTCAACTGCACCTGCAAAGAGAGAGGATTCCCTATATCAAAATTTGATGATTTCTGTTTGAAAAAGAGTATAATGTTCTCGGTGTAAAGGAAGTTCGGCGAAGTCGAATTTGGACGGAGCGAAACGTAGTCTTTTACACCATGTTATGTGATGTAACGCCAAAGTTCATTTCTTCACTTTTTTAGCGATATAGATGCGAAGCGGACAATTACATAAATATGAATGCCCAAAAGGGAATGAGAATTTGCATTCTTCTGGATTCTTTTCCAAACACTCAAGAAACGATTCTATTCCAACATCTTTTGCTTTACAAAGATTATCAAATCCCGATTTGTAGCATTTAAAATCTTTTGGGCATTGCAATATACCAATAATTTCTTCTATTTGTCTTTTATGGTCTTGTTCCATATATTTCCTCCGTTGACATTATTTTGCCTATATCGTTCATATCCGAAATTATACGAACAGTTTCGTCTATCCCCCATTTTTGGGGTTATATCCGAAATACTTCGGATATCCCACTTATAGATTACTGGTTGAAAACATTCACTATTAATCAATAATTATTAACAAAACACTTGCTATTCAGTCACAACTACATGTCTTACTAATTTTCCTTCACACATATAGATAACCATCTCTGCAATGTTTGTTGCATGATCAGCAATACGTTCGAGATGTTTTGCGACAGAGATAATCCTGATTGCTCGTGATGCAGTGCGGGGATCTTGTATCATGAAGAAAAGGAGTTCATTAAAAACCTGTTCCATAAGTTTGTCTATTTGATTTTCTATCTTTATAACCTTATAAGGTAAGCTTGTACAACCTTTCACATAGGCATCAAGAGAATCTTCCACCATTTCCTGAACAATCTCAGCCATACGGGGAATATCTATGTATGGTTTTAATTGAGGTTCTTTATTCAACTCTATCGCTCTTTCAGCAATATTAACAGCCAAATCCCCCATTCTTTCAAGGTCAGTTGTTATTTTCATAGTAGTTGCTATGAATCTTAGGTCTCTTGCCTTTGGTTGCCCAAGAGCTAAAAGTCTTATACTCTCTTTGTCTATCTCTATATCCAAAGCATTAATCTGTTGGTCTCTTTTGATAACCTTTTTTGCAAGGTCGCTTTTCCTCTCAACGAGGGATTTCACAGAATCTTGTATTGCTTGTTTGACCATTGATCCAAGCCGTAAGACCCGGTTTCTTAATTTGATTAATTCTTTATAAAGAGTAGCCATGAATCAATCTCCTACCTCCTCTCCCTCCTTGTTTGGGGAGTTGTCAGTGAAAGGGTTATTAAGTCTTATAGATTAATGTATGGTGGAGAAACTTTATTGTCAATAAAAAATCGCCTATGCCGGGGAATAAAGGGGAACATTCATTTTATTGATTTCTGTTTGTACTCCTTCATCTCTGGCTAACATTAGAAAAACAACATTACAGGAAGCAATTGACGGAATCAGGAGTCTTGAATGTTTTTGCTTCTCTGTGAAAGGGTTTAACGAAACCTAATCTGAAAAGTATGTCTGAAATATCAAATCCTGTCTTTACCTCATAAACTCATAACTAAATCATATAATTCTGGATATTCTTCTTTTGCAGGTGAGACATCCTCCTTTAACAGCCTTAGACCCTCAGGTACATATTTTAGAAAATATTTTTTGCCTTTTATTTTGCTCAGGAAGCCATATGCGCCGAGGGCTTGCATGTGACGCTGAAGCCGGCAGGGAAGGAGAGTTTCTCTGAATTCATTTTCATTAAACAATGATAAATTATTCGATTTTTTTAAACACAAATCCCCCCATCCCCCCTTTGCTAAAGGGGGGGTAGGGGGGATTAATTGATTAATATAATAGTCCAGCAGTTTTTCCCTCAGATCATCCTCGAGCCTATAGTAAGGGTCCCAAAGCAATGATACAACGTCATAGGCAGGAGGACCGATCCTTGCACCCTGATAATCAACCACACGGGGGATTCCACCTTTTGTGATCATGATATTTTGCGATTGAAAATCCCTGTGGACAACGGTCTTGCGAAAAGAGTCAACTATCGAAGCCAGCCTGTGAAACTCATTATTAAGCTCCGCGAGATTTTTAGCTTTGATATCCCTGATGCCTTCCACGAATCTCTCGATAAAGTAGCTCGTCTCCCAACGAAGATGTTCATAGTCAAAAACCCTGTTTTGGAGAAGCATGCATTCTGATATATATTCATGTGCTCTTGTATGAATTAACGTAAGGATATCAAGAACCTTTTTATACATATCCTCTATTTCGTCCAGCGTATGAGGGCATTTTAGCCAGCTATATAAAGACAGATCACCGATGTCTTCGAAGAATGCATTCATCTTTTCAGTATCTGCCTGAATGAGTTCGGGCACGGGTATAGAGTGTCTTGAGAAGAAACGTGTATATTCGAGGTGACGATGAAAATCAGTATCTCCTTCGAGGCATTGCAAGAGTACCACTGATTTATCTTCTCTTGTCACCCTGTAATATTTTCTGTCAGAACCGCCTGTGCCAATGAGGATAGCATCGTTTTCTTTTGATGCATCGAAGAAGTCTGACTCACTGAGAACTATTGTAAATCCTGGACCCAGGATGCAATTTTCGTAATGGGAACAGCATTCTACCCTGCTTCCTGGAAGCATGATACAATTTCTGAGAAATGCAGCCTTATCGAGTGAGCTTCCTTTTTCCATAACAATGTATCCATCAATTTCAACATATTTACATCCATACATTGAGGGATGAATATATACTATCTCACCGTTCTTTCTGAGTTCATCTGTAACAGTCTGAGTATAAGAAACGGGCGTCCCAATGTCACGCCAATAGCATCCACTTACATCAA
>CAZXCW010000164.1:4423-6228 GCA_964639385.1 uncultured Nitrospiraceae bacterium
GGTTAGGGTAGGGGTGATGAAGGACTCCTTTGAGAAATCCTTTCTCATCTATTTCAAGTTTGTTAAATTCAGGATAATTATGGACAGCAAGAGTTACAAGATTTTGAGATGAACTGTGGAATTCAACCAGTTTTTGTAAGTCTATGTCAGAAACAATATCTGAATTGTGGACAAGAAAAGCGCTATTTTTAAGAAAAGACTCAGCGTTCTTTAAACCACCTCCGGTGCCAAGATTGGGGTCTTCAGAGAAGAGGTGAGCGGCTCTGTTATAAGGGGACTGGTGTATCCAGTCTATGATCGCCTCTTTTTTATGAGAAAGGTTTATCCCTATTCTATGGACAGGCATATTTGCTACTTTTTCGAGTATATATTGCAAAATAGGTTTTCCAAGGATAGGGAGAAGCGGCTTAGGTATGTGGTTTGTGATCGGTCTCAGCCTTTCACCAGAACCGGCAGCTAAGATGAAAATTGAGAAGTTCAATATTTTCTCAAACTGTAGAAAAAGCAGGATATGGCATTTGAGCGGATTTTTTTGCCGATATTCGAAAAATAATATAAGAAGATAAAGAGGCAAAAGCCTCAGAGGTCGGAACGACCGAGAATGAGCGAAAATACCATATCCTGCTTAGGTTTAAAACTAATCTAACCATAAATTAAATATGGTTTTCTGAATTTGTTATTAAATTCTATACTCTGCTCCTGCCACCAATCTTCCATTCTATCAAGCTTTTCCCCTTTCTCAATATCTTTTCTCAATTTATCAGTTCCTGCAAGAATATCAATCGGTAATTTTTCTGTCTCATATTCATATGGTGGCTGTTTCCATTCGAAATGTTCTGGATAAAGATCATGTATTACCTTGAGGATAGCGACACCAGTCTTGAAGGGTTTAAATTTTTCTCTGTCGACGACATGGATCTGTGCACCCCCACACAGCTTGCCTGCATATTTCTGAAAAGTTGGCTGGAAATACAGTGGCCTGAAAACAACACCGGGTAATGTGAATTCCTTGAGGCGATTAACCAATGGATCGGGTTCTATGCAGGGAGCCCCAAATATTTCGAAAGGTCTTGTTGTACCCCTTCCTTCACTGATGTTTGTTCCTTCAAGAAGACATGTGCCAGGATAGACAGTTGCCGTATCAAGTGTAGGCATATTCGGTGAGGGCAGAACCCACGGCAGGGCAGTCTCATCAAACCACATCTTCCTCTTCCAGTTCATTACCTGTATAACAGTGAGGTCCAATGAGGAATAAAATACATTTTGTAAGTAGTTGCTTATTTCTCCGATGGTCATAGCATGACGAATGGGAAGAGGGCGCTGACCGACAAAAGATGCGTAAGACATTTCCAAAACAGGCCCCTCTGTGATATGTCCCCCAATTGGATTCGGTCTGTCAAGTACGATGATTGATTTGTTCAGCTCCTGAGATGCTTGCATGCAGAGCTCCATTGTCCATATAAATGTGTAGTAACGAGAACCAATATCCTGAAGGTCTATGACCAGCACATCTATATCTTGGAGCATTGACGGCTCAGGTTTAAGGGTATGACCATAAAGGCTGAATACGGGAATGCCTGTTTGTTTTTCTACGAATCCTTTCCACTCAACCATATTATCCTGCGTTTCCCCGCGTATACCGTGTTGGGGGCCGAAGAGGGCTTTTAATTCACATTTTTTTGATTCCTTAAATAGATTGATGGCATGTTCGATTTTCCTATTCACCGATGCAGGATGGACAAGGAGGCCAGCCCGGGAGCCGTTTAACTTTCGTGGCCAGTTTTTTTCAAATGAATCCAGTCCAA
>CAZXCW010000165.1:0-6136 GCA_964639385.1 uncultured Nitrospiraceae bacterium
TAAGGTATCGAAAAATAAATTTTTTCACAACATCTGCATTATGTAAATGCATTTTTCAGGTTAATTCTCATAAGATCTTCTGTGAGCCAAAGACTCCCGGGAGATTGTCTATATATGAAAGTTCGCTTTTAAGAAATTCAGTGCCTCATAATTTGTAAGATCAAGATGGATAGGTGTAATAGAAACATAGCCCTCTTTCACCACCTGAACATCTGTATCTTCGTCATGTTCCATATGGAGTTGGCTGCTACCAAGCCAGTAGTGCCTTTTCCCCCTTGGGTCATGTATCTCCTGTATAGAATTGTTATAAAAAATTTTTCCCTGGCGTGTAAACTTTACACCACGGATTTTACTCTTATCTATATTTGGTACATTTATATTCAATAAAGTATCGGAGGGAAGGGATTTCTCGAGGATAGATCTTCCAATGTGTATAGCAAAGACAGAGGCATTTTCAAAATGAAGAGGCTGGCTTTCTTCTCCTGTAACAAGCGAGATTGCAAAGGATGGAATACCCAATATTGTGCCTTCTATCGCACCAGAGACGGTCCCTGAATAGGTAATATCACCGCCAAGATTACCGCCTCTGTTTATCCCTGAGGCAATGAGTGCAGGCCTTTCAGGTAACAGCTTGCTTACACCTAATATTACGCAGTCTGTCGGGGTGCCATCAATGCTATAAACACCCTCTCTAAGTTTCTCTACTTTCAGTGGTCTGTGCAATGTAAGGGAATGGCTTACTGCACTTCTCTCTCTATCAGGAGCAACAATATATACCTCCCCGAGTTCTTTCATCGCCCTTACAAGGGCAATAAGACCGAGGGAATGAATACCATCATCATTGGTGACAAGTATAATTGACATTATGAGTATTTTATCAAAATAAAGGCATCTATGGAGGGGCAATTTCCCCTTGCCTTTTAGACTATGTCTATGCAATATTAGATCACCTAAAATCTCTCCTTTAAAAAAAGAGCGTTATGAACAGCGAGCTTACCTATAAGAGGTCCGGTGTTAATATCAAGGAAGGTGATAATGAGATGAAAAAACTTTTAATATGGGGGTTGGCTATATCATAGTCGTCTCTGGGGAAGCATCAAGGAATGCCATTTCGTTGCTTAACCCGAAAAATGCATTTATATAATGCATTTTTCGGGTTAATTCATAGCGAACTCTGTCACTTCAACCCGATTCCTGCCTTTTTTCTTTGCTTCATACATGGTATCATCTGCCCTTTTTATCAGGCTATCCTCTGTATCATTTTCCTTGAATTCTGTTACACCTAAACTTACTGTTACTTTTCTAACATCTTCAAACATGTAGCTCTCTATTATTTCTCTTATCCTCTCTGCTAATGCAGAAGCTTCTTTTAAACTGGTCTCCGAAGAAATTATCATAAATTCCTCACCACCCCATCTTATAAAGTAATCTATTTTTCTTATATTCTCTCTCACAATATCAGCTAAAGTTTTCAACACATAATCACCGACACTATGTCCATATTTATCATTTACTTTTTTAAAGTGGTCAATATCAAATATTATTATAGATAATGGTTGATTGTATCTCTTAACTCTTTCTATTTCTCTTTCTATTATCTCGTTAAATTTTGTCCTGTTATAAGCTCCGGTTAGCTTGTCTGTTGATGCAAGTATTTTAAGCTCCTCTTCCGCCAGCTTACGCCCGGTGATGTCTTCGATTAAACCATCGTACCTCGTCATCAGTCCTTTCTCATCATGGTGAGATACCATAGTGTTGCGAATCCAAATCACTGTGCCATCACGGCGGATTATCCGATGCTCGAGGGGTGGAACTTCACTACCAGCGAGTATCTCTTTGATCGAGTCTTCTACCATTATCTTATCATCAGGATAGATCATCTTGTACCACAAATGAGAATCAGATTCGTAATCCTCAGGATTGTATCCTGTGATTGGAAGACATCCCATGCCATGGCGGGTGGAGATTGCATGCCCATCTTTAATTTCTACTGAATAAGTATAAGCGGTCACTGCATTGATTAATCGTTTGTAGCGTTCTTCACTTTCTATAAGCGCTTGCTCTATTTGCTTATGCTGTGTTTCCAATATTTCTAAATCAGCAATTCGTTGACTCAATGCCATTAATTCATTTATAAGTTGCTCTCTTGTTATTTCTTCATCTTTCATGAATATACTTGCTGAAAAAAGTAAATTTGCATATGTTGATTCCAATTATAATACATGCAATTCTGATAATTCTGGTCTATTTGTTACATAGCAACATATAACTGTTCACTTATCACATACAATTTGTATAGATTGACACCCGAAGCACAAAATGTGTTATTTTATAAGCACTTGGGGCTGTAGCTCAGTTGGGAGAGCGCTTGAATGGCATTCAAGAGGTCGAGGGTTCGATCCCCTTCAGCTCCACATCATCTATAAATCTCTCGCCTATGACCTATTACTCGCCAATCTCCCACCTTTAATTTAAAAAGATCGGAATACTTTCTGTGTAAAGGGATAAGGGAAATACTCTAAATGTTTTGAATTAGCCATTTAAGTTTATCTAAAACTCTTTGACCGATTTCTTTATCAAGTAAAGCGAGAGAAGCTTTACCCTCAGGGCTGAAATCAAGCTTATACATTTACCACTTAAGGCCTAAATCCTCTGCTACCTTTTCTACAGGTATCCTCTCCTTTGACATATCTCTATCTAACAAATATGGGAAATTTATCATTGGTCGCCGTAACTTTTTCCCGGTACGAGATGAAATCGGTCTTAAACATTATCGTACCCAATTATATTCATAACAGGATACCCTGATTCCCAGAGTTCATCGATTACCTTCTGAGTTTGGCTACCATGTATCCTCGCAACTGCCATGTGGCGGCCTTTCTCATAGAAAGATATGAAGCTCACTAAATCTATACCGAATTCCTGGGTTATATTTACGAAAAATGGCAAGGCATTTTCATCTTCCGCCAGATCAAATGTGATTCTTATAGATCTACCTTCTCCCGAAAGTAAATTGGTAAAGATTCGGAAGATATCAGATTCCGTAATTATACCAACTAACTTTCCTCTACTTATAACTGGGAGCACGCCGATGCGGTGCTTGATCATCAACCGGGCGGCTTGTTCAATAGGTTCGCTTGGATCAACAGTAATGGCAGGATACTTCATTATTTCCTCTATTTTGGTGGTAAGATTCAAATCTGCTAATCCAAAAGCTGAAAAGGGGTTTATATGATCTGGGAAAACATTCATAAGATCACGTTGACACACGATTCCGACCACAGACTCACCTATAGTGACAACAAGGCGGCGTATCTGATGCTGAAACATCTTTTTGGCGGCCTCAACAATAGATGCCTCAGGGGAGATAGTCTTGACGTCTTTGTTCATATACATTTGAACTATCATGATAGATCTATGTAA
Organism: uncultured Nitrospiraceae bacterium; assembly: GCA_964639385.1. Lineage (GTDB taxonomy): Bacteria > Nitrospirota > Thermodesulfovibrionia > Thermodesulfovibrionales > SM23-35 > CAZXCW01. The sequence goes on from CAZXCW010000165.1 coordinate 3,424, forward strand.
TTTATACCTAACGATACGGATGAGCTTACAATGGATACATCTATGGATACATCTACAATTTTCATTTCCCTTTCCTTACTTTTGCCAGCACAGTTTCATCTAATTTAGGGTTGATGCACTCATAAGGACTGTTCTTGCATATATATAACTATTTTTTGTGTTGCAGACAAATTTGTATTGCATATCTACAGATTTCCTATGCTAATCTACACCATTTTTACAGTTTTGTGAAGGGTGAAGTACGGAAAGGATTGATGCCTCTTTTCCGCTAACATGGTATTGTGCATCTTTTATCCCGAAGGAAACATGCCATTTTTCTCAATGCCACCTACGAACAAAGAGGCTAAGAGTGCCAAAAGATTTGTAGATTATGAGGGGAAATGTGTAACATACGGATTACTGATGCGTACCTTTGTAGACTTAAAAGAACAATTTGCAAATCAGAAGCCATTGCTCAATTAAAAAGTCCTGTGGTACGCATTCACGTGCATCCGATTGTTAGAAGTCCTTTTTATGTTTAAGTCTCTCTTTCACATCATCTAATATATTATTAAGATTTATTCCAAGTCCACAAAAGTTTGGTTGAAGAATTGTATAACGTGTTAATATTTGCGTTAGTTTACCGACTATGCCTTTCCCCTCATCTTTCTCTATCTGCATTAGTTCAAGAAGCAAATCGTCACGATTTTTATTAAAGTAAGGCATTGAAGGTTTTAAAGACTGCAATAATTTAATAGCTTGCGTAGTATGATGTTTTCGCTCTGTCCTCAAGGCAAGTTGAGCCCATGAAATTGCAAAATCATATTGCTCGGGAGAATCACAGTGTTCCGTCACAATTTTATTAAGGAGATCCTCTGCCTTTATTACGTCACCTTTCTGAATTAATGATTTTGCATAAAATATTTTAGTAAGTTCGTCATCCTTTTCCTTTAAACTATTTTCGTAATTTATTATTGATTCAGTATAGTCTTCTGATGCATACAAAGAATCGCCTAACTGTTTAAATAACATTGCATATCCATTAGAATTATAAGTTTTCGACTCTATCTCTCGTCGGTAGCAATCCTGCGCTTCCTTCATCAACTTTTTATTATTTGTTAACTCACCAAGAATCTCTAATGCTTGAGCCAAACAATAGTTTGCATATCCAGCTTTAACTTCCTTATTTAATTTTTTGAAATTATCAATGGCATTTTTAATTAATTCATTGCCCCTTTCTTCATCACCAATTAAAAAATAATGGATACCCTTTAAAGCCGTATAATGAAGTCTATTGGCATCATCGGGATTGGAAGCGAGTATTTGATCAATAAGTTTTATTCTCTTTGAGAAAGGCATTTCTTCAGAATATATGTCTAAATACAAAGTAAGAATATCTCGGTCGGAAACTGAAGTAATATCTTTTATTTTATTTAATTCATGAAATGCCAGTTTCCTGTCGTTAGAGTCAATAATTACCCACAAAGCCCTTTGATACGCTATCCTATTAAACCATCTTTGATCTGATATTGCATTTGTTAAGGAATCTAATGCATGGGGAAAGTCTTTATGTTTCCCCGTTTCTTCATAGCAATTAAAGAGCAAATCTAATGAAGAGGATAATGCCTCAATGTCAATTTCTAATAATTCATAGGCTTCTTTGGACTCACTTTCTAACCAAGGGATAGTGTGTGCTCTATGGCATAAGATGTACCATGTGATATGAAGTCTACATGCTTTTAGAGCGTCCTTGTAATTCCCTTTATTAAATTTTTCGAAACAGTCATTCTTTTCGTCAGTTTGATATAAGGGGCCGCAGCATTTTTTAAATTTCTTTCCAGAACCGCATAGGCAAGGCTGTTTTGGAGATGGTTCATGAAATTCTAAGGATAATTTATGCAATAATTTTGCCCTTAGACTTCTAACACACTTATTATACGGGCTTGTTATTTTTTAAATTCATAACGCAAATATAGCACAATTTTAATGGTTATGAAAATAACAAACATTTGTAAAATTAACGCCCTAATATTGCTTTATCTCATATTTTTTGGAAATAAGGGCAAAAGACTGGATCGGTATAACATAGGAGTTTTGTCAACATCTAATTATTCCCCCTTATACTCCGCATAATTATATATTGCCGAGAAGGTCTGGACTTCAGCTTGCTATATTGTAGTTTGTGATGAGATCAATATATCTTCCAAGTAAGCGTTGTTTATCCAAAAAATATTTTAGGAGGAGATATTGATGAAAGGGTTAAGAGCAAAAAGGGCAGACATGATAAAGGAAGGCACATTGATAGTGGCGGTAGACATTGGGATGGCAAGTAACCATGGGTGCTGTACAACTGCAGATGGGAGGAGCACAAAAACATTAAAGTTTGACAACACAAGGGAGGGACTCGATAGATTGTGGAGCATGGTACTTTCGAGTAAAACCAGATTTCAATGCAATGAGGTGATTGTAGGATATGAGTCAACCGGACCCTATGGAGAACCGCTCATTCATTATCTCAAACAGAAACTGGTAAAGATAGTACAAGTGAACCCACTACACACGAAGAGAATGAGTGAGATCAATGACAATTCTCCTTTAAAGACAGATCGGAAGGATCCCCGGGTAATCGCGGATGTCATACGGATAGGGCATGCCTTAAGCGTCGTGGTACCAGAGGGCGATGCAGCCTATTTAAGGAGACTGAATAACGCACGGGAGAGACATATTAAAGAAC
>CAZXCW010000166.1:0-6070 GCA_964639385.1 uncultured Nitrospiraceae bacterium
TCACAAACTACAAAGGTCTAAAAATTGCTCAGCAATTTTCTTTGTGTTTAACCGATGAACAAAATCGCTTGCTCCGCTCGCTATCATGCTCATCGGGGCAGCATAGAAACAGGGTCAAACCTTTAAATTTCATTTAAAAAAGGAATACCGCACCAGCAGATAACAGAATCCTTGATTACCATCCCCAAAAGCTTAGCCCTTCTTAGAACACTCCTTGTTATTCTCTGTCATCCTGGCTTATCCAGGATCTTTCTTTACGATTCCGAACGAGTCGGAAGGATTCTCTATGAGTCGTAGACCAGACAAGCTGGAATGACAAACCAGACGAGCCGGAATGACAAAGCGGCCACCGAGATAGAACATTAGATTTGCATGAATTAATAAAATAAAAGCATCTCTGTCAATACAAGGGACAGCCCGATAGTTCATAAAAAGGGTCTCTTTCAATAGAATCCTCAAAATTGTAAGATAAAACCATCATGATAGTCCTTGAGAATGTCAGCAAGTCTTTTAATGGTAGATGGGCTGTAAAGGGACTTAATCTTCTCATTAACAAAGGTGAGGTCTTTGGACTCTTGGGTCCTAATGCAGCAGGAAAGACAACAACCATAAAGATGATGGCAGGTCTTCTTAGCCCAACAGAAGGAAGGATACTTATAAATGACTATGATATTGTAAGCGAACCGCTAAAGGCTAAATCAATCCTGGGTTATGTGCCTGATAAGGCATTCCTCTATGAAAAACTAACGGGCCGTGAGTTTCTGATATTTATTTCCTCTCTCTATGGAGTTGAAAAATTTCAAGCTTCCAAAAGGATAGATGAGCTACTTGATACATTTGGCATAAAGGAAATCAAAGAAGAATTGATAGAAGGTTATTCTCAAGGCATGAGGCAAAGGTTACTATTTCTATCGGCCATTATTCATAATCCCCTTGTCCTCCTCATTGATGAGCCTTTTGTTGGACTCGACCCCTTCGGGGTGAAGATGTTAAAGGTTATGATGCGGAGATTAAGCTCAAGGGGTGTTACCATCTTTCTGGCAACGCATAGCCTGCATATTGCTGAAGAACTCTGCGATAGGGTAGGACTCATTAGCAAAGGCTCACTCATAGACCTTAAAAATAAGGAGGAGATTGTCATAGAAGGTGGGCTGGAAGGTTTATTCTTAAAGATACCATTATGAAAATAACGCTCCTTCTCCTTAGCCCGAAGATAAAATCTATCAAAAACTCTATTAACCTTAATACCCTGATGAGAAGACTTCCTTTTATATTAATCGGCATTGTTTTCTGGCTTGTTTTTTATATAGGTTCTCATAAAATCCTGAGCTTCATCCGAAGTATAGAATTCATAGGAGAGATCCTTTCTAAAAAGCTCCTTTCCATGACCTTTTTCAGCCTGGGTATCTTTCTTCTTCTCAGTAATATCATCACAGCCTTTTCTTCATTCTATATGTCAAAGGATATACCATTTTTCATGTCAAAGCCGGTAGAGATAAAAGAAATCCTGAGGCTGAAAAGCATAGAAACAATATTAACTTCTTCCTGGATGGTCATATTTTTCATACCACCTTTTTTTATTGCCTATGGCATAAATTATGATGCCCCCATCTTCTTTTATATTTTCCTCACTTTGACCTTCATACCTTTTATCCTTATCTCAGGCGGTATAGGAATTTTAATAGCCCATCTCCTTACAAGGGTCTTTCCTGTAAGAAAAATAAGGTTAGCACTCCTTGCCATAGGGCTTTTCCTTTTTCTCTTTATATATCTTTTTGTCAAGTCACAATTGCCTGCTGATCTTGAAAGTCCTGAGAGATTTATCCATTCCTTTTTTGCAACAAAGATTGATTTACCGCTCATGCCAAATTTCTGGATGACAGAGATAGCCATGACATCCCTTAAAAAACAGATACCGGATGTTCTATATCTCTTATTACTCCTGAGCAACAGCTTGTTCATGCTCATACTATCAGATGGAGTCGGACAGAGACTTTATATCAATAACCTCGATAGGATTCAGCCTTCTACACGTTACACCTCACGCCTTACGCCTTACAGAAGTTTTTATCCAGGTCGAAATCTGGCAGTTTTATGGAAGGACACAAAAATCTTTTTTAGGGATACGAGCCAATGGTCACAGGTTTTTATTATAGGCGCACTCATATTTATCTATATCTATAACTTCAGAACTATCCCGCTTAACTTGCTTTCAGAATTTACTCCTTTTATCAAAGAGATAATGGTTCTCATCAATATGGTCATGGCAGGTCTTGTCCTCTCAGCAGTATCTGCAAGATTTCTTTATTCTTCATTAAGTCTGGAGGGCATGGCCTTCTGGATTTTAAAAATATCTCCTTTGACAGTGAAAAAATTAATCTGGTCGAAATTCTTTCATGGTTTTATCCCTGTAACGGTTATTATGTCAGCCATAGTATTTATTACAAATATGATAATAGGTGCTGACACCCTCTTGATGTTTTTCGCTCTGGTAACTGTAGTTATACTTTGTATTTCTATAAGCGGTCTCGGCGTTGGAATGGGTTCCATATATCCAAGATTCAGATACGAAAATATAGCCTCTGTCTCAATGAGCCCCACCGGAATGCTCTTTATGCTTATTGCCTTTTCAGTGGTACTTCTCACCCTTTCTATAGAGGCCTGGTCTTTTTATTCATACAAGATGGTAAGAACATCGGGATCATCTTTAAATTTAATGGAAAAGACATTGTTAACTCTGTCGTGCCTCTTCATTATTGTTCTTAACATTCTCACTATCTATATACCGATGAAAAAAGGAAAGAAGCGTCTCTCGGGTGACATAAGTATATAATACAAACGCATAAAATCAAGATACGCCCCTTCAAGGGGTGATGTGACCTTATTTGTTGCGTTTGCTTAAATTATTTCTAAAATTATTCTGAAATTATTTTTGAAATTATTTCTTGACATTAGAAAATTTTTATTGTATTTTTAACTGACAATAGTACTTCCGATAAAGTATAAAAAGAGGAAGGAAAACGGAAGGCCATTTAAGAAGAAGGGCAAGAGTGCCGAGCTGCCGAAGGATAAATCCTTTAGTGAGGTCGGCATTTTTTTTGGATGAGAGGAGGTGAGAAAAGTATTGAGTACGAATAATGATAATTTATACGAGGAAACCGTAAAAATAGCGTCCACACTGTATGAGAAGAGTGGTCGAGTAGAAGGCCGTGATCTTGATAATTGGGTCGAGGCAGAGAGAATTGTGAAAGCAGGAGAGGAATTTTGTGCGAGGTTTATGCAAATGCTGGTGCAAGACCCATTATCTGCTTGCAAACTTATGGACGCAGTAAAGCTATTGACTGAGCTTGAACAGAAAGAGGAGTTGGAAAGGCTGGCTCACTCTTCTTAATTCAAAATATCTCCAAAGGACATAACATACAGATAGCTTATACCTGTTAAAGTCTAATCCTCCATAACAGAGAGGTGGGTATTATACTATCTCCTTATATTTTTCTTATTTTTAAACGACAAAAAGACTAATATCGCTGCACCCATGCCGATTAGGGTGCGAGTAAGAGCACCAGATATCGAAATTCCCCTTTTAACAATCTTTTTTACCTTCTTCTTGTAGTCCATACCTAAACAATGATATCATTTGGCTAAAATAAAAAGAAAGTTTATAAACTGATCTTAAAGTTATTGAAGTGACTATTTGATCGGAAAAATGGATGTTTTATAGGTTCAACAAGTACCCTTATGAACAACTTTTTCGTAAAGATCATGATTCTTTTCAAGATACTCCTCAAGACTCTTCAGAATGGAAATAAGAACACCCTTAAAAATAGGCATAATCGAGGGGTCAGTGAAATAAGAAAAGATATTGTAATCCCTCGTTGGAGTAAAACCAATCAGTGTCCATTCAATGTATCCATATTTCGCTACTATCTTACTAATTGCATCGAGGTCAGCCTTTTCCATTACGATCACCTCCTTACCACAAATAAAGCATGTTTAATGCCATTTTTAGTCTTTTAGAAGCTCTTGATTATATGGCTAAAATATAATTCAGGCCTAATTTGATAGTGAAGCTATGACAATCTTTGTCAATATTTACTGAGGTGTGGGAGATTGCATCGGCGTATGTCGCGTGGATTGACTCCCAAGAAATTCAGAGTTTACCTTACTTGATAGGATATGGAAGAAAAGTTATTCTTGTATCCCTAACTCTTTTTTAAGCCAGCTTTCAATTTTCTTATTAATGGGATACATACCAAAGTATTCTTTGCTTTTATTTTCTTCGATAGCCCCTGCTATGAGCTCATCAGGAATTTCATCAATCTTTGCAACGGTTTCTGCATAACCCGTAGCTGTATGGCGCATTAAAAAAAGGGTTGGTTTTATCCCCATTTTATCTATGTAAAACAGATACCCGTTGATTGTTGTCCATTCTTCCTTGCCTTCCTTCGTTATCCTGCACCTCGGTTCCATAAGTTGTTTTGGTTCTACGTCCCATATGATATATTTATGAGCCCATTTGTCTCTTTTAAGATCAGCCAATGATGTGACATCAAAAAACATCATTTTTTCAGTCTCCTTCTATGACTCTTGAATCTTTCTCCTCTCAGGCACTTTAACTTGTTGTATCTTTCCTTCATTCCACTCCCTTGAGACATAGAGCTTACAGTAACAGCTTCCATAATCTTTTATGTCAGGATCTCTATAAACACAAGGACATATAATGTCTGTGTCTTTTTCTTTCACTCCCGCTGCAAGCCTGCACGGGCACGAACGATACCCATACCTTGATTCATTCCTGAGAAGTCCTTCAAGTATTTCCAGAACATATTCTTTATCCTTATTGAGCTGGATACCCTGCGATGCTGCATATTTAATCAGGATTTCATAAAGCCTCTCAGGGGTCACTTTATGCCCAAAGCCATTTCTATGGCTTCTTTATCAAGCCCTAATATAACTTCTTCTATTACCAGTGTTGGATAAGTCACTACTGGATTATACCTCTTAATTTCCTTTGTTGTAACCCATTGTTCACCACTATCAAGCAAGTCAACTTCTATGAGTTCGTATTTGATATTATGTTCATCAAGATATAGCTTCAATCTCTTGCATTCAGGACATGTACTCAGGGTATAAAGTCTTAGTTTCTTTTTCTGTTCTTCCATACTTTCTCCACTATGTTAAATATCTAAAAAAGATTTAAACTTTGCTACAACATAAAGTCTCATCTGTGTATGATACTATATACGTGAAGTCATTACACTATATATCCAGAAAAATGACTTTTGCCCGGAAAGAGTACCATGGACCCCCTCGGTAAAAAGGAACTTCTGAATTTCTACAACAGACACTTGAAAGACTTTGGTGATGCACCTCAGGCTGTTAGATGGACGCATGATGGTCAGATCCATAGATATGAAACCCTTATAGGGATAGCAGGTGATATCCACAGCAAAAAAGTCCTGGATTTTGGATGTGGAAAAGGAGATTTCTATGGATATATAAGAGAAAAAGGTATTTTTGTGAATTATTGTGGCATTGATATAAACGAGAATCTCATCGACCTTGCCAGAAGTAAATATCCTGATGCAGAGTTTATTGCTATGGATATCGATGAGACTGAGTTAAGTCGGGATTTTGATATCATTTTTGTTTGTGGCATATTCAATCTTCGGATTGCAGGGATTGAGGAGTCTATGAAAGATTTACTGAAAAAGCTTTTTAGACTTTGCAATGAGGCTCTTCATATAAACTTCCTTACGTATTATATTACACAAAGAAATATAGAACTCTTCTATGTAAAGCCTGAAGAGATATTACAATTTGCTATTACTGAACTTTCCCGGTCTGTGACGTTACTGCATACAAAAGAGGATATTTATTTGTCTATCTACAGACCGTAGAATTTTTGTTTTTTGTTTTAATGATTCATACTTTGACGCTATCCTGAAAATAATTTATTAGGAATATCTTTATTGGTTATATCCATAAAAATATTCCGATAACCATCAGTTAGAAGCACACTAAGGTATCGAAAAATAAATTTTTTCACAACATCTGCATTATGTAAATG
>CAZXCW010000167.1:0-5980 GCA_964639385.1 uncultured Nitrospiraceae bacterium
CATAGAAAAGATTATCACGTAAAACATGAAATGTCAATAATCAAGTCTGACCCCTCTGATTGATTTTGAATATGTGGATGATCTGAAAGCTGCTGGTTTTCGTATCAGTATGGCAAGAAAGGGTAACCCTTACGATAATGCTCAGGCAGAGAGCTTTATTAAAACCCTGAAAAGTGAGGAGGTGTATCTATGGGACTATAAGACCTTTGAGGATGTAAAGAACCGTATTCCCTATTTTATTGAAGAAGTGTACAATGAGAAAAGATTACACTCTGCACTGGGATATTGTCCACCGAATGAATATGAAGTATTGGTGGAAAGAAATATTAACAATAATCGTCAGACCCTACTAACCTCAGAGGTTCTTTGTGTCTAACCGATGGGGTTCATTCCACTTTTTATAAAAAGTAGCAAAAAAGGCTTGACAAAGATGTTTAGATATATTTAAACTTATTTTATATAGTTTAAGTATGGCTAACAATTCTATATGTCTGCGAAAATCTTTACTAAGACATGCCGGATCAAAAAACGTACTCTGTAGAGCTGATTGTTGGTCTCAAGATTACTCGACGTGGTTTGGCATTTCTCATTTGTGAAGGTGATAAGAATATTGATGCGAAAAGTGTCTTTGAAAGTCTCAAAATGAAACAAGAAAGGGAGCTACGGAGCAGATTTGATTATTGGTTGATTGGTGGAACAAGTAACAATTGGTTTCATGGCTGGCCCAATAATCCCACTTATAAAGATTGCTTCGTTTTTAAGTGGAAAGAGAATAAACAAAATCATAGAATTTATGGGTTTTTGTGTAATCCGCTGTCCCACGATCTGGGTTTTCGGCTTTGTGTTCTTGTTTCCCATGCCGTAAAGAACGCTTGGGGGACTGATCCTTCTGAGTTAGACGGTGTTAACAAGATAAAAGAAGAAGCTAAAGTGAAGGAAACAATAAGGAACGTCGTAATAAACTAAAACCTCAAAACGATATACAAATGAAGAAAAATATGACGCACTGGACCGAAAGAAGTGTTGACGATTTCCTATATCGAATTGCAGCGGATTTCGTTATGCAACTGGAGAAGCGAATCGAGTCTGAGCCTTTGAGTAAGACGAAATTGGCTCAAAAGCTGGGCGTAACGAAGGGGCGCGTATCTCAGATACTAAATAACCCTGGGAATCTTACTCTTAGAATGATTATCAAGTGCGCGCGTGCACTCGGAATGAAAGTAGCAGTCGTAGCTTATGATGATAACGATCGTGAGAACGAACTGGGACCAGTAAACTCCGAGATTTTTCGTGTTTGCTGGGAGAATTCGGGTAAACCAGTCGACTTTTGGTCGATAGAGAAGCCTCGATGTTCCGCTATAAGCATAGCATTATTTGAAGTTCCTCCTACTGGAATTACATATGTGCCACAACAGCATTTTAGTTACACCTGGCAAGGTGATTTGGTTCATTCACTATGGAGCTTGGCATCTCATGAAAATGTAAGGATAACAGGTGAAAATGTAGCGACAACAGCAACAAGTTCTATCATTAGGAAAAAACCCTTAATAGAAAACGAGGTGATCGGAAATGTCTGAAGCAGCGCTGTACATATTCAGTTTTAAAGAGTTGGCGGAATTGATGGTCAAGAAACAAGGCTTACACGAAGGCTTGTGGGCCATTTCTGTTAAGTTCGGCATCAATGCTGCCAATATTAGTTTCGGGGGAACAGATTTTTCGCCGAGTGCGGTAGTCCCGATTCTGGAAATTGGCATACAAAAACAGACTGAACTCACCCCTCTTACTGTGGATGCCGCCCAAGTTAACCCGCGCCCAGCAACTGCGAAGAAAACAATTACAAAGAAAGGCTGATAGATCAGAGCTTTACGTTGGTAATTCGGCCGAGAGTGATCAACGTTTCATGCCTATTGTAACTGGAGCATAGTGTTAATATTACGCTGATGATAATCATTAGTATTTGCATCTTTGAATCTGCTACTCTGTGCAGGTAGGAATTAACCTGTGAGATCGCAAAATTACCAAGTGCAATTTATACGCATTGGAAAATATCCGCTGTGCTTAGTTGATGAAGTAACATGCATGATTATAATCTTATGCAAAAGTGTTTGCTTCTGTGAGAAAGTAAGATGTGTCTGAAATCGCTCAAATCTCACTCTCCACGTGATTGAACACAACCGGGCAAAACCTCTTAACTCGAATAAAATACTATGGAAGCTTGTTTATCAAGAAGGATATCAAATACGATCTGAAATCATTCAGATTCAAAAAGGTGAAACATAACGAGAAAATCCACTTTCCTCTTTTAATCTCTCATATGTTTCTTCATGCAACTTCTTTATAGCTTCTAAGTTTTCTGCCATTGCTGAGAACATATGACCCATTGAGCTGCTTTTTATTTCTCCAAATAAACCATGCTTTAATATGACATGTAGCACATCAAAATAGGTTTCTATAAAAGTTATATGCTTGTTAATTTCATTGTATCTGAACAAGTCATCCATTTTGTTTATACCTCCTTCAATTTTATTATTAGATTTAATTATTGATTATAGCAGATCATTAAAAAAATATTTTTGGCTACCCTTTCAGCATAACAGAACTCGCCTTTCATAGTTTATTTTTGCTGTGCATGACACGAAAAAGAGGGGATAACACCTCGATTTCCTTCAGCGCCACTTAGTATTTTCAACCCTTTGCATGCCTTAAAACCGCTAATAACTGCTTGTGTGCTTTTTGTAGGATATACGCCGACAGATAATTAAGAAAAATCCTACAAGAAAATCAGACAAATGCCTATAGTTTATTTGTATTACCTGAGATATGGTTAATCAATTCCGATATGGTAAGAAGGGAGGGTTGATGAAACTGAACAATAAAAAGCTTTCAGATGACCCTTTACTGATGATTTTTTTAATCATCCTTTTTATTTCAATTGTTTTTGCTGTTAAGTAACAGTATCCTGGCAAAGCAAATTAGTCTTGATATATTGAAGAGAGGTAAAAAAGAAGTCTATTTTCTGAATACTTCATCTTCCATCTACATGTAAAATCCTGGTCTTTTTCTTGAGGGTTCTTAAGGTTAGATAGATAAGCAACCCTCCTGAAAACAGGCTGAGCCATACAAAGTTATATCTCAGTTTTCCTTCGACAATTATATCTCCAATAGTTTCAAGAAATGAAAATGAGGCTATTATTACAAAAAATCCCGTGTATTCTCTTCTCAGAACCGTTTTAAGTGAAAAACTCAGGTCAGGCCGCCTCCAATTTGAGAATTTGGGCAAAAATGCAGGAGTGTGTCTTGCCCATTCATCAAACTCCATACCAAATTTTTTCCTCAAGAAATCTTCTTCCGCAAACATAATCCTTTCATAATAAAGCCAAAAGGCTAATACATATATCAAACTTATCCACCAAAGATGGATAAACATGGATATACCCAAACCAATAAAGAAATTGCCTAAATAGAGTGGATGCCGCATTATGGAATATAATCCTGATGTATTTAAAACATCGGCAACTTGTTTGCGTGTATCTCTCCCACTGGTATTTTTTGATATGTGACCAACTGTGTAAACTCTAATAGCCAGTCCAAAGAACGAAACAGAAAGGCAGATTATTTCCCAGATAAAGTCTAATGTGCGGCTATTGCCTAAGTAATGAAAATTTTTCATCTTGATAAGAATAATTCCAAAAAATGCTAATGGCAGGTAACCCCGCCAACGAAATAGCCAATTACCGCTTTTTGTAAATTCCTCATAAAGCGCCATGTTTTATCTCCTTGTTATATTTGTCCTCCTAAAATTCTTTTTAAGCCAGTATAAACAGTATATATGAATTACGCAATAAATTTCGCCTAAACCAGATTATTCATAAATTTAAATCCGCTCTAACACTATATTCTCCAGCAACGTTCGGAAAATTTATGAATAATCTGGGTTAAGCCCTACCCTGGATAAAACATGAGTCCGAATCCATTAGGTCCGCAGTGGAAAATATTATATTACTCTTTAATATTATTTTTGCAATTGGTTTTGGAAGTAATGTACATTAATTTGACATTATTACCTTGAAAATAAGACAATGTATCACATAGGTTTCCATATATTAGAGTTGAGTCATTATGCTATATAGGAGAAAGAATCCCTTAGAAGCTCGAAAATGGTATAGGTACTATTTTTTTAGTAAAGCAGAGGTTATGGTTTTAGAAAATAAGACAGTCATTGATGCATCGATAGCCAATATCTCATTTGCAGGGATGGGGTTGTACTCATCTGCCCCTATCGGGATAGGTAAAAAGGTAAAGATAAATATTTTTTACATTGATAGTAACAGCCAAGTGCAAAAGGATTTTATAGGAGGCAGGGTTGAATGGCTTTCAAAATTGGAAAGTATCTACCTTACAGGCATCTTTTTTGACGAAGAGCTAAATATATTTGCCCAGCCTATGCTTATTAAACATCTTGCATGGCTTACTAATACATACAATTTGCCTCAACCGTACCAGGATAAAAGGATTTCGATCCTATAACGACAGAGAAATTACACGACCTATTAACTAAATAATACATTTTGGGGTTAATCACTGCTCATTATAGCAACTGTCTGGTTCTGACAACGGTGGAGAACAGCAGAACTTACTCCCCCTAATATAAGGTCTTTCATGGCGGTGCGACCTTTACGACCCATAATGATAAGATTATAGTCCTCTTCTTCTGCCTCTTTAAGAATCTCTTCAGAAGGTATCCCTACCTTAATCTTAGTCTTAATAAGCCCTTCTGGAACTTCTGCATTAACGAAAACCGTTTTCGCCTCTTTAAGTATTCTCTGTGCTTCTTCTTCGGGGTCTATCCCTTCTCCTAACCTTTTCATAAAGACTGCAAGATTAATAACCCTAAATAGGGTAATCTTAGTCATAGAGGCCTTCAATTCCGCAGCCATGCAGGCAGCATCTTCTACGCCTTTCATTGAATAGGATGAACCGTCAACAGGGATAAGAACTTTGGGGATGGGACATTTCTTATCTTTGAGAATCCTGTGACCCACAATATAGACAGCTTGCCTTCTTGCTGCATGAACAACCTTACTGGTAACACTACCCAGAAGGAACTCAATTATTTCTGATAACCCTCTTCTTGCCATTATAATTGTTGAAAATTTTTCCTCATCAGCTATGCGAACAATTTCATTAGCCGGGTCTCCTTCAATTATTTGTTTTTCTATATCAACCTCTATGCCTAAATCTCTCAGAATTTTTTCCCCTTCATCCAATGAAGGCATTACATCCTTTTCAATATGTTGTTTTTTGAACTCGGCGAAGGAATCTGACATCTTAAGGATCTCTGCTCGGTAGTCAATGTAAGGAACATAGCGACTCATATAACGCCCGGCAATGACCCGAAGTAAAGTAAGTTCTGAGAGACCTTTGCCTAAGGAAACCCCAAGATAGCCGGCAAACTCTGTGGCCCTCTTTGAATGTTCGCTCCCATCAACAGGAAGCAATATCTTTTTAATGGGACATTGTAATTGCATAATTCCTCTGTTCATGGAATTATACCAAAATTGAAAAGATTTTCTGCCTGACCCAGATTATTCAGAGAAATTGTTACAAACCCGGCAAAGGATTGGAGATATAGTATTCGAGCGGCTTTAAATTCTTTCAAGGAAAGAATTTACCTCGGAGGCTTCAACAGAATGTCGAGACGAGAATGGGCGAAAATACTATATTCGTCATCGTCTTAAAAATTTATGAATTAACTGTGCTAAATGAGTCCAGGATAAAGAAAGCCTCTCCAAATCCGTGATGGCAGGATATATGAGTAGTTTATTTTGCCCTACGGGTCGTAGACCGATAGTCCTTAACCTGAATAATGCAGACATTGTTCAAAAATTTATTTAACTCGATGATTTATTGAGAATATCTTTATTGGTTATATCCATAAAAATATTCCAATAACTATCTGTTAAAGGTACACTAAGGTATC
>CAZXCW010000168.1:0-5928 GCA_964639385.1 uncultured Nitrospiraceae bacterium
ACTTTTAATTCGTAAATTCGATAAAAACGGTTCACTTTTAATTCGTAAATGACATTTAGGTTAATTTTCATTGACAAATTCTACATTGATAATTGCTGAATTTGAATTGCCGATCATTGATTATTTCTTTCAATGTATCCTTCAATCAAAACATCTTCTCCTACCCGTCTTATTCTTATATCTTTTAAACGATATGCCTCTTCAAGCCTCCTGAAAGACTCTCCCCCTACAGCAGGAAACGACTTTTTCCCTCCAATAATCTTAGGCGCGATGAAAACAATCACCTTATCAACAATTCCATCTTCGATGGCATAAGCATTCATTGAAGAGCCTGCCTCTATCAGAACAGATGTGATTTCTTTTTCTCCAAGCCTCTTCATAAGCCACTGGAGATCGACCTTTTCGCCCTCATATTCAATGAGTTGAATACCTTTGTTCAGCAATATTCTGATTTTTTCCTCATTTGAAAAATCCCCTTGCCCCCATTTGACCTCTCTGTATCCCTGCCCGACGGCCGGCCGGCCGGCCCCCTTACTAAGGTCATGACTCGTAGAGGGGGAATTAAAGGGGGGTAAGGGGAGATTATTGAACTGTAAACTGTGAAATTTCTTGGTTACTACAATTGTCTGGGGTGGTACCTGTAGAACTTTTGAATTTATAGGTATTTCAAGGTCTGGGTCAATAACAATTCTTAACGGATGCTTTCCGCCTTTTATTCTTGCCGTAAACTCCGGGTTATCTGCTTTAACTGTCCCGATGGCAGTTATGATTGCATCAACGTTGCTTCTGAAACGATGAACCATCCTTCTTGCCTTTTCAGATGTTATCCATTTAGACTGTCCCTCAGGGGTTGCAATCTTGCCGTCGAGGGTCATGGCAATCTTTAATATCACGAAAGGTTTTCCTGTTGTTATGTATTTAATGTATGTCTCATTAAGCCTCTTTGCCTCCTCCTCGAGAAAACCAGTTCTGACCTTTATACCAGCCTGCTGAAGCTCTAAGATCCCCTTCCCGGAGACCTTAGGATTTGGATCTGCCATACTAATAACAACTTCTTTTATACCCGCACTGATGATAGCCTTAGTGCAAGGAGGTGTCCGTTTCTCAGTATGGCAACATGGTTCAAGATTAATATAAAGCGTTGAACCCCTGGCGCCTTCTCCAGCCTTTTCTATGACAAGTGCTTCAGCATGGGGCATCCCAGGTCTTCTATGGTAATCTTCAGAGATAATTCTATTCTTTTTAACGATTACAGCACCAACCATAGGGTTTGGACTCGTCATATGATGCGCCTTTGCAGCAAGCCTAAGGGCCCGTTTTAGATAAAATTCGTCATTCATAAATATTAGGATACCATAAAGGAAGTATCTCTTTTCCCCTGACACGGTTGAACATTAACAGCAATAAAATACAGGATATAGTATCTTCGCTCATTCTCGGGCTATCGCCTCTCTACGAGTCGTAGACCGAGGCTTTTGCCTCTTGATGTTTACTGATACTTATCTGACTATCGGCCTACGACCGCTCAAATATTATATCCCGCCATAACTGAATTGGCGAATTGTATACCATAAATTTTTACTTCTCACTGCCTGCCTATTTCTGATATAATTAAAACAATGAGTCAGATATGGATATGGGTAATAGTAGCTGCCATTGTTGCGATAAGCGTTTTTCTTATTATGCTTCTGATAGAGCTGAGGAAAACAGCTCAATCTCTGAGGGAGTTTTTAAAGACAACGGGAGAATCAACTAAAACAACTCTGGATGAACTACAGCAGTCATTAAAAAGCCTCAGGGATGTATCAGATGATATCAAAGATGTAACAGATGATGTTAAGACTTTCTCAGATGCTATAAGAGATGTAGGACTGAATGTAAAGCGCATTAGCAATCTCGTAGAAGATGTGTCGTCCTCTGCCTTGATAAAGGCTTCAGGTTTTAAAGTTGGGCTTAGAACAGCCCTTGGAGTTTTATCGAGTAATCTTTTAAGTAATCTTTTTAAAAAGGGAGGTAGTCAATGAGAGAGGAAAATGCATATAGTGCTGGCAGTATGTTTCTTTCTTTTCTGCTGGGAGGTATTGTAGGTGCAGCCCTTGCATTACTCTTAGCCCCAGAATCAGGCCGTGAAACAAGGCGAAGGATAAGAGATTTGACCGAGGATGTAAAGGATACAGTGAAAGATTATACCGAGGATGTAAAAGGAAAGGTTACATCTACTATAGATAAAAGTAGGGAACTTTACGAAGAAAAAAAGGCAGCTATAGCAAAAGCTGTTGAGGCTGGTAAGGACGCCTACGAGAAAGAGAAAGCGAGGCTGACTAAGGAACAAAATGCATGAGGTATCGATTGTACTTGGCTTGCTCGATCTCGCAGCACAATACTGTGAAAAAGAAGGATATAAGAGGATAGAATCTATAAAGGTTAAGATTGGGAAGGCCTCGGGCGTTGTGACCGAGTGTCTTCTTTTTGCTTTTGATACAGCAAAGATTGGTACTATCGCAGAGAAGGCAAGTTTGATTGTTGAAGAGATACCTATAAGCGGTTTTTGTGATAGTTGTAAAAGCAATTTCACTGTAGAAGATACGTATGTTGTATCCTGTCCGAGTTGTGGAGGTACTTCTTTGCGGGTAGAGACAGGAAGAGAATTAAATATTGCCGAGATGGATGTATATTAAGAATCTTTTATAGGAGGTCTAACGGTTGAAGGTCAAAGTAGTCACACAAATCTTAGAAGCAAATGATAGGATTGCTGCTGAAAACAGGAAGGTTTTTGATGAGGCAGGTACTTATGTCATCAATATTATGAGTGCCCCTGGAGCAGGCAAGACGTCCCTCATAGAGAAGACTATTAAAGAGCTCTCCGGTAAAATAAAGACAGGTGTTATAGAGGGTGATATTGAAGGCTCGGAGGATGCCCAGAAGATAGGGAATCTCGGTATCCCTGTTGTTCAGATAAATACTGGTGGCGCATGCCATCTCGATGCGAATATGATTAGCGAAGTAATTGGAGACTTGCCCATTAAAGACCTTGATCTCCTTATCATAGAGAATGTTGGAAACCTCGTCTGTCCAGCTGAATTTAAGGTTGGTGAAAATATGAAAATCATGCTCCTTAGCATAGCAGAGGGAGACGATAAGCCTCTTAAATATCCATTGATGTTCCAGGAATCATCTGCATTGGTATTAAACAAGATTGATCTCCTGCCTTACACGGACGCAAATTTAGAAAAAATTAAGAGGGATTCCTTATCCCTTAATCCACAGTTGAAGATATTTGAGGTCTCATGCAAGACGGGTGAAGGGATAAACAAATGGGTGGAATGGTTACAATCACTTATAAAATAATAAATGAATTCAAGGGTAAAGATATTAGTCAGGGGAACTGTCCAGGGAGTTGGCTTCAGGCCCTACGTTTATAGCCTCGCCAAATCTTTGAATCTCAAAGGTTTTGTAATGAACTCCTCTAAAGGTGTCACTATTGAGGTAGAAGGCAGTAACAGTGCTACTTTTGTAGAAAGGCTTACCAAAGAAGCCCCGCCCCTTTCACAGATAATAGATGTCGATGTAACAACCATACCATATTATGGATATCAGGATTTTAAAATAGTTAAGAGTGAGGATGAGGGGAGTTTTACCCTTATTTCTCCTGATGTCTCGATATGCAAAGACTGCTTCAGGGAGTTGCTGGATAGGTACGACAGGCGTTACCTTTATCCATTCATAAACTGTACAAACTGTGGTCCAAGATATACTATAACAAAATCTGTTCCTTACGACCGGCCGAACACTACCATGTCTGTATTTCAAATGTGCCCTCAGTGCGAAGAAGAATACCATAATCCAGAAGACAGAAGGTTTCATGCCCAGCCAAATGCATGTGCCGTTTGCGGACCGCATGTTGAGTTAAGAGTTAAGAATGACAATAATCCCACTCAAATCTCCCTACATCCCCCTTTACTAAAGGGGGACAAAGGGGGATTACAAAAAGAGAGGATGGGGGGATTATTAGATGAGAAGTTAAAAGTTGATGAAAAAGAAAATCCAATAAAAGAAACAATAAGACTTCTAAGGCAAGGATATATCGTGGCTATCAAGGGGCTCGGAGGATTTCATTTAGCCTGCGATGCTACGAATGAAGAGGCTGTAAACAAATTAAGGGTTAGGAAAAGGAGGAGTAACAAACCTTTTGCATTAATGGCGCCTGATGTCGAAACAGTAAAAAAATTCTGCTATGTATCTAAGGATGAGGAAGAGCTTTTAGTCTCTAACAAAAGACCTATCGTGCTCCTTAGAAAGAAAAAAACTTCTCTTCCTGATGCGGTGTCGCCCGATAATCCCTGTTTCGGCTTTATGCTACCCTATACTCCTTTGCATTATTTGCTCTTTTATTATCCCATGAAAGAATCTCTATCTATGAATTCAAATCCCCCCTTACCAGCCGATAATCCTCCCATACCCCCTTTTACTAAAGAAGGACATGGGGGGATCAATACTAATTTTGATGCCCTTGTAATGACAAGTGGTAATATCTCAGAGGAGCCAATCGTAATTAGTAATGAAGAAGCAGTTACCAAGCTATCCGGTCTTGTTGATGCATTTCTTTTTCATAACAGGGATATATTTATGCGAGTTGATGATTCTGTCTTAAGAATCATGACCAGTAAACCATCGTTGTCTTTCATACGCCGTTCGAGGGGATATGTGCCTGACCCCGTACTCCTTCATGAAGAGGGGCCAGAAGTTCTCGGATGTGGCGCTGATATCAAAAATATATTCACCCTCACTAAAGGAAGTTTTGCAATTCCCAGTCAGCATATAGGAGACATGGAAAACTATGAAACATTAAAGTTTTTTGAAGAGTGTCTCGAGAACCTGAAGGCTGTTTACAGGGTAAACCCTGTGGCTCTTGCATATGACCTTCATCCAATGTATCTATCCACACAGTGGGCATTAAGACAGGAAGGCATGCAAAAGTTTGGGATTCAACACCACTATGCCCATGTCGCATCCGTTATGGCTGAAAGAGGGATTACAGAGAAGGTCATCGGTGTCTCATTTGATGGAACAGGTTATGGTACTGATGGGAATCTCTGGGGTGGAGAATTTTTGATTGCTGATTTAGAGAACTTTGAAAGAGCAGGTCATTTTAGATATATTCCCCTTCCAGGCGGTGAAATGGCAGTAAAGGAACCATGGAGGATGGCAGTAAGCTTTATTAAAGATGTTGCTGGAGACGAAGCAATGCACTATCTTAAATCTATTGGCTTTATTGACAGGTATGGCGACAGCAGGGTTAAAGATATCTTGAAGATTTTTGACAAAAAGCCATACTCACCTCTTGTATCAAGTGCCGGGAGGTTATTTGATGCAGTATCAGCCATGATAGGGGTTTGTGATAAAAATACATTTGAAGGCGAAGCTGCAATTGCCTTGGAGGCTATAGCAAGCCCCGATATAATTGATGATTATTCTTTTGATATGAAGTTAAGAGACCCTATTGAGATTGATTTCTCCCAGACTGTTTTGGGAATAATAGAAGATTTAGTAAAAGGAGAAGATAAAGGTTTTATTTCAGCTAAGTTTCATAATACCCTTGTTGCGGTCATTTTTAAGGTTGTCGAGAGGTTGTACCATATGCACTCAATAAAAGATATTGTTTTGTGCGGGGGGGTATTTCAGAACATGTATTTGCTGGAGAGGACAATCGCCAACCTTAAATCAATGGGTATGGAAGTACATATACATGAAAAAGTACCAACAAATGATGCTGGCATATCCTTGGGTCAAGCATATATAATTAGAGAAAGGTTAAAGAAAGTAGCATGAGGAATTTCGTTAACCCCAAGAGTGCAAACAGTGCTCAAAAATTTATTTAACATAAATTACCATAATCCCATGGTATTTAGACAGGACATAGTATTCTCG
>CAZXCW010000169.1:0-5873 GCA_964639385.1 uncultured Nitrospiraceae bacterium
TGAGACCTTCAGGGTAATGGTGTGCATAACAACAGTGACTGTCTTTCTCTTGAAGCCTACATCTTTCCAAGAACTTTCAGTTCCCTCTTCATTGGGAATCAAACTGCTTCTAGGGATGTGGTTATGACAACAACATTAATAGTCAACTTTCAGTTCCCTCTTCATTGGGAATCAAACTGCTTCCCCGACTCGCTATAAACACAAGCACATTCATATATCTTTCAGTTCCCTCTTCATTGGGAATCAAACTGCTTCTTCGACAAGGACAACCGCCACGATGGAAATTTTCGGCTCTTTCAGTTCCCTCTTCATTGGGAATCAAACTGCTTCTCAATAGAAAAATCCACCGAAGGATAGAATATCATCCTCTTTCAGTTCCCTCTTCATTGGGAATCAAACTGCTTCATGGGGCAATTAATTGAGCCAGAAATTCCAGTTAAATACTTTCAGTTCCCTCTTCATTGGGAATCAAACTGCTTCTAATAATTGGCAGCATTCGATAATCCTTCTTTATAAACTTTCAGTTCCCTCTTCATTGGGAATCAAACTGCTTCAGAAACAAATATAATGCAAAGGTATAGCCCAAAATCTTTCAGTTCCCTCTTCATTGGGAATCAAACTGCTTCGGGTAGTATTAGACTTATATATAAGGAAGTCTGCAACTTTCAGTTCCCTCTTCATTGGGAATCAAACTGCTTCTGTCCTTGTGATTATTTAATGGAAGAACTTAAAAATCTTTCAGTTCCCTCTTCATTGGGAATCAAACTGCTTCCTATGATTACGATTATGAGGGGTAGGAGGTAAAAAACTTTCAGTTCCCTCTTCATTGGGAATCAAACTGCTTCCCCAGGGTAATAAGAGGATATCTGCCTTCTTGGAAGCTTTCAGTTCCCTCTTCATTGGGAATCAAACTGCTTCGCCCAACAAAGATCATAGAAAGATAATAAACAAAATCTTTCAGTTCCCTCTTCATTGGGAATCAAACTGCTTCGTAAAGAGGTTTCATGAATATCACTGCAGATATTTTCTTTCAGTTCCCTCTTCATTGGGAATCAAACTGCTTCGGTCATATACTGATCACCTGGTGCGGGCTCATCGGACTTTCAGTTCCCTCTTCATTGGGAATCAAACTGCTTCTTTTACAGAAGACAATTCTATTGTGATGCGATTAACCTTTCAGTTCCCTCTTCATTGGGAATCAAACTGCTTCATTTCAGCAACGGATTCAAGATTGATTTCCGCCCCTCTTTCAGTTCCCTCTTCATTGGGAATCAAACTGCTTCACAGTAAAATTCTTGAGCTACTGAAGGAACACTATGCTTTCAGTTCCCTCTTCATTGGGAATCAAACTGCTTCTTGCAGCATAACGTTGACGAAGTCTGTGTTTACGTTCTTTCAGTTCCCTCTTCATTGGGAATCAAACTGCTTCCCTTCCATGCTACCTTACCCGTAGCCATTGTCTTACTTTCAGTTCCCTCTTCATTGGGAATCAAACTGCTTCACAAGATATGGTAGGCGGAAACGCTCGCTTGTGGTTCTTTCTGTTCCCTGTTCATTGGGTATCAAACTTCTTCTGAGCACATATGTCAACTGCCTTGCCCCTCAAATGTGCTTTCAGTTCCCTCTTCATTGGGAATCAAACTGCTTCTTGTCATATACGTATCACCTGGCGCGGGTTTATCGGCTTTCAGTTCCCTCTTCATTGGGAATCAAACTGCTTCTGCTCTTAAAATAACGATAATACAATAGGTTTTGCAAGTTTTTTTAACGGAAATTTGGAAATCCCTTTTTCTGTTTTAACATGCTTTAGGTTTGCGAAAGTTCTAAAAGACATCGCCACAATAGTTTCTATACTCACAATCATAACATTTACCTCTATTATCCGCTGCAGCAGGCATTTCCTTTTGTATTAACATCTGCCGTATATCAGAAAGCATCTTCTTAGTCTCTTCTTTCATCGAATCATTCATTTCAAAAATAACTGCATCTTCAAGAGGTATTAGATAAACAAAACCATGACTGACTTTTTTATGATATATATCCTCGAGGATAAGGGCATAACCGCAGAGCTGATAAATATGGTTTTTATGTGGTTTTCCCTTCGTATGTTTAAAATCAACAGGAATATATTCATCCTTTGTCTCTATAAGCATGTCAAGTTTTCCTGACAGGGAAAGTTTATCGGAATTTATTGCGAGATGAAAAAGCCGTTTTCCTTCAGTAATACCATATCTTTTGAGCTTACGCCTTGTCTCAAGTTTATCTATTCTTGCTTCTTCAATCTTCCCATAATCCATCTTGAACGTAGTCTTTTTCCCAACCGGCATAAGATACTGATAGCACACAACTCTTGGACAGTAGACAAATTGCTTGAGATCACTCACTCTGAGAGGTATCAGACTCTGCATCCTCTTCCTCTTTGATATATTCGAGAATGCTCCTGAAATCCTTCTCGCATACGGGAAGGATCAGAATCTTTCCGGAACCTTTTTTTATGACATTTTTGAGTTTTAGAAAAAGCTCTTCTCTTTTGTTCCGCCCCAATTTCCCTGAAAAGCCACTGAACTGAATACGCTCAAGGCCAAAGTCCAAACAAATATCTGCAATCTTATTCCTTATCCTGTCAATCTCAATGTCATAAAATACAAAATGTGTTAGCTCTTCCATTACAAATTCTACTTTTCCAAGATTTATTATTGTTTTGAGAGGCAGATGTGATGAAAAACGCCTGCCAGCGACACCTTATAGACCTTTTGCATGGCCTGCCAGCCTTTATTCAAAATGTACATGCCGTAAGAATTGCAGTCATGTGAAACAAAATTAAATCCAGTCGCTTTGCAGGAGTTTTGCAGTATGTCTGCCCTCATTTTATAAAATTAGGTCACCACTTAAAAGTGAAAGGTTTATAATTCTGCTGTCCTCTTAAAAAAGATGCCAGATTTCTTGCCTGCATCTGGATAATAGAGCGTATCTGATATTTCTTACCTTTGTAAGTCTCAGTTGATTCAAGTCTACCCAGGACTTTTTCCCCTATAATCTTTCTGGTGTCAGCATCAAGTAATCCATCGGTAATTTTAATATCCTGCCCAAGGTTGACATGGGCAATGACTACTCTATCTACCACTGGCTGACGAAACTCCTCAATGAGATCGAGGACAAGGGAAGGCTTTCCAGGTCTATCTACATGAAGAAATCCTGCAAAGGGCTCAAGTCCCGCATTAACAAGTGCTCCCCAGACAGTTGAATAAAGGATTCCGTATCCGTAGTTGAGAAGGGAATTTACAGGGTCTATGGCTCCTCTTGTCTGCCTCCCGAAAAACTCTATCCTTTGCATCAATATCTCCTTTACGCCATCCCAGTAAAGCCTTCCTGCAGTGCCTTCAATACCGATAAGAGTATTTCTCTTTTCATCAATATGATTGCCTGTGACTGTCTTAACCTTTCTTCTCAGTTCCCTGAGTTCTCTGGCAAGTGATTCTATTATCCTGAATCGTTCCGGGTCAGTCTCTTTGATATACTTTCCAAAATATCTCAGGAGTCTCTCCTGATTGGTAATCTTCCCGTAAACAACTTCCTTTGAGAACTCAAGGCCTCTCTGGTCTTTCATTGCTTCTATCTGTTCTCTGCGAGCCTCTATAGTTGCAGTAAGCATGGGAGAGGTAATCATAGCATAGGGTTTATTCACTCCTGAAAGAAAATGGAGAGTGATCCCTCTTAAGCAGAGTTCCTCAATCAAGTCCGATGAGATGGTTACACCTTTTGAGGCAATAACTACATCTTTCAGCCGAAATAACGGGAATTGGTAAATAACATCTTTCCCTTTTCTTACAAGCAGTCGCTCACTCTTTTTCGAAAGAAAAATCCCATAGCCCGAGAGTATAATCTGTGAGATATCGCCAGTTTTTACCATGGTTATCCCTTCATCTACTCTTATTTCGCCTTCTGGTTGTTCCTCTATGAGGACAGGGATAGCTTCTGGCTCTCCTGTGAAAAGGTTATACTGGGCAGGGTGAAGAGGCTTCTCTTCAGGCTTATATTCAGGATGAATCCTCTGAACCTTTGCATCAGCCATGGATAACTATTACCACAGAAAGCAAGAATTGGCAAGGATTTTAATCACAAAATACGGATTTAAGGCAGCTTTATTGACATCGTGAAATACTCCTCCATATACTTTACAAAGGTATGAGTGCCGGCAAAACCGAAATGATAGAGTTCAATGAGTTGTTCCAAAAGGCCCTCGACATGATGGAGAATACCACCAGACATGTTTTCATTACCGGAAAGGCGGGAACTGGCAAGTCAACGCTTCTTGACTATTTCCGAAACCATACAAAGAAGAAGCTGGTTGTGCTGGCACCAACCGGAGTTTCAGCCCTTAATGTAAGAGGGCAGACTATACATTCCTTCTTCAGGTTCAAGCCCAATGTTACTCTGAAATCAATCAAAAAAATCAAAGGAAGAGGCAAGAACATCTACAAAGAACTGGATGCCATTGTCATTGACGAGGCATCGATGGTGCGTGCAGATTTGCAGGACTGTATAGATAAATTCCTGAGGCTAAACGCCAAAAAGAAGAAGCCTTTTGGTGGGATCCAGATAATCTTTATTGGTGATCTTTATCAGCTTCCGCCTGTAGTCACGAGCAGCGAGAAGGAGTTCTTTAATGCTCATTATCAAAGCCCTTATTTTTTTGATGCCTTAGTTATGAAAGAGCTTGAGATGGAATTTATAGAACTTGAAAAGATATACCGCCAGAAGGATGAGGATTTCATTGCCATCCTCAATGCAATACGCAACAATTCAGTCGCTGAAGAACAACTATCTATGCTGAATCAACGGTGTGATCAAGATTTTGTTCCAGACCCGAAGGATTTCTACATCTGGCTTACCACGCTCAACAATGCTGCGGAAAAAATCAACAGGGAACACCTCTCCAGGATTGCTTCTCCTCTGATTACTTATCAGGGAACCATACATGGTGACTTCAAGCAGGATTCTCTCCCCACACAGGTTGATCTTCAGGTTAAGAAAGATGCGCAGGTTATGCTTCTGAACAATGATTCCCTTTTTCGGTGGGTGAATGGGAGCATCGGAAAGATTGTGGAAATTGTGAAGCAGAAGGGTGAAGATGATGTCATTGTTGTTGAATTGGTAACCGGAGAAATTGTGGAAGTCCTGCCCTACAGGTGGGAATTGTTTAACTACTATTTCGACAAAAGCAAAAACAGCATTGAGTCCGAGGTTGTCGGCTCATTCACCCAGTATCCTCTCAAACTTGCATGGGCAGTAACCATCCACAAGTCACAGGGCAAGACCTTTGATAAAGTGGTTATAGACATTGGAAGAGGAACATTTGCGAGCGGTCAGGTCTATGTAGCTTTAAGCAGGTGCACGCGCCTTGATGGTGTAGTACTTAAAAAGCCAATAGAGAAGAAACACATTTTTATGGACTGGAGAGTGGTAAAGTTTATGACGCAATTCCAGTATAAACTTTCTGAAATCCGTCATCCTCTTGAGGAAAAGATCAATCTCATAAAGAGCACCATCGAGAACCGCCAAAAGATTGAAATACTTTACCTCAAGAACAATGATGTTAAATCCAGGAGGGTAATTACTCCCACATTTGTCGGCAAAATGGAATATAGCGGCAAAACCTATCTTGGAATGGAGGCATTCTGCCATCTAAGAAACGAAAAAAGAATCTTCCGCCTCGACCGGATTCTTGAGATCAGTAAAGTGTAAAGGACTTTAATCTACTATCGCACTAATGTCTCTATGGCACATAGGAAATTAAAGTTGTCAAAGAACAAAAAGGTGCTTTTTATAAAGAACCCGATAAAATCCATTTTTCGCCTCGGCGTTCTTCAGCG
>CAZXCW010000170.1:0-5863 GCA_964639385.1 uncultured Nitrospiraceae bacterium
GGGTATATTCAGGTACATCAGGAGGCGTGCACCATCTTCTCAGTTCAGGGTTTAATTCCTTTATAACCTCAAGGGTTGTTTCTGCACAATCTGCTGCAACTTCAAGGTCAATGGGTGAGTATACAATGACTTCAGCATAATTAAGGGGAGGATGATATTCGATTTCTTCAAAACCAAATTCCTGCGGGCTCTTCGCTATCAGGCTCGCTGCAATAAACTTAGGCACATAATCTTTCGTTTCTCTCTTCAGGTGTTTACTATTAAGAAGTGACCAGTAATCATCTATCTTTGCTTTATTCAGTGCCTTAAGGATATTTCCCTCTCCCGCATTATATGCGGCCATTACAAGGTCCCATGAACCGAACATCTCATATAGGTATTTGAAGTAATTTGCTGCAGCTAAAGTAGATTTTATAGGATCTTTTCTTTCATCCAGCCACCAATTTATTACCAGTCCATACTTCTTCGCAGTAGATGCAATAAATTGCCAGTATCCTACCGCACGTGCAGGAGAACAGGCATTGGGGTTAAAACCGCTTTCAATAAGAGGGATAAAGGCTATTTCTTCAGGGATACTATTCTCTGTCAGTATCTTTTTTATCAGAGTAATGTATTTTCCTGATCTGCTCAGCCAAAGGGAGAACTTCTTATGTATTTTAACGCTAAAGAATGAAATATATTTTGTGACATACTTCTCAGCGAGTTCGTTGTGATTATAATCTGTTAGTATTATTGGTGAATTATTTTCCTCTCCGGGTAATGAAGAGATTATAGGTGCTTCAACAGATATGCCCTGGTTGACCTCAGATGCATAAACAGGTAAAACAATGAATAAAATAATAATTTGTATGATTAAAAGTAATGACTTAACCATAGATATTTCATCACATCAATTATTAAGGAAAGTCGTCACCACCTTTCAATATCTTTTGAAAAATAAAAAAGCCTGTTTCTATCTGGGGAAACAGGCTTTTCTTTCTCCTGGGAAACTCTGGAGAATTACGCTGTTTCTTCGGCAACCCGGCTATCCTTTCCCATTTTTTTATGCCAGAGTGGCTCAAGAAAGGATCCGTGGCTTTGTGCCCCCTGGTTCCCCAGAGTTTACCCTTTCGGAAACATTAAGCTTATATAATTTCAAAGAACTATGTTTTGATACGAATTACTTTAGAAGATAAAAATTATTCCATACAAAATCTGTGATGCTGATTACAACTTCCCAACCTGACTGCAAGAGAAGTTTGAACATTCAGGGGGAGATAAATGGAACACTTACTTAAAAATCTACAATCTTTATTGTTTTTAAGTTAAAATAGAACCTTATGAACCCCATATTCAATGAACTTCTCGAGCTTACAAAAGAACCAAAGATTGCCTACTTTTCAATGGAGATAGGTATTCAGAACGATATCCCTACTTACAGTGGTGGTCTTGGTGTGCTTGCAGGAGACACGATCAGGACAGCTGCTGATCTTAAACTTCCGATGATTGCTGTAACCCTCATCAGCAAAAAAGGGTATTTCAAACAAGAGATAGATGAAAATGGTAAACAAACAGAGTTGCCCAATTCTTGGGACCCCTTTAAATATATGACGCTTCTTCCCACAAGGATTTCAGTCCAGATTGAAGGAAGGGATGTTGCAGTCCAGGTATGGCTATACAAGGTAAGGAGTTTGACTGGCGGGAGTGTAGCAGTCTTCTTCCTTGACACAGATATAGAAGGAAACATGCCAGAGGATAGAGAGATCACCTTTTATCTCTACGGTGGTGACCAGGCATACAGACTCAAACAGGAGACAATCTTAGGGATTGGTGGAGTAAGGATGCTTCATGAACTTGGCTTTGAGATGAAGAAATACCATATGAATGAGGGGCATTCGAGTTTGCTTACAATTGAACTTCTTAATATGTATAAACGTCCGATAGAAGAGGTCTGGGACGAAAGACTCGTGTGGGACATAGACAGGATAAAGGAGCTCTGTGTATTCACAACTCATACCCCTGTTGAGGCAGGACATGATAAATTCCCCTATGAGCTCATTAAAAGGATTATGGGAGAATTGATACCTTTCGATGTTCTTAAGGAACTCGGCGGTAAGGATAACCTTAATATGACACTCCTCGGATTGAATCTAAGTGAATACATAAATGGAGTTGCAAAAAAACACATGGAAGTTTCACGTAACATGTTTCCTGGATATGAGATCGCTTCTATCACAAACGGAGTCCATTCCTATGCATGGACCTTTGATAGTTTTAAAAGACTCTATGACAAGTATCTCCCTGGATGGGCTAACGAACCAGAGTTATTTGTAAGGATTGGCCGAGCACCAGATGATGAGATCTGGAAGGCCCATATGGAAGCGAAAAAGAATCTCTTCGATTATATTAAGACAGAAACAGGAACAGAGCTTAATCCTGAGATCCTTACCATAGGATTCGCAAGAAGGGCAACAGCATATAAAAGGCCTGACCTCCTATTCAGCAATATTGAGAGAATAGAAAAAATAGGTGCTGGAAAACTCCAGATTGTTTATGCAGGCAAGGCCCATCCCCAAGATGACACAGGCAAAAGTATTATAAAGAAAATATTTTCACTAAAAGAGCGGCTAAAGGATAAGATTAAAATGGTTTATCTAAAAAATTATGATATGGAGATTGCGCTCAAGCTTGTGTCTGGCGTTGACGTCTGGCTTAATACCCCCCTGAGACCATTGGAGGCTTCAGGCACAAGCGGGATGAAGGCAGCACATAATGGTGTATTGAATTTCAGTGTCCTTGATGGTTGGTGGATAGAAGGCCATATAGAGGGATTTACAGGCTGGTCCATTGGTCCGAGCCCTACTGAAATAAAACTTACTGAAAATATGGATTCGAAGGATGCAGACGACCTTTACAACAAACTCGAACATATCATTATCCCCCTCTTTTATAATGACAGGCTTACATGGGTAAGAATGATGCAGAATGCCATAGGTAAGAACGCTTATTACTTTAATAGTCACAGGATGATGAGAAGGTATGTCACAGAAGCCTATATACGGTGAGCAGACAGATGAAATAAAAGAGATAGAAGCAAATCTTGAGGTAATTGTTAGTTTTTTATCAGAAGAGATAGGGGCAAGGAGTTACATGGATTTAGATAAACTTGAGAGGTCTGCCGATTATATAGAAGAGAAAATGGTTTTCTATGGTTGTGATGTAAAGAGACAATCCTTCATGTGTATGGAAAATACTTATCACAACATCATTGGAGAAGTAAGAGGCAATAAGGGATCAGAAATCCTTGTCATAGGTGCTCACTATGATACGGTTCCTGGCTCACCAGGCGCTGATGACAATGCGAGTGGAATCGCAGGTCTACTTGAACTTGCAAGACTTACCGCAGCAACCCAGATGTCAAGAACAGTCAGTTTCGTTGCCTTTACCCTTGAAGAGCCTCCTTTATTCAGAACAAAACACATGGGCAGCTACATTTATGCAGAAAGTCTTACGAAAGAAAAAGTAAAGGTTGAAGGCATGATATCTCTCGAAATGATAGGTTATTTCTGCGATAAAAAAGGATGCCAGTACTATCCCTTTTCTTTCTTCAAATGGTTTTACCCAGAAAAAGGAGACTTCATTGCCTTTGTGGGAAATATCTCATCGAGGGCATTTACAAAAAGGGTAAAAGATGCCTTTAAGATGGCATCGACCCTCCCAGTTGAGTCCCTCAATACCATATCTCTCGTTCCTGGAGTTGATTTTTCTGATCATTCATCTTTTTGGAGCTTTGATTATCCAGCATTCATGATAACAGACACCGCTTTTTACAGAAATCCTAATTACCATACCCCAGGAGATATGGCTCATACACTTGATTATAAAAGGATGGCACAACTCATCTACGGCCTTAAATCCGCTCTTATTCTCTGACCCTTCTGATGTCTGCGCCGAGCCTCGGGAGCTTCTCGTCCATCTTTTCATATCCCCTATCGAGGTGATAAATCCTATGGATAGTCGTCTCCCCCTCTGCTGCCAGTGCTGCTACAACAAGAGATGCACTCGCTCTCAAATCCGTTGCCATAAGAGGTGCGCCTTGAAGTCTCTTGACTCCTTTCACAGTAGCAGTAGAGCCTTCCACTGAGATATCTGCTCCCATCCTTTTCAACTCTGCAACATGCATAAACCTATTTTCAAAGATTGTCTCAGTAATTACGCTTGTACCTTCAGCAACACTCATAATGGCCATAAACTGTGCCTGCATGTCGGTAGGAAACCCGGGATAGGGCATTGTTTTTACATCGGTAGCCATCAGTCTGGAGGACCCTATCACTCTTATCCCCTCTGATACATGCTCAAAAACAAGACCAGCTTCTTTAAGCTTCATCATTGGAGCATCAAGATGTTCGACCCTGCAGCCTTTTATAATAATGTCGCTTCCGGTGATTCCTGCTATCGCCATGAAGGTTTCTGTCTCAATCCTGTCAGGAATTATAGAGTAGTTCAGGGGCTTCAATTCTTCTACTCCATCTATCTCTATTACGCTCTCTCCTGCACCTTTTATTTTCGACCCCATAGAGATAAGGGCATTCGCAAGATCAACAACTTCTGGCTCTCTCGCAGCATTTTCTATCAAAGTTTTACCTTTTGCGAGAGAAGCAGCCATCATAAGATTCTCCGTACCTGTAACAGTAGGGATATCAAGATAGATAGATGCTCCTTTCAGTCTTTTTGCCTTCGCAATAACATAACCTGATTCAAGTTCTATTTTTGCACCCATTTTTTCGAGACCCATCAAGTGAAGATCTATGGGCCTTGCGCCAATAGCACATCCTCCTGGAAGGGAAACCTTCGCCTTTCCGAATCTCGCTATTAAAGACCCGAGTACAAGGACTGATGCCCTCATAGTTCTTACAAGCTCATAGGGTGCTTCAAATACCCCGATCTTCTCTGTATTTACTATAGCCTTTTTATCTTCATAGGAGAATTCCGCACCGAGTTTTCTGAGAAGCTGACCAATGGTAAGGACATCTCTTAAATTGGGGACTCTACTTATTGTAGTGGTGCCGAATGAAAGGAGAGATGCAGCCATTATAGGGAGAGCTGCATTCTTTGCACCACTTATCTCGACCTCGCCCTTGAGCCTTTTACCACCGTGGATGACAAGCTTATCCAAAGTTGTACCCCTGAATATTTTATAAGAGTTTTCTGCAAGATTTTTATTATTCTACAGCGATTGCTTCTAAAATAAAAGGAGGGTTAATGTTGCCGCAAAGCCTTTAGTTATTAATACGGTCATTAGTAACGTCACATACAACATCTTTGTATGTCATGCCCGAAGTTCTTAATCGGGCATCCAGTATCTTTCTGGATTTTCCTATCAGGCCGGGGAATGACAAGAATTTGGTCTTCGTTTTGAACTCCTTAGCAAGTGAAGCAGAGTGCGGTTTTTCTTAATTTATGCGGAGAATAAAAAACAATTCTTATAAAAGTTTCTTGAATTCTTCAATAGTAAGACCTGCATCTTTTACAATACCTGCCATTGTAAAAGCATCAACTGGATTTTCTCTTGGAATAGTAATAATCCGTTCTCCGTTAGTCATTGTTATATGTTTTCCTTCCCTTGCAATCCAAAAACCAGCCTTCTCAAAAGTTCTCACACTCGCTGGTGGTTTATACCCGGTAGCTTTGGCATAATTTATCCCACTTCTACATAACGAGACTCCTTGTCTTTGCTTAACTCTTCAACGGTCTCCAAATATGCTTGTATGGCGTCTTTAATATTTTCTAAAGCTTCTTCTTCTGTTTTTCCCTGCGACCAACAGCCAGGCAACCTTGATTCACCATCAAAAAAATAAAAAAACCTCGTTATCCCATAGGGGAC
>CAZXCW010000171.1:0-5753 GCA_964639385.1 uncultured Nitrospiraceae bacterium
GCTCTCTACAGGGCAATGGAGTTCGAAGGCGAGACAATAAAAGATCTTCCCATGAATGGAAGGTTCACTATGTGCAATATGGCTATCGAAGCTGGGGGTAAGAACGGAATAATTGTTCCTGATTCGATTACCGAGTCTTTTGTAAATAAAAGGGCAAAGAGGCCATATATACTTTACACTTCTGACAATGATGAAAAATATGTTGAGGTACGTGAATATGACTGTTCAAAAATTCCCCTCACTGTTTCTTGTCCCCATCTTCCATCAAATACAAGACCGGCAGCAGAACTGTTTGAGGTAAGCATTGACCAGGTTGTCATAGGCTCCTGCACAAATGGACACCTTGAAGATTTAAGGGAGGCTGCAAAGGTCATAAAAGGCAGAAAGGTTAATCCCAATGTAAGGATGATAGTTATTCCTGCTACACAAAAAATATATAAGGAAGCAATGAAAGAAGGGTTACTTGATATATTCATTGAGGCAGAGGCAGCAGTATCCACTCCGACATGTGGTCCCTGTCTTGGCGGTCATATGGGTGTACTTTCTAAAGGTGAGAGGGCAATCTCAACAACAAATAGAAATTTTGTCGGAAGGATGGGACATCCTGAAAGCGAGGTTTATCTGTCAAACCCGGCAGTCGCAGCAGCATCTGCAGTGCTTGGAAGGATAGGGACTCCAGAGGAATTGGGGCTGTGATGTCACCTGAAGATAAACTGAAGGATCTCGGCATTGAACTTCCAGAGGCACCGAATCCTCTCGGCTCATATATTCCTGTCTTGAGGATAGGAAACCTCGTTTTTCTCAGCGGAATGTTGCCTTTAATACAGGGAAGACTTACGAGACAGGGCAAAGTAGGCAAAGAAATAAGTCTTGATGAAGCACGGGAAGATGCACGGGTAGCCACTGTAAATGCCCTATCCGTTCTGAAAGCCCATATCGGAAGTCTTGATAAGGTTAAAAGATGTGTTAAGGTTACAGGATATGTTTCCTCAGAACCTGATTTTGTAGAGCAGCCAAAGGTATTGAATGCAGCCTCGGATTTACTTTTCGAGATATTTGGGGAGAGAGGCAGACATGTGAGGTCAACAGTTGGAGTAAATGTTCTTCCTCTCAATTCACCTCTTGAGATAGAGTTTATTTTCGAGGTTTCTTAAACCCAGATTATTCATAAAATTAATGGCGAATATAGTATTTGACCCAAATAATGCAGACATTGTTCAAAAATTTATTTAACTCGATGATTTATTGGGAGTATCTTTATTCATTATATCCATAAAAATATTCCAATATAGAGAGACAAAAAACTCGTAGGTCGGAACGACCGAGAATGAGTGAAAATACTATATTTGCCATGGGATCAAAAATTTATTAATTGAGTAGGTCAAGATGAAAAATCAGATTAAATATCTACAGAACCTGTTCTACGATCTCTTGAATGACTATGGCCGCGTCTTCATAATGGTTAAGTATTCTGAACGAACCATTATCGGTAACAGAGGGTTTACAGACGAAGAGAAAGAAAAAGGATTAACTTTGGTATTTAATAACAAAAATCACAAAAATCTCCAATGGACTGAAGACGGCGGTATTGTAGCCGCCCTCGCTTTCAGTGCCAGTAATAGGATAGAGAATTGTTTTATTCATAATGAAGATATAGTTTCCGTTTTCTCTCCAGATGCCAAAGTAAAGTTTGACAGGTGGGATATGCGGGATGCGAAAGAATCCCATGAAGAATCTGAAAGATCCAGAGAACTCGAAAAAGAAAAATCGGCAGAGGAAAAAATAATATCTCTGGATGATTTTAAAAAGTCAAAAAACTAAGAAGTATAACAGACGCTCATCAAATAATGTCAGATGCATTGATGACTTCATCATCAAAACATGCATGGCAGATGATTTTAAAGAGTGCTTATTTCAGTAGGGTCAAGGAATAGTGAGTTTTAATAGTCTTTAAATTACAGGTTAAGGATTTCGGTTTTTATGTTGTATTTATTGCCAGGCAATTTCTAAAAACCAACATTACAGGAAGAATTCAGTGAGAATCTTTTTCGCTTTTGCTACAGCCTTTTTTGCAGTAGAGACCTTTTTCTCTGAAACAGATTTTTCTTTCACTCTGTATCGTGCCTTTACAATCTTTTCTGCCTCAAGCCAGTTATAGAGGTCACGGCCTTCAATTCTTCCGCTTTTCTCATAGAGTTCTTGTGCCATTTTTGCTATTTCATCATGTAATTCCATTAGTATAACCTCCTTAGGAATTATTCTTTTAATTTTAATACTACCTCAAATTATTTTTATTGATTTATTGAGAAAGATCACCAATCTGGGAATTCCGGATATATATCTATCTTTTAGCCCTTTTATAATGTTCCATTTACGTATTTCTTTTGAATTCATTTGTCTAAGTGTATTTTTAAGTACTCATATGTAACGCTAACATTATTTTTTATGCTGCTTATTCGATACGATTAAACAATAATACCCTCACATTGTCTTTGTCAAACTTTTTGTTCAAATACTTCGATAAAGAACCAATTATTGCAACAAAAGGACATTAAAGACATCGTTAAACTGAGTCAGTATGATTTTACAAGGCATTATTTCTGATAGAAATATTGCATGAATATTTCATTTCCCTGAGCGTTTGTTACAGGAAAGATTCTTGTCTCTCAACTGCAGTAGGGTCAAGGAATGGCGAGTTACTACAGTATAATCCATAGCACTTCTCCACCTGTCCCAGCCAAAGCCCTTTCGTTTTCGAGATCTCATGAGATGACGTCTTACTTTCTTCTCGACCCAATCCTTTACATAACCAAAACATCGACTGGAATGCCCTATCCGAAAGTAATTAACCCAGCCTCGGAGTTTCGGGTTGATCAGCTCAATCACGCGTTCTACAGGTTGAGACATGAATCGCTGGAAAATCTCTTTAAGATTCCTCAGGAGATTTGTCCGTGCCTTCATCCTCGGGGTGATGCGCACTCCCCATTTCCCACTCAGTGTTATAATCCTCCGTATGTCGAATCCCAGAAAACTGAAGCTCTTTCCTTTCGTTAGGTCTACCACTTGGGTCTTTTCTTCGTTAACTTTTACATCCAATCGCGCCAACTCTTCAAGAAGTCGCTGATACGCCCTCTCTAATAACCAGTCCCAATGTCGATACCCGTCTACCAGTATCACAAGGTCATCTGCAAAGCGAGCGTACTCGATATAGGTAAAGCCAGATTTACCCGTCACCGCCTTTGCCTTCTCAAGCATCCTATCCACCTCATTCAGGTAGATATTCGACAGCAGGGGTGAGATTACCCCACCCTGTGGAACTCCATGCTTACCGCTGGCTTTTAGTATGAGTCTCAGCAGCCACATCACTTTGTGATCGTTAACCCTTCTGGCTATCTTCTTCAGCAATATATCATGACGCACTACATCAAAATACGCCTTAAGGTCAACATTGATGACTCGTGTTTTATTGTGCACAACTGCATCTGCGATTCGGTGCACTGCTTGATGCGCTGTTCGCTTCGGGCGATACCCGTATGAACCCTCTTGAAAGTCAGCTTCAAAGATCGGTTCAAGAATAAGTTTAAGCGCTCCCTGCACTATTCGATCACGGATAGTCGGTATCCCAAGAATACGTGTTTTCCCATTTCCTTTGGGTATCTCTTTCCGTCGATTTCGCATAGGCAGGTACATCCCTGAAAGTAGTTCACCCTGTATGCTCAGAAGAAACTCTTCAAGCCCGCTTCTCTCAATGGCTTCGAAGGTAATACCGTCAATTCCAGGAGCCCCATTATTCTGTTTGGCCATGACGTAGGCATCTTGGAGCACCTCCATCTTGCATACATGAAGACACTTTCTCCTGTCAATCCTGAGCAGGTTGGCATACCAGTTCCCAAGTCCTTCAGTAGGTAAAGCAATCTTATCAGGTTCAACAAGTGGGTCATCAAGTTCTTTAAGGAGTTTTCGGGTGCAGTGGATGATTCTCATAATTACTTTGGCACTTCTATATCTTCATATCCCTTACCAGCTTCAGCCATTAATCGGATGCGTTCTGGTTTCATTCGGATAACAACATATTTAGGTTCAGATGGGTCTTTTATATATTTTTTAAGAATTGGAACGGCTTCATATAGTTTTAACTTGTCAGCATTATTGGTGCTAATTGTACAGGTGCCTGCAATTCTTACGTGTTTTCCTTCCCTGTCACTGAAACAGTACTCTGCATAAGGGACTTCCCTAAGTTACATGATTTTCTCTGTACCATCTGTAGTTGCAGTCCACAGTTCATTGCCCATCCAAACACAGCTTGCCACAGGTCAAACTCCAACCTTATTACCATCACTTGTTGCAAGGAAACCCCAGCCGACTTCTATCATTAAATTTTTAACAATTTCTAAACTCATCTTCGTGCCCCCCTTCATTTTCTTAAAAAAATTGTATAAGTAAAAATATTATACCTGGTGTCGTATTAAACCCATCAAGAATGAAAACGTAACCAAAATGTAACCGAATTTATCTTAAAAGACCTGAAAGGATAAAAAATATCATAACAGATAGAGTAATAAAACTGATAAAAATGACCGTGAAAAAAACGTGAAAAAACTATGTCAAAAAAGGTATAAATAGAGCGATTTATGTATAAATCAAAATGTCTCTCAACCCCTTGACTGATAAGGGTTTGCTTAGTATTTTCAAGCCTCTGTAAAATCCCTCAAATAGGTTTCCTAAACCTGGTGTCGTAGGTTCTACTCCTGCTAAATGGTGTAGATGTTTTATAATTACCAGGTTACTAAACTTCTTTTTAATTAAGGAGGCTGGAATGAAGAGTTTTCGCAAAGAGCTATGGTTTGAAGTGCCTACCCGTCGGGCCTTTATAAATATTACCCCTGAGGTGGAAAAATGTCTCAGGGAGAGTGGCATTACAGAGGGCATTATACTTATAAACGCAATGCACATCACAGCCTCTGTTTTCATTAATGATGACGAATCAGGACTCCATCACGACTACGACATATGGCTTGAAAAGCTTGCACCCCATGAACCCGTTTCTCAGTACCGTCACAACAATGGGGAGGATAATGCTGATGCTCACTTAAAAAGGCAGATTATGGGAAGGGAAGTAGTAGTAGCTGTTACAAATGGTAAACTGGATTTCGGCCCATGGGAGCAGATTTTCTATGGGGAATTTGATGGGAGAAGGAAGAAAAGGGTTTTAGTGAAAATTATCGGAGAGTGACTATAGAGCCAAGCGCAGTTCCTCCGTGACGCTCAATAATAAAACTCAGAATAGGTGGTTCCCAAGAAACATCTTTCATTCGTCCGTGTAGCTTGTAACCTGCCATTCCTTCCTCATCACCTTTAAATTCATCCCAGCTGGTTGCCAAGAGGCCTTCCAATTTAGTTGTATCTGAGGTTGGCGTTTTACAAATAATTTAGCAACTCTTGCATATATTACCCCCTATGACTATTGTTTTTATCTCTTTTTCGGAATATCTAAACTATAAATATCTCTCCAACGAATCAACTATCCTAACAAAACCCTTTGCCTGGGATAATTTTACCTGCTCCAGTAGGGTCAAGGGGAAAAAGAGAAAAATAGGGGGAAAAAGAGAAAAATAGGGTCAGACTTGCCTATTGACATTTTATCTGCTTTCTCTCATCATTTTAATTACTTTTTCTACACCTTCCTTCAATTGTTCTCCTTCATGCAAATATCTGGTTATTATCGCAGGATCTTTATGGATGTACTTTGCAAT
>CAZXCW010000172.1:0-5740 GCA_964639385.1 uncultured Nitrospiraceae bacterium
CCCACTATAGACTATGGCTGGGCGAAACCAAAACAAGTGGTTCGGCTAAATGAAGATCCAGGGACCAGCGAAGACTTGGTAAGTATGGGCATTCTCAAAAAAGATGAAATCGCCACAGTTATGGGTGGTCAACCTGACCTGAAACTTGTCCACCCTGATGTGGTAGATTGCGATTCCTATCGGATTAGGAAAGTAAGTCGCAGGGACATTCTCGAAAACGATGACTTTTTGAAAGGTAAGGCTCAAACATTAGATGCCGGTGATTGGTTCAGATCCTTTTACCTTTGGCTTCTAAAACACCCTGCGTATGAAGAATATTATCCCTACAAAGCCCGTTACCCTCGC
This sequence comes from uncultured Nitrospiraceae bacterium, assembly GCA_964639385.1. GTDB lineage: Bacteria > Nitrospirota > Thermodesulfovibrionia > Thermodesulfovibrionales > SM23-35 > CAZXCW01. The sequence goes on from CAZXCW010000172.1 coordinate 346, forward strand.
CAGGGAATCATTGGATACCATAAATTTGATTTCATTTTGACAAGCGACAAGAGACTTCTGAAAGGTGGTGAAGTTTCTCTTCTGGATTTTCCACCTACGGACCCCTTAATGAAAGACCTGGCTAACGAGTTGCAAACGTCCAAACCGATGTTGCACCCTAACATACTGAGATGTGAAGACGAAGAAGAACAAAAAGCGCTTAGAGGATTTTTAACTGGACTAACAGGGGTACAGGTTTTAGATAGTAAGACCGTTTGCAAAGAGGCTTTACTACCTAAAATTCTAATTAACGCACCTAACCCCTCCCCAGACGACCTCTTGAAATATACCACCTATTGCCAACAAATTCTTGGAGAGGAAGTTGGCAAGGGGTTGGAATTCTGGGTTCTTACGAAGCAAGGGGACGTGAGGACTGCCAAAGAAGTCTTTTTCCCCACAGAATTCAAGCCTGAGCAAGACTGGGAGACCTACCAGCAATATGTATCTGGTCTTACTTTTATAAGCCCGAGCTATATCGCTGATGTGACTAACGATGAGCAATTGAAAGCATGGCGTCAGTTCTTCAGGGCTGGTGGGGTGAAAGACGCCCCGGATAATGGCGTGGAAGAGTTCGCTATGAACTACGCCAAGGAAAAGCTAAATTCCAAATGCAGAAGCGTGACACCCGTGGACAAGAGGAACTTCGGCTACGACATAGAAGCGGAGACTCAGAATGGCGAGAAAATGTATATAGAAGTTAAAGGACAAAGTCACGACCAAGACGTTGAGCTGAAGGGTAATGAAGTAGAAGCCGCAGACACACATAAGGACTCTTTCTACCTGTGTGTCGTTTCCTCCATACCTGAGAATCCTACAATGCATATGGTCAAGAATCCTGCTGCACCAGGAGTGGGGAAGAAAGACAAACTGACTATCCCTGTGAACACGTGGAAGGTGGTAAAATGGCCGTAGGTATTATGAATAATTGGTATAAAGTTGGCAAGATATTACCGCTCACAACAGCAGATAACAGAGCGTATCTTGCTACGTGCCTTTGGCACTCCGCCCAAGTTCCTCGCTACGCTCGGAACTTCAGATACACTCAAAACGTTTTGCATGTTACTAACCGTAATCTTTAATTTTCTTTTACTTTGAAATCGTTTGGTAGTAGGTGTTATGCGCACTCGATTACAAATAATCAGAGCGTGGACTTTATGAAGAAAGTAAGAGAGATTTATTGGAAAAGAGCTCAAAATTATAGAAAGAGACCTTTTAAAGTGTACATTCCTTTGGACTTTTATCATCCCTTATCCCCTTAAAGACGGGCACTCTCAAGTGCTTATCCTTCGTAAATTCCTGATATCCGACTCTTACAACCATTTCTGGTCTGACCCAGAATGCTTTTCTCTTGAGGTAAGGTATTTCACCGAAGGGAGATTTTTAAAACACATCTTAAGAAGTCTGATGGGTAAAATCAACTCAGAGATTTCAACTAGAATTTAAGCTGGTAACTCGTAAGGATAACCTTCTGTTTTTTATGCACTTTGTCTCGCTTCTTTAGCGAGATGTTCCTTAATCCACATCCTGAGAAGCGCTGTGTAGCTCAATCCCTTACGCTCAGCGATAACCTCGACTGACTTAATGTCATCTGGATCAAGTCTCAGTGCAACGGTCTTCTTAGGTCTCTTAACGAACTTTATCTCAGCGTTCTTTGTGTCCTTATAGTAGTCTTCGAAACTATGGGTCTCCCAGAACTTCGCAGCTTCTTCATCGGTTTTGAATTTTGGTATCTTTTTCATATTACTTACCTCGCTTTTTAAAATAATCCTTTTCCCACATATTCATATTTCTTGCAGTGATAACCTTAACCTCTCCTGCTCTTATGAATCTGACTACAACAAAGAGCAGTCTTCCAGAATAAGTTTTTCCAAAGATGTAGTGCAAATTTTCTCTGCCTGACTTGATAAAAGGAGGATCATCTTCATTGAAACATACCTCTTCTACCTCTTCGGGTTTGATTGAATGTCTTGCTATGTGTTCTGTACTTTTATCTGTCCATTTTATAGAACTTATAGCTCTCATCCAAAATTCCTTTAAGGTTCATCATCGTGACAGGCTTAATATCATATTAGATTAAACGTATTGCAATTGTCAATAAATGCCATACAGATTTTTATATGACGGTCTTTTTAAAATGTACACTCTTCTGGACTTTTATCATCCCTTATCCCCTTAAAAACAGGAACTCTTAAGTGTTTATCTTTTGTCAATTCCTGGTAGCCGACTCGTGCAACTATTTCAGGTTTGACCCAGAAGGCCTTTCTTTTGAAGTAAGGCATTTCATCGAAGGGAGGTTTGTACGACTTCATTTTGGTTAGTATGTGATATATGTGTCTTGCGGTTTTTTCATCAAAGCCTGTACCGACCTGACCGATATGTGTTAGTTTCCCTTTATCATATACACCAAGGATTAACGAACCAAAATATTCTTTTCGCCTGCCTTCACCTTCAAGATAGCCACATATAACGGCATCAATATCAAAAGCCTTCTTGATCTTCAACCAATATCCCGACCTCTCCCCTGGCAGATATGGACTTTCTTTTTCCTTTGCCATGATGCCCTCAAAACCTTTTTTCAAAACAACAGGAAAAAGTTTTTTTCCTTCAGAATAAGACTCAGAAAATATTACATTTTCTGCAAAGGGAAATAATCCTTTGAGCGTATCTCTTCTTTCTATAAGTGGTTTTTGCATAAGAGACTTTCCATTTAAATAGAGTAGGTCAAAGGCCACATATGTTGCTGGAACCAACCCTGACAGTATCTCTATTTTGTTAACATCCTCGATGTGTTCTCTTTGCTGGAGCTTATCAAATTTAGGAACTCCTTCTACAAGGACGACTAATTCACCATCAAATACTGCTGACTTTGCCTTTAAGAATTTTTTCAGTTCCTGGAATTCTGGATATCGGTACGTTATATCCAGTAACCTTCTGTTCTGAAGTCTCACATTCTTTCTATCCACAAAGGCGATACACCTTGTCCCGTCCCATTTCAATTCGAAGATATGCTTTTCTGAGTTAAAAGGAGGGGAGGATTTTGCAAGCATCGGCCGAATAGTCATTTTATTTTGGATTTTTTTGTTTAATTCAAAAGCTATGCCAGATTCCTACGCCGATTCCGAAATGTACAGGCATATTATAACGAGCTTCGAATAAATGTAGCTCTTTACCTATGACTTCGCCAGCAACACTCACATCACGACCCTGAAAGAAGCTCGAAAGCCTTATTAACCGCATCTTCTGCATCTTTTGCCTTTATAAGACCCTTAATATCCCACGTCTTTATTCCTATAACTGGCTTGCCCATTCTCAGCCCAAAGGCTATTTCAGACAGAGTTCCATATTCTCCACCAACTGCGATGATGGTATCAGCTGTACGGGCTATAATCACATTTCTCCCTTCTCCAAATCCTGTGGCAACAGGGATATCAATATAGGGGTTTGCTTCATCTCTATGGCTTTGAGGTAGTATTCCGATAGTGACTCCACCTGCAGATTTTGCACCTTTTGATGCGGCTTCCATTACTCCTCCGAGGCCACCACATATTAAGACCGCATCTCTTTTGGCTATGAGTCTTCCCACCTCTTCAGCAGTCTTAAAGGTTGCCTTGTCTACTGTTCCAGCACCTATGACAGCTATTATTTTTTTAGGCATAATTAACTTCCCTGCAATAAGCTGCAAGCTATCTTAATAATTTTGTAACTATACCATATGTTGTTATTCCTGCAAAAGCAGGATGCAGTATTGTAAGCATCTCCAAATCCGTGATGGCAGGATAGAGTATCTGAGCGGTTTTTTTTGCCGATAGTCCTTGTGCCTGTTTTAAAAATATAAAGAGGCAAAATCCTCGGAGGGCGATAGCCCGAGAATGAGCGAGGATACTCTATCCTGCCTTTATGCTTACAGCTTATATATATCGATAGTTTTCATAACAGGAAAAGAGATGCTTCTCCCTATGGGGGCAATAGTTTGAATTCCTTGCTATTTTTGAGTTATTATTCTTAACTTAAAATTCCTATCAGGAGGATACCCCAATGGCAACGAAGGTAGCAAAAAAGAAATTAAAGAAATATGTTTACTTCTTTGGTAATGGAAAAGCTGATGGTAGAGGGGGTATGAAAGACCTCCTCGGTGGAAAAGGTGCAGGTCTTGCAGAAATGACGAACATGAAGATACCTGTGCCTGCTGGTTTTACAATAACTACTGAGGCGTGTACTGAATATTTCAAAAATAAGAAGAAATATCCTCCGGGCATGTGGGAAGAGGTTCTGGGAAATCTTAAAAAAGTAGAAAAGGCTATGAACATGAAGTTTGGTGATGCGACCAATCCACTTCTTGTCTCTGTGCGCTCTGGAGCTAAATTTTCCATGCCGGGAATGATGGATACGGTTCTTAACCTCGGTCTTAATGAAACCACATTGCAAGCCCTTATCAGAAAGACAGGAAATGAAAGATTTGTCTATGATGCATACAGAAGGTTTATAACCATGTTTGGAAGCATTGTTATGGGGATTGAAAGACAACATTTTGAGAGCGCCCTGGAAAAGATGAAAGAAAAAAGGGGCGTTAAATTAGATACAGAGCTTACGACAGATGATCTTAGGGAACTTGTAAGGGAATTCAAGGCCATATACAAATCTGAGACAGGGACAGATTTTCCAGAAAATCCTTATGAGCAGCTCAAGCTTGCCATTAATGCTGTCTTTGGCTCCTGGTTCGGAGACAGGGCAATAAAGTATAGAAAACTAAACGGTATACCTGATGATCTCGGTACTGCTTGTAATGTCCAAACGATGGTCTTTGGTAACATGGGGGATAATTCAGGTACAGGTGTTGGTTTTACCAGAGACCCCTCAACGGGTGAGAGGAGATTCTTTGCTGAGTGTCTCATCAATGCGCAGGGTGAGGATGTGGTAGCAGGAATCAGGACACCTCTTCGCATAGAGGAGTTGGGAAAGAGGCTACCTGGCGCATATAAAGAGCTTGACGGGATTTATAAGAAGCTCGAGAAGCATTACAAAGATATGCTCGATATCGAATTCACTGTACAGGAAGGAAAACTTTACATGCTTCAGACCAGAGTTGGTAAGAGGACTGCAGCATCAGCCCTTAAGATTGCTATTGATATGGTTAAGGAAAAGCTCATCGATAAAAAGACCGCTATTATGAGGATCGACCCTGACCAGCTTGACCAGCTCCTTCATCCAACAATAGACACTAAGGCACAGGTTACTATTGTAGCGAAGGGACTCCCTGCTTCACCTGGTGCTGCTGTTGGAAAGGTAGTATTTACTGCAGAAGATGCTGAGAAATCGGCTTCAAGGGGTGAGAAGGTGATCCTGGTAAGGCATGAGA
>CAZXCW010000173.1:0-5681 GCA_964639385.1 uncultured Nitrospiraceae bacterium
ACGGGATAACGAGGGTTTTTTATTTTTTTGATGGTGAATCAAGGTTGCCTCATCAAGAATTTTAGAGGATGAAGGTTTTTGATGGAAGGCGTAAAATGTTTGGCCAGTTAGAAGAATCTGAACGGGCAAATTATAGAATTATAGGGTCTATAATTGAATTTAGAGCAAGAAATAGGGAAAAGGAATAAGCCTTCTTTATAATGATATGGTTATGAGATGGCAAGGGGAATATTTGTGGCTAATGGGGTCTGTCCAACAAATAATGTTGGAATCAAGTGACTCGACCTGAACTGCCGAATGTTCCCCTGCCAATACCCTGTCTAATGGGAAGATGCCTTCGAGTGGCTATTATAGACGGGATAAAAGGTATTGGCAGAGCCATTTACTATCAAACGTAAAGGAGGGAAGGAGTTGAAGAGATTAGTTGGAGGGATCGATATTGGCAGCGAGCAACGAGATTTGAGGTCAGGCTTGCAAATGTGCACTTACAACTGTCCGATGTCTGAAACTGTCCGATGTCTGATATCCTGTCCCCAGGATTGCCCCTAAGATTTAAGATTCACTAAACGGTCAGATAAACCTTATTTGATTTTCCATCTCTTCAGGGGAGAAGTTTTGAATTATGTCTAAGCGCTAATTTTAATTTTTTGGCATTGTTTTTTTGCCAATTGGCATTATATAATGGCAAGAGGAGTTTTGAATGGAAACAAAACTGGATAAATTTGGAAGGGTAGTGCTACCAAAGGATATCCGTGATAATCTTAATTTAAAGCCAGGACAGGTGTTGAGAATTGAGAAATCTGATGATGAGGTTATATTAAAACCATTGCGGAGAGAAGCACCTTTACATGTTAAAGGCGGCGTGTTGATCTTTTCAGGTACTGCAACAGGAGATATTATGGAGGCTGTACGGCTGCACCGTGAAGAACGTCTAAAAAAGGTGGCATTGCAGAGAAGAAGGTGAAGATTCTTTTTGACACTTCAGTTCTTACAGCTGCAATCGTCGAGCCACACCCGATGCATTCTCACGCCTTCCCATGGCTTAAGCGACGTTGAGACAACAGCAAAGATAATACCCCTTTCATCTCAAGACTATACCTCAACTATTAAGAACATGGCCGATTTGGGATTATCAGGTGGAATCATCTATGCCGCACTAATAGTAAGAGCAGCAAAGAAATCTGGTGCTGATAAAGTTTTGACGTTTAATATTGATGATTTTAGTAGTTTGTGGCCTGAGGGCGAATCACATTTTGTTGTACCTTAGCAATGCTTTTTCCCTTCATTATCTGTGCGAGGCATAATCATACGTGCGATGTCCGATGTCCAGCGTCCGGCGTCTAACCAGAGGGGATCGGAACTGTCCGGCGTTCTATAAATGCAAGAAAAAGGGGTAGGCTACTTTTTATTTGAGGAACAAGCGATATAATGGGGGGGCAAAAAGTTTTTCCACAACGATCAGGACCAGGAAGATAGAATCGACTTTTAGACCGTAGTGAGTTTGACATTGAGTTATTTATTCAACAGAAATGGTATCATAAATGACAAAAATTGAAGAAGATCGAAATAATCCCTATAGCCAAGAAAAAGTCAAAGCGAAGAGGCATCCCCGAAGAATGGATAAGAGAAACGGTAAACTTTCCAGCACAGATCGTTGAAGGGTTTGAAGGGCGCAAAGTAGCTCACAGAAAATATGTAATAGAGGGTAAAGAATATCTTCTGAGAGTAGTTTATGAAGAGGACGAAGAACTGAATGTAGTTATAACTGCATATTTGACTTCTCAGTTAGAGCGCTACCTAAAGGAGGAAAGATGAAGATTGAATATGACCCGAAACATGATTTATTAAACATTGAGTTTATAACAGAGGAGGCTATTGCTGAATCGGTTGAATTTAATGGTGTAATAATCGATTATTCAAAGGATGGGAGGATCGTTTCGATAGAGATCCTTGATGCAGGGAAGCGCACCACTAAAGGGCCGCTTGATTTACTTAACCTCACAATAGTAAAAGAAAAGGTGATAGCGTAAATACTGTTAGGGGGAGAGCCAGATGGGGTTAGGTTTGCAAAAATGGCTAATTACAGGGTCAGGTCTTGAAATATAAGAAAAATTTTATAATTTTATAGTGTGAATAAATAGGTCAGGCAGATATTGTTTTGACATAAGCGGCAGAGACAACAACGTCCCTGCCGCTTAATAATTCTTCCGACAAAACCGAATCATTTTTTTTATTTTTATTAGATGCTGAATCAGCCTGCCCTGAAGAGATTCCAAAACAAGTTCGGAATGACACTTTCAGTCAATAAGCCTTCGAGATCCCTAAACCAGTTTGGGTCTACGACTCGTAGAGATGACAATCATTAGAATCCTGAATAGCTTTTTGCCTTGAACGCTGTCTCACTTCCCTTGACTTAATTTCAAATAATGTGTACACTATGACTACAATGAAGATAAACATCAGAAAGGCGAGGGAAAGATTCTCTGAAATAGTAAATACCGTAGCTATTAAGGGCGAAAGGGTAATTCTTTTATCAAAGAATAAACCAAAGGCTGCTATAGTGAGCCTCAAAGATTTGCAGGTATTAGAAGATCGATCAATAACCAAGGCAAAAAGGTTAGCCCAGATAGGAAAAATCAGAAAAATGAGGGAAAGATTGGCTAAGAAGGGTGTCATAAGCGATTCACTTTTAACATTAAAAGAGATGAGAAAGGAAAGGATTGACCAACTCACAAGTAGTAATTGACTCAAGTTTTCTCCTGAAGATATTGCTGCCTGAAGATAAAAGTGAACACGCTGAAAACCTATGGAAAGGCTGGATAAAAGATTCTATAAAAGTTGTAGCTCCAACCCTTATAGTCTTTGAAGTATCCTCGGTTTTAAGGAATAAAATTTATAGAGGAATTTTAGAGAATGGTGACGCAAAGGAGTTGATTAATCAGATAAAACATCTTGATTTTATACTTATTTATACTGAAGACCTTCTGGATTCAGCATGGGAAATTGGTGAAATATTAAAACCCTCAGTCCTTTATGACTGTTTCTATATTGCACTATCTAAATTTTTGGGCACCCCGCTCTGGACAGCAGACAGGAAGCTTTATAATTCGGCAAAAGAAGAATTTCCTTTTATCAACGTTATTTGAAAGAAATAAGCGCAGTCAGAGTCCCGCGTCTTGCCCCCAAGATTACCCTAAGATTCAAGATTCACTAAACGATCAGATAAACCTTATTTGATTTTCCATCTCTTCAGGGGAGAAGTTTTGAATTATGAGGTTTTGTGGTTTGGGGTAATTTTATGGATAGGGAAATGTAGATGAATTCAATCTGGGAATGGAAAGTCAGACTTACAAAAAGCATTTTAGAAGAAAGGGATTAGATTAGCTCTAAGCATTCTTCAGCAGTTAAAACCTTGAAGGGCAAATCAGTATGGCGGTTTAAAAAATGCCGGTTCTCGGTAACTACAACATCTGCCCCGACCCACTCAGTATATGCAGCAATAAAGGCATCTGCAGGTTTAAAACCTCTGCTTTCATATTTAAAAGCTATCTCAAAGGGAACAACAAAATCTTCATCAATTGTAATTAATGCATTAATGAAATTTATGAACTCACGGAAGGATTCGGGAGACAAGTTACGTTTGACTTCTTCAAATATTGTGCGTGGAATACGGACAGTGTGTGAATGCCCTGTTTCAAGCAGTTTCTCTAAAAATTTGAATGATACAGGTTCTTTTAAAGGGCCAAAGGCAAATATATATTCATTAGAATCAATGACGAACCGCAAGCTTTTCTTCCCATATTTGTTCCCTTGTTTTGCGCAGGTTTTTGATAATCTCATCCTTACTCATCTTATAAATAGGAGGAGGATTTTGGGCGATTATCTCTCTGATTTTAAGCAGATGCTTTTTAGCTTTTTGAGGATTTTTCATAATCTATTGCCTCACTTTAAAGATTACTATGAAACAGACACATTGTCAATAGATTCAAAATTTGTGTTCGAAATTTGGAGTTTCCTGAGTTTTTACCCGAACTCAGAGCATAATTGGAAATCATCGATAGTATTTAATGTTATTCCATGCAAAGCAGACTCATCAGGATAAAGCAGATTGAAGATGCCGTCTGCGATAGCATAGTTGAAGAAGCTCGTGGCAAAATTATAGGGTCACAGGGTCTTGCAATATAAGAAAATTTTAATGCTGGGTCTGTCCAGATGACTTTACCCATTCTTTAACTTTCTTCTCGGCTTCTTCCTGTGTGACCACTAGCCCTTCATCAATTGCTCTTATGCCTCTTTCAACTTTCGCACGTACATAAAGGTGATATTGGATGTCTTCAAGCGTGCAATCGTCGGGAAGTGATTTAATTAATTCGATAGCTTGTTCTTTAACGGGCATCTTTTCCTCCAGTTAATAAATTACTTTTAATAATCTACCAAAATCTCTTAAAATTCTACAAGAGCAGGGTCAAGTGAGATGAACAGCTTTATTCTCAGATACCACTCCGCCACACCTCCTTCCCTTATAGATGTGGAATAAAGTTAAAAACTGTCCGATGTTCGATGTCCAGCGTCCGACGTCTACGAAAGTTATGACACAGTCATGGATAGACTCAAACAGTAGTCTTAAGTTCTAAGTCTAAAGTCCAAAATCGCATCATCTCAAAGCGCATGCGCAACATTATAAATAGATTGTGGCATCAAAATCCGTCATTCCTGCCCGTATCAACTACGGGATAAACAGCGAAATTAGGTGAAAATGTCCAATGTCCGATGTCTGACCAGAAGGAAAGCAATCTTTAGAGAGATAGACAATTACAAAGTGGTTAAAATTTGTGGCTTGGTTTTTCCCAAGCCTTTTTGTTTTTTAGCCCTTTTGACTTTAGACTTTTTCACTTGACTTAATGAACATACTTTTATAATATTGAACATAAGGAGATTTATATGAAAATAGCAATAAAAGATAAACACCTTCGCCTGAATCAAGAGAAAATTGAGAAGGTAAAAAAGATTATTGGAGCAAAGACAGAAACAGAGGCTATTGAGAAGGCTTTGAATTTGCTGATAGAGAGAGATACATTCATAAATAAGCGCAGGGAGATTGTAAGAAGAATAATTTTTAGGAGGGAAAGACTTGGCAAGGTTAAGGGTGATGTAGCTGATTGGATAGTGGAAGGTAGAAGAGAACGAGAAAGAATGTATGGCAGTTAAGTTTGTAATAGATGCCAGTGTTGCGCTGAAATGGCAATTTAAAGATGAATCCGAAACTGAAGCTTCGATGCAGATGCTGACTGATTTTATAGAGGGTAAAGTATCCATTTTTTCACCTACATTGTTTATCTATGAGGTTGTAAGCGCTATCCATATTGCTATATCGAGAAATAGGATTACAGAGAATGAAGGAATAGAAATAATAAGGGATATCCTTGGGATAGGTGTAGTGTTGGCTGATTTTTCGGGATTGGAGGAGAATACCCTTCACATAGCAAGAAGGTATAAAAGGTCTGTATATGACTGTGCCTATCTTGCCTTAGCCCAAAAAGAGGGTTGTAATTTTTATACTGGTGATAAACGACTTTTTAATTCGCTTAAAAATAGGCTCCCGCTTGTTAAATGGATCGGAAATTACTAACACGAGTTACGCATTCATGCAGCTAAAAGGTTATCATAATTTAATGGAAACA
>CAZXCW010000174.1:0-5651 GCA_964639385.1 uncultured Nitrospiraceae bacterium
CCCTGACCAATATCGGGTCTCCGAGGTATTTTGTCTTAAAAACATTCTGTTTTTTTCCAACAAAATAAAACCGCTCTGAGAAAGCCTCCTCCCCTTTTTTACATGACCACGGTCAAAAATTTATGAATTAAAAGGGTTAAGATCTTTGAAGATTAATAACATAAATTTTTGCACACGTGGCGGATATAGTATTTTCGCTCTCGGCATTAAATCGAAATTCATATTTAGTTAAAATATAAAAATGGCAACAGTTGAGAGGTTTTCTGCATTATCTTTTAATGACTTCAGGCTTTTCTGGTTCGGTCAGCTTATTTCTTTATCTGTTTCTCGGGTTTGCCCCGATTGGGAATTCCCTTATTGGTATGCTGGCGGATTCAATAGGTACAACAAAAGCGATAACCATTTCAGCCATAATATATATTATTGCATCAGCTCTGTTTATGTATGGAAGTTATAGACTGCAGTTAGGAAAAATATCATAGCATGAAAGTCCTCGCCATAGATACTTCAACAATGCTTGGAGGTATTGCCATTGTGGATGACCAGTTTGGCTTAGTTATCGAGATAAGGTTGAATGTGAAGTCAACACATTCAGAAAAGCTGATGACATCAATTGATTATGCCTTACAACAATCAAGGTATAAGGTATCTGATATGGATTGCTTCGCAGTGGCTATAGGCCCTGGTTCTTTCACAGGGCTTAGAATAGGTTTAAGCACGGTTAAAGGTTTTTCCTATGCAACAGGGAAGCCTATAGTCTCTGTTTCAACTCTCGAGGCACTTGCGTATAATTTCCCCTTTTGCCAATACCCTGTCTGCACAATGCTTGATGCAAGAAAAAAAGAGGTATATGCTGCGTTGTTTGAATGGGAAAAAGATAGCTTTATAAGATTGATAGATGAGGCGTCAATAGAGATGAGCAAGCTTATAGAGAATATTAATGAAACATTGATGACTCATAGCAGTCCAGAGAAAAATAAAAATAATCCCCCCTTACCCCCCTTTAATTCTCCCCTTCGTAAGGGGGGATATAGAGGGGTTAAAGTGGGGCAGGGAGGATTTTCGGAAGAAAAGGTCAAGCCGTTATCGGATGAAAAAGTTATCTTTACTGGCGATGGAGCAATCCTCTATAAGGATGAAATCATAAATCTTATGGGTGAAAGGGCTATATTTGCCTCTCCGGAAAAGATCGTAGCGTCCCCAGCTAATGTGGCCCACATCGGGATAAAAAAGGCTTTGAGGAGTGAATTCTCTGAGCCTATCAGCCTTGTCCCATTTTATATAAGAAAATCAGAGGCCGAGATAAAGGAAAGTGAAGGTAACAAGTAATGAGTGAATAATTAGCAATTGTCGTAATTATTATAAAGGATAGATGGTACACAATGGCTGAAGTAATTATTAGACTAATGAAGTGGGCAGATGTTCCTAAGATCTTAGAGATCGAACGCATATCTTTTTCTACTCCCTGGTCTGAGACGGCTTTTTTAAAAGAAATCTACAATCCATATTCGATAAACAGGGTTGCTGTACTTGAAGATAAGATTGCTGGCTATATGTGTATAAACTATTTACTCGGAGAAGCTCACATACTAAATTTGGCAGTACATCCTGACCTTCGAAGGAGGGGAATTGCTACAGCACTTGTAAAAAAGGTTCTCGATGAATTGAAGGAGAAGGGTTGTAAGTCTTTGTTTCTTGAGGTCAGGGTCACAAATGACGCTGCGATGCTATTTTATGAGCGTTTTGGTTTTAGACCTGTAGGTTTCAGGAAAGATTATTACACGTATCCGAGAGAGGATGCAGTTCTTATGGTGCTCGATATGTGATTATGACCATACACCCTTTATATCCGCTCCGCATTCAGGGCATCGTCCATTTTTAACCCTATTTTCAATTATGCTAAACCCGAAGCGTTTGATGAGAAGTTCTTTGCAGTTGTGGCAATGGGTATTTTCTCCACCTTCCCCAGGGACATTGCCTTCGTACACATATTTAAGGCCTGTTTCAAAGCCGATGTCCCTTGCCCGTCGCAATGTCTTTAAAGGTGTCCGTGGTTTATCTGTTAATTTGTAAGTTGGATAAAACTGTGTTACATGCCAAGGTATAAAGGGATCTACAGCTTTGATAAACTCTGCTATACTTCTCAGGTCATCTTCGGAGTCATTGTAATCAGGGATTATCAATGTTGTTACTTCAACCCATACACCAAGCTCTTTCATCAGCCTTATGGTTTCTTTTACTGGCTCAAGCTTGGCACCACAAATTTTATTGTAAAAATCTTCGTTCCCTTTGAGGTCTATATTATTTCCACCGAGATAAGGTGCAATAACCCTTGTCGCCTCTGGAGATGTGTATCCATTGCTTACAAACACATTCTTTATACCCCTTTCATGTGCAAGTTTTGCGCAGTCGTATGCAAACTCAAAGAAAATGGTTGGTTCCGTATAGGTATAAGAGATGCTCTTACAACCATTCCTTTCTGCTGCTTCTACGATCTCTTTTGGAGTAACGTCCTGTCCAAGAATTTCGCCCTCGTGTTTCTTTGGATACTGAGATATCTCGTAATTCTGGCAGTGTTCACAGCGGAAATTGCAGCCTACTGATGCAATAGAAAAAGAGGTAGAACCTGGCTGGAAGTGAAAAAGAGGTTTCTTCTCTATAGGATCTATATTCATGGAGACAACTTTACCGTAAACAAGGGTATATAACGTGCCATCAATGTTTTTACGCACATAACAGATACCTCTTTTCCCTTCCTTGATTAAACAATGATGAGCACAAAGAAAGCACCTGACTTTTTTCTCATTGAGTTTTTCATAAAACATTGCCTCTTTCATAATGAAACAGTTACTCCTTTTTAAATTTTTCTTTTTCTAAGGTCTCCTTTATCTTTTCTACAGCCTCAGGGTTAGCAAGAGTAGTAATATCTCCTGGTTCTTCACCCATGGCGATTCTTCGCACTACACGGCGCCTAATTTTGCCACTGCGTGTTTTTGGCAGATCCGGCACAAAATGAATTTCTTCTGGACGAGCAATTTTACCAATTTCTTTCTCAACGTGTCTTATCAGGTCATTTATATTAATCGTGATTATTTTTTTGACATGCAATCCCGCACTAACATAGGGTCTCCTTTCCTTACCTCGATCGTGCAAAATCTGGCATCAGTATATTTATTATAATAAAAGTTATACCAGAAAATTCAAAAATACCATGATATTTTATAAAGGTTTTAATTTTCGTGATAATCACTTTTCCCTTGTGGTATACTTAGTTCACTTTGAGAGATAAGCTACGGTTTCTATTAATATGAATAAATTTAATCCAGTTGCATTAGGAATAGCACTTGGGTCAGTGTGGGGTGGTGCACTTTTTCTGACAACATGGCTTTCATACTTTACAGGATATGGCAGGTTCTTTCTTATAACCCTTCCTCAATCTCTCTATCCTGGATATACTGTCTCACCCTTTGGAAGTTTCCTCGGCCTTGTCTATGGCTTTGTTGATGGTTTCATAGGCGGTGCCCTGATAGGTTGGGTTTATAACAAGGTTGCGAAATAAGATTATCCTAATATTTACATTTATTCCTAATCCTGCCTTGTAGAATTCTTTGTCGCTTTCTTCTCTCTTGGCTAATGAATTTGATACATTACTTACAGAATTTCTGACATGTTACTGATCACTTCATATAATCTACATATCGAGTTTATCTTGACAATCATATTAATTTTATTTTATATATAAAAATATATGCTGCAGAAATTTTCAGAATATATTACCTATAGCCTATTGAAATTAGAACATGGCGCTCATCTTACAAATGCAGTAGAATTCTTTATATACGATACTATTAAGATATTCCTCCTGCTCTCGGTAATTATATATATCGTATCAATAATCAGAAGTTATTTCCCACCGGAAAAAACTAAACGTATCCTTTCTTATAAAAAAGAGTTTATAGGTAATATCCTTGCAGCCCTGCTCGGTATTGTTACCCCCTTCTGCTCATGCTCTGCAGTTCCTTTATTTATCGGATTTGTAGAGGCTGGGGTACCCCTCGGTGTAACTTTTTCATTTCTTATCGCTTCACCTATGGTGAATGAGGTTGCGGTTGTGTTGCTTTTTGGACTCTTTGGCTGGAAAGTAACCGCAATCTATATTGGAGCAGGTCTTCTGGTTGCTATACTCGGTGGTTTTATTATCGGAAAATTTAAACCAGAAAAATGGGTTGAAGAATATGTATATAAATTTCACAACGGCCATGGATATGAAATAAGTAAGAAGAGGTTCAGGGAAAGGCTCCAGTATGCAAAGGACAATACCAAAGATATATTAAAAAGGGTATGGTTATTCATTCTCATTGCAATCAGCATCGGTGGGTTCATACATGGTTATGCACCTGAAGACTTCCTTGCGAATTATGCAGGGAAAGGGAGTTTTTTTGCAGTACCGGTAGCAGTTTTGATCGGAGTACCTCTTTACTCTAATGCTGCAGGAGTCATCCCTATAGTCTATGCCCTGATGGAAAAGGGTTTGAGTATGGGGACAGTGCTTGCTTTCATGATGGCAGTAACAGCATTATCGTTTCCAGAGATGATAATCCTGAGGAAGGTCTTAAAAATTCAGCTCCTTGGTATATTTATTGGGATACTGACTGTAACTATAGTAGCCATTGGCTATCTATTCAACGCAATTCTATAGGAGAAGACGAGTTTCAGTGAAGATTGATTGTTATCTATCATTGACATGTGGAGCAGAAAAAAGCTTGAAGGAAAATATCTTTAAGGCATTAGATTTTGAAGGCATACAGGCAGAGGTGCATTTCTATAGAATAGACGATATGAAAGCAAGCATTTTAGGACTCCGTGGTTCGCCTTCTGTACTCATTAATGGAAAAGACATTCAGCCCGTTGATGTAATCGGATTTTCCTGAAGGGTATTTAAAGACGAAGCTGGAAGGCTTTCGAATGTACCTTCGGTAGAGATGCTGAGAGAATTAATAAAAGGTAAAAAGGAGGGATAGCAATGGAAATTAAGGTATTAGGCCCGGGTTGTGCGAACTGTTCCATGATGGAAGAACTGACGAGGAAAGCAGTAAAAGAGCTTGGTATTGAGGCAACAATTAATAAAGTAACAGACATTAAGGAGATTATGAAATATACCATGTCAACGCCGGCCCTTGTCATTAACGGTAAACTCAAGCATTCAGGGAAACCTTTACCAAGCCCTGAAAAGATCAAAGAAATGATCAAGCTGGAAAGTGTATGAGAGGATAGAGATATGGACATCATTCTTGCTATTTTTAAAGCACTATCTGACGAAACACGTTTGAGAATTCTCAAACTCCTTGAACATGGCGAGCTGTGCGTATGCGATATCGTTGCTGCCATGGACATGATACAGCCAAAGGTGTCCTTTCATCTCGGCATTCTGAAAGAGGCCGGCCTGATTAAAGATAGAAGACAGGGTAAATGGATTCATTACAGCATTGATGATTCTGATTTATTCAGGAGGTTCTTATTACTATCAACACTGGAGAGGATTTCTGGAGAATCTGTAATGGAGGATAGTAAAAGGCTGAAGGATTTTCTAAAAATCAAAACCACAAAAGCAAATGTTGTTGCCCTTCGAAAGAAAACTATTTGCTGCGGGT
>CAZXCW010000175.1:0-5643 GCA_964639385.1 uncultured Nitrospiraceae bacterium
GGCCTATTTAATGCAAACGCCTCGCAGGCGTTAGCCTGCGCCCGCCTGAGGCGGAGAGCGAAAATACTATATTCGCCATCGGCCCCTTTTCTTTCTATGCTCTTCTACCTCTCTCCTTTTTTCTTCAAAGCCTTCCTTACCCATCATGCCATAGGTGAGATTCTTGCCCTCTTCAACCCCTGGCTGGTTAAAAGGATTAATGCCATAGAGAAATCCCGTAAAGGCTGTTGCGAGCTCAAAGAAGTGGAATAATTGTCCCATATGATATGCATCGATTCTCGGGATTGTAATGGTCATGTTCGGTCTTCCTGCCTTTGCTAAAGCCAGCTCTGTAGCCTCTTGCTCTGCCTTTATAAGCTCTGACAGTATGTGGCCTGAGAGGTAGCTAATGCCTTCTATATCCTTAAATACCTTAGGTATTTTGATGTCAACGCCGTAGTCATTAATCCTGATAAATATCAGAACTTTGTCCTCAGGTCCCTCAATCCATAATTGTAGCTGTGAGTGTTGGTCTGTGGTACCAACAGAAGGATAGGGCGTAAGACCTGTTCCCTGTTTTCCGAGACTTTCTGCCCAGAGCTGACAGAACCATTCAGATAGCGGTTTAAGACCATCTGCATATGGGACCATCACATTGATAGTTCTACCCGCTTTTTTATCCATTAGATAAACTAGGGCCCCGAAAAGATAGGCAGGGTTTTTTCTGAGTTGCAAATCAGAACATTTTTTTTGAATATCCTTTGCACCTTTGAGAAGCTCTACAGAATCAATGCCTATAACCTCTGCGAGCAAAAGTCCAACAGGGCTCAGAACAGAATATCTGCCCACAACTCCCTGAGGTATAGGAAGAGACCTTAAACCTTTTTTATGAACAATTCTTCTTAAGTTACCCTTCTCAGGGTCTGTTGTGGCTATAAATTTTTTAGGTGCATTATCTTTGATTTCTTTTTTTATCTTATCCCAGAGGATCATAAAGGATGCTGCTGTCTCGGCGGTACTACCTGACTTTGATATCACATTCACGGAGGTCTTTTTTAAATCTATTATAGAAAGGATCTGTCTCAGTGTTCTTGGGTCAACGTTGTCATAGATGAATACCCTGGGTCTCTTCTGGAGATTATGAAAGGGGCTCAATGCTTCTAAGAGTGACCTTGGGCCAAGGGCAGAGCCGCCAATCCCTAAGATCAGAAAATTTTCGGATTCTTTTTTAACCTTCAGAGCAATCTTCTTGATCTCTGAGGTATCTTGTGAAAGAAGGTCTATGAATGAGAACTCAGGCCAAAGTCTGTTTTTTATCTGTCTATGTGCTTCTTCTGCTTTCTCTCTGAAATCTACTAAGGCATTTTCAGAAAGACCTTTGATACCTATCACCTCTTCCACCATATTCGAGAAATCAAGCTCTATCATGTTGTCTCCTCCTGTATCATAATTCTTTTGCGGCCTTCAGTCCCTCTTTTATAATCGAGACAAAAACAACAGTGAAACCGATGAGGAGGCCGAAAGGATTTGCCAGCTTGTAAAACAAAAGAATGATTAGAATACATGCAAGAATGGAGAGTCTTAAAAGACTGAAGATGACCAGTTTTCCTGTTGGTCTATATGCTCCAATAAGGCCTTCAACGCCCCTTGCGAGACCCCTGAGATTTAGAAGGCCGAGAATACCTCCAATAAGAATGCTTATAGGAAGCTTCTTCCACTCAATAAAGGCTGAAAGGATTGATAGGGGAAGGAGAATAATAAGCGACAGCTTAAATGTTCTTTTTACCAGAAGATTCATTGTCTTTTCTGGTTGCCATCCTGTAAAGCTCTCTAAAGCCTGTTATGATGCCAAGTATCAGAAAAATAATTGTAAGCCAGGGCTTGGTCTGGACTCCGAACCACTTATCCATAGCAGAATCAAGTCCGTATCCTATTGCAAGGCCAATGAAGGTAGCGAATACAAGATTAAGCCCTACTGTGCTTGCGTCAAGGAGTTGCTTGAATAATGATTTTTCCGACATATTTCTTCCTCGATACATTTAAATTTTAGCACAGACCATGGCTAAAAATAACTAATAATCAAATAATAACCAATAACAATACTTGACTCCCATTATTCATAAATTTGAGCTTATTTAGTCAGCCTGAGACGGATTGGTATAGGTTATTTAATTTCCAATAAAGACTCGTATGCTGCCTTCACAGTTTTTTCTATGTCCTTTTCTGTATGTGCAAGGGATATGAAGCCAGCCTCAAACTGTGAAGGTGCTATGTTTATTCCTCTTTTAAGCATATTAGAAAAGAACCTTGCAAATTTTGATGTATCAGATGTCTTTGCAGTTTTATAGTCAATCACATGGGTATCTGTAAAATAATTACAGAACATTGTACCTGCCCTGTAGAATCTTGTCTTCACCCCCGCCATCTTTGCTGCATCTCTTAACCCTTTTTCTAACAAGCTTGCTATGTTTTCGAGTTTCTCATATGTTCCATCTTTTGAAAGTAACCTTAGGGTTTCTATTCCTGCTGTCATTGCAAGAGGGTTACCTGATAAGGTGCCTGCCTGATAAACAGGTCCTAAAGGTGAGACCATTGACATGATCTCCTTTTTCCCGCCGTATGCACCAACAGGAAGCCCGCCGCCAATAACCTTACCAAGACATGTCATATCGGGTATGATGCCATAGTAAGCCTGTGCACCACCGTAAGATACTCTGAAGCCTGTCATCACTTCATCAAAGATAAGAACGATTCCATGCCTGGTTGTCAGTTTTCTGAGTGTTTCAAGAAACCCAGGCTTCGGGAGAACACATCCGATGTTACCGACAACAGGCTCAATTATTACACATGCAATAGATTTCCATTCTTTATTTATTACTTTCTTTAGTGCTTCTGAATCATTGAAAGGGAGGGTTATAGTCTCTTTTGCATAGGACTTTGGAACACCCGGGCTATCAGGGATTCCAAAAGTAGTAGCGCCAGACCCAGCTTTTACAAGCAGTCCATCAGCATGACCATGGTAACAACCCTCAAACTTTATAACTTTATCCCTTCCTGTGAATCCCCGTGCAACTCTTATGGCGCTCATGGTTGCCTCTGTTCCTGAATTTACCATCCTAACCATATCCATAGACGGATAAGCCTTCAGAATAAGTTCTGCAAGTTCAATCTCCAACAATGTCGGTGCACCATAACTCGTCCCTTTCTCTATAACCTTCTTAAGGGCATTTACGATTTTTGGATGGGCATGGCCAAGTATAAGAGGACCCCATGAAAGGACATAGTCTATATAAGGATTCCCATCAACGTCATAAATTTTTGAGCCTTTGGCCTTCTGGATAAATATTGGATTTCCTCCTACAGCCTTGAATGCGCGGACAGGACTGTTTACGCCTCCAGGTATGAGTTCTTGGGCCTTTTTAAATAATCTATGGGATTTTTCCCAGTTCAAAAATTAAATCCTTAATACCGAATCCTTTTCTGATCTGATAATATATCATAAAATTTATATGTGTAGGAGTATCTCTTTTTCCGTGATGGAAATTAACGATATTTACAGGCTTGAGTATAAGGTAGGATATAGTATCTTCGCTCATTCTTGTCCGCCTCTGGCTGACTCCGAGGCTTTCGCCTCTTTATATTTAAATAGGCTTAAGGACTATCGGTCTACGACCCGTAGGGCAAAAGAAACCGCTCAGACACTATATCCCACTATCACAGATTTGAGACGCTTACATATATGTCAAAAAAACTTTTACACCGTTGTGGTTATTGTGCTATAAAATATAGACCTGAATTACTCAAGGTTGATCTGTAGCCGCAGGCTTTAGCCTGTGTTGTAAAATCATCTTGTGAATTAACAATTGGTTAATCCACTGAAACCTAAAGGTTGCGGCTACTTCCTTATGTAATTCTAACTAATTAACCACAGGAGGTTTTTATGAAAAGGATTGTATTTTTTTTATTAACTGTTTCACTTCTCTTTGCCTGTGCAAAAAAGGAGGAGAAAAAAGAGGCTTACCTTGCTAAGGTTGGGGACTCAGTTATAACACAGGCTGATTTTGAGAGAGAGATCAAGACCCTGCCTGAATTCGTGCAGAAGATGTTTGAAGGAACTAGCGGAAGAGAAAGATTTCTTGACGAGCTCATAAAGAAAGAACTCCTTTATAAAGAGGCATTAAAGAAAGGGCTCAATAAGGATCCGGAATATATAAAAAAAGTTGAGGACTTCAAGAAGATCACCCTCGTGGGGCTTCTCCTTCAAAGGGAGATAGAGTCAAAGGTTAAAGTTTCTGACCAGGAGATCAAGGATTATTATGAGAAGAATAAAGAAAAATTTGCACCCGTTGCCCAGATCAGGATAAGCCAAATCCTTGTTAAGACAGAAAAAGAAGCTGAGCAGATATTAGAAAAGCTGAGAAAAGGCGAAAACTTTGCTCAGATTGCAAAGAAAAGCTCTATTGACACTGTTTCAGCAAAAAATGGTGGAGACATGGGGTTTTTATCGAAAGGGCAGATGGATCCTGAACTTGAAGCAGCGGCTCTCAAGCTGAGGATAGGGGAAATAAGCGAACCCGTGAAGACGAAGTCTGGATACCATATCATAAAGGTTACAGATAAAAAATCTGGTCCGGTAGTTGATTTCGAAAAGGTAAAAAATCTCATCTCTCAGAACCTTATGGCAGAAAAGCAGAAGGATGTCTTTGATTCCTATATTGAGGGATTGAGGAAAACTTACAAAGTCGAGATAAATAAAGAAGCGTTAACAAAGCTTGCTCCCTCAGACGAGGAAAAAGGAATGACGCAAGGGAAACCTGAACAGAAAGAAGAGCCTAAGGAAGCACCGAAACAAGAGACAAAAGAGACACCAGAAAAAAAGAAATGAAGACTTTCGAGGTTATCGCTTAACAGGTGATGTGGTAGGGTGGCTTGCTGCGGGGTAGTTCATTATTCTATGCAGAAGTTTGAAATTCTAGATATATCAGGTGATGTAGGCATTAAGGCCTACGGAGAAAGTCTGAAAGATGCCTTCATTAATGCTGCAAGGGGGATGTACAGCCTGATTACAGATCTCGATATGGTAAAAGAAGAAAAAGTAATCGCTGTTTCTGTTGAGAGTGATTCGATGGAAGGACTTATTGTCTCGTGGCTTAATGAGCTTATCTTTCATTTTGATGCCTATGGTTTTATAGGTAAAAAAATTTCTATCAGTGAGTTAACCGTATCTCCATCTCCAGGGGAAGCTGAACAGCTAGCCAACCAGCAAGCTAATAGGCTTGATGCTTCCATATACGGAGAGGATTTTGATCCTGATAGGCATGAGAGAAAATTATTGGTAAAGGCAGCAACCTACCACCAACTGAAAGTAAAAAAGAAGAATGGGAAATGGGAGATTGACGTTATTTTTGATATTTGACTTATAAGGACTCAAGTGGTTCAGGGTTTAAGTGGTCAAGTGAAAAAACAATACTATCTTAATACTCGAGTCCTTGAAGGAAGCCCCTCTTTTTTCGGTGATAGGATTAACCCAAATAATGCAAACATTGTTCAAAAATTTATTTAATATGAGTTACTATGAACCGATGGTATTTAGGCAGGACATAGTATTCTCGCTCATTCTCGCCCGATAAGATCGGGGCTCCGAGGCTTTTGCCTCTTCATATT
>CAZXCW010000176.1:0-5640 GCA_964639385.1 uncultured Nitrospiraceae bacterium
GGTCGGAACGACCGAGAATGAGCGATAATGCAGTCTCCTTCTGAAAATATAGCCTGTTGTATGAATAAGCTGGGTTAAACGGATTTAGGATTTTTGATCAATCAGGTCCTGCATGTACCATCAAGAGTAAACTTGAGGGTATTCCAGTTCTTGCAAGTCTCGCACCTTCCTGACCAATCAGCATAGGTGTGGCCACACTTCTCACAGCAGTAAGGTAGCTTGAGTGCCATCTTTATATCAAGAGCCTTCCTGAACTCTTGCACAGCCCTATCAGTCTGATGTCTTTTCATATACAGATTTCCCATGAGCAGATGTAGCTCTGAATAAGCAGCAGTTCCTGTATCTATGGATGCAAGTGTCTCGAAGGCGTCATCTATCATCTCAAGCCTGTAGAAAAGCTTTCCAAGGAAGAATTTTATCTCCGGGTCTTGTGGATTCTTAGAAAGACTGGTCTTATAAACCCTTATAAGCCTGGCCGGTTCATCAAGGTTTATCAATAAGTCTTCAAGCCTTGCAAGGACTATCATCGAGGATGTTTCTTCATAGCACCTTTCCATGAGGTCGACAGCTTCCTCACTTTCTCCCTCCCTTAAAAGTACCTCTGCAAGACCTAATTTTGCCGGGATAAAATCTTTTTCTAATCTAAGCACCGTTCGGAAGGCCTTTTTTGCCTTTTCAAGCTCACTGCTTTCGAGACTCTGTCTGCCATACTCATATTTGTATCCCACAAGATTTAGTCTCTCGCGGTTTCTATCTTTCTCTGAATGCTCATTTTTCAGAATGAGTTTCTGTACGCTCATAAGCTCATCCCATCTGCCCTGTTGTTCTAATATCCACCTTTTTTTATAAAGGGCTGAGAGGTTCTCCTCATCCAGGTCCAGAATCTCCTCAAGGTAATATAAGGCATCTGACCATCTACTTGCTTTTTCCATGAGCCTTTCCAGTGAGATAAGTACTTCGAGGTTTTGTGGGTTAATGCCTCTCGCCTTCTGGTAGTACTCAGTTGCTTTCTGAGAGTCCCCTTCAGAAACCGCAATATCCCCCAGTCTGAGTAATGCATCGATGTGTTCTGGCTCTTTTGATAGAACTGCCTTTAGAAACTCTTTAGCCTCGTCTTCATTTTTGGTAAGAAGAAAGTTTAAGGCTTTCGAGTACAATTCCTGGACCTCTGCCTCTTTCTTCTGTCTCTTCTGGTATTGAAAATTATCTATAAATCTCTTTGTATCTCTTATAGCAAATATAATAAACATTGCAAGCGCACCAGCTGAGCTTGAAAGCAGTAGAAGGGCGATTTTTGAGATTTCGTAAGTTTTATCGAAGGGTATCTTTATCGTCGTAGTCTCTTGGTTGGAAATGGCAAAGAGGGCAACCGCTCCGAGGAATATGATAAATATAAATATTGAAAGCTTACCCATTTATGTATTTACTCAATGAGGATTCTCTCGGCATCCATCCATAGTTTTTCAAGTTCATAATAATCCCTTGTTCTATCTTCGAATATATGTACTATTACATCCCCGAAGTCCATAAGAACCCAGTGGCTGTAATCTAATCCTTCAATCCCAGGATGCTTCAAACCCAATCTCTTAGACTTTTCCTCGACTCCTTCTACAATTGCTCTTACATGCGTTGTGCTTTCTCCAGAACAGATGACAAAATAGTCTGCAATAATGGTAAGACCTCTTAAATCGAGGATAAGTACATCCTTTGCCTTTTTATCCAAGGCTGCCTTTGCTATTTCAAAGGCCTTTCTCTTATTTTCTAAAGGTTTTCCCTCCCTTCATATTTTCGTAAAGCATAAAGCGTAATGCTGGAAAACGGTAATCAAAACTCATCACCTCTCACGCTTCACTCTTTATGCATGTACAGCCTATTAGCAATTATATAGGATTCAACAGACTCTGGCAACAGATATTTTATACTCTTCCCCTCAAGCATGAGCCTTCTTATCTCGGTTGCAGAGATCTCTATGAGAGGGATCCTGAATGCTATAAGTTCCCTTTTGCTCTTGAGTTTTATTGGGCATAATTCGATCTCTGCCTTATCGAGACTTTCAAGGACATGTTTGGGTTTAGGTATGTATGGAGACGATAGGAGGTTAATGAACTTGAAAGATGGCCTCGATATGACAATAAAATCAATTAGGCTGATGAGCCTCTCCGGATGCCACCAGTTAGAGATTTCTAGGAAGGTATCAATACCAAGAATGAAGTACAAGTCTGCATCCTGATAAATATTCCTGAGTTTTTCTATTGTGTGGACAGTATAAGATTTTCCGGATCTCTTATACTCAATGTCAGAGATTTCGAATAAGTTGTTCCCGGATATAGCAAGCTCCGTCATCTTGTATCTGTGTTCTGAGTCTATGAGTTTCCGGGTCTTAAGCGGCGGGTCTTTAGAAGGAATGAATATAATCTTTGTTAGATCAAGCCGTTCTCTGACCTCTTCAGCTGCCCTCAGGTGGCCGTAGTGGATTGGATTAAATGTCCCTCCGAATATACCGATCTTCATTCACTTCTTCCGGTCATTGCAAGCTGGAAGCTAAGCAATCTCTTTTGAGATTGCCTCGTCGGTCGTACCGACCTCCTCGCAATAACACTGTGTAACATTTAAAGAAAGTCTTTTATTCTCTCAATTGACCGCTTCCGAGGACAATAAACTTGGTACATGTAAGTTCCTCAAGCCCCATCGGCCCCCTCGAGTGGATTTTATCGGTAGATATGCCTATCTCAGCTCCGAGGCCAAATTGGTAGCCATCATTAAGTCTCGTTGAGGCATTCACAAAGACTGCAGAAGAGTCAACTTCTCTCAGAAACCTCATAGCTTTATCATAGTCTTTTGTCACAATAGCGTCTGAGTGTGCTGAGCCATATTTTGCAATATGCTCCATTGCATCTTCTATATCGTTTACTATTCTGATATTCAATATAAGATCAAGATATTCCATGTAGAGATCCTCTTCCTTTAAAACTTCAAGAGAGGCATCTATTTTTCTCGTTTCAGGACATCCCTTGAGTGTTACGCCTGCCTTCTTGAACTTCTTTATTATTACAGGCAGAAAGGTCTTTGCAATCTTTTTATCAATAAGCATCGTCTCCATAGCGTTACATGTGCCGGGCCTCTGTACCTTTGCGTTAAAGCATATCTTCTCTGCCATATCCATGTCTGCATCTCTGTCAACAAAAACATGGCAAACACCCTTATAATGCTTTAGTACGGGAATCCTGGAATTTTCCGTAACAGTCCTTATAAGGCCCTCTCCGCCACGGGGTATTATTAAGTCAATAACGCCTTCAAGCTTGAGCATTTCCATAATAGCTTCTCTTTCGGAAATATCAATAAAGGTAATAGCTCCTTCATGGAGTGCCTCTTCTTTTGCAACAGCCCTTAAAACCTCTACTATTTCCTTATTTGAATTAATGGCCTCGGAGCCACCTCTGAGTATTACAGCATTGCCAGCCTTAAGGCATAAACCCGCTGCATCTACAGTTACATTTGGCCTCGACTCATAAATAATACCGATGACCCCAATGGGCACGCGCATCTTTCCTACGCTCATACCATTTGGCCTCTGCCACATCTTCGTTATTTCTCCAACCGGGTCTGGTAGAGCTGTAACTTCTATAAGGCCTTTTGCCATCTCGTCGATGCGCTTCTCATTTATTGTCAGCCTGTCGATCAACGCCTTTGAAAGCCCTTTTTTCTCTGCAAATTGTATATCTTTTTTGTTTTCTGAAATAAGCACCTTTGCTTTTTTTCTAAGGGCCTCTGCCATTTTCATGAGAACAAGATTCTTCTTTTTTGAGGATGCCTTTGCAAGGGCATTAGCACCTTCTCTTGCCTCTTTTGCCTTATTCAGAACATATGCCTTTATATCCATAGCGTTTACCCCCGATTAGGCAATTTTACATGCATTATAATATCATAACTCTGTTCCAATGGTTGTCATTCCTGCGGAAGCAGGTCTACGACTCATAGAGAATCCAGAAATATTATTCGCATCATAGCCTCTGGATCCGCATCAAGTGCGGAATGACGAAAAATAGCGCAAATGATCTTAAGTAACTTTTAAGATCTTTAAGATTAATAACATAATATCATAATTTCAGCAATATCCAGAGAATTTGGAATACCTTCAAATTTTACTTTTTTCAGTACCTTTATCGCGTAGTTTGATTGACACGACTAACGGTATAATGCTAAAAAAGAAACTATGTGGGACTATACAAAAAAGGTTAAGGAGCTCTTTCTCCATCCGAAAAATATCGGCGAGATAGGAAACCCTGATGCCATTGGAGAAGTGGGCAGCATGATATGTGGTGATGCCCTTCGTCTTACACTCAAGATTGATGAAAAAACTAACAAAATAACGGATGCAAAGTTTAAAACCTTTGGGTGTGCAAGCGCAATAGCAAGCTCCTCTGCCTTAACCGAACTTATAAAAGGAAAGACCATTGATGAGGCATTGAGGATAAGTAATCAGGATATTGCGGATTATCTTGGAGGTCTTCCGAAAGAAAAGATGCATTGTTCTGTTATGGGCAGAGAGGCTCTGGAGGCTGCAATAGCCAACTACAGAGGTGAGAAAAAAGCCCCTGAGAAGGAAGAAAAAATCATATGCGAGTGCTTCGAGGTATCAGAGGAAAAGATTCGAAAGGTTGCCATTGAAAACCATCTCACAACAGTGGAAGATATTACAAACTACACGAAGGCAGGAGGTGGATGTGGTAGCTGCATCCCGGCAATTGAGGCCATATTGAAAGATATATGGTTTGTGAAACCAGTACCTGAAAAACCAGCTACGCCTAAAAAACTGACCAATCTCCAAAAAATAGCACTCATACAGGACATAATAGAAAAAGAGATCAGGCCGAGGCTTCAGGCTGATGGGGGAGACCTCGAACTCATAGACATAGAAGACAACAAAGTTATTATTGGTTTGAGAGCTATGTGTGTTGGATGCCTCATAGGTGATGTAACGATCAAGGGCATCGAGGATAAACTAAAGGAACTTGTCAGCGATGATATTACTGTGGAGGTAGGATGAAAACAATTTATTTTGACAACAATGCAACTACACGAATTGCACCAGAGGTCATTGATGAGATGAAACCCTATTTAATCGACCTCTATGGGAATCCCTCAAGCATGCACACCTTTGGTGGACAGCTCCATAATAAGGTTGAAGAGGCAAGGGCTAAAGTTGGCGAACTAATAGGTGCAGAGCCTGAAGAGATAGTCTTTATGAGTTGTGGCACAGAAAGTGATAATACAGCCTTAATGAGTGCTATAGAGTCTTATCCCCAGAAAAGGCATATTGTTACCACACGCGTAGAACATCCCGCAGTCTTTAATTTTGCAAAACACCTTGCAAGAAAAGGTTATAGGGCAACATTCCTTTCTGTAGACAATAGAGGAAGACTTGACATGGATGCCTTCTCGAAAGCCTTTGATGACGATACCGCAGTTGTCTCGATAATGTATGCTAATAATGAAACGGGAGTAATTTTCCCCATAGAAGAGATAGGAGGGATTCTTAGGCAAAGAAAGATACTCTTTCATACGGATGCTGTTCAGGCAGTAGGTAAAATCCCTATAGATGTAAAAAAGCTTCCCGTCGATATGCTTTCTCTTTCTGGC
>CAZXCW010000177.1:0-5595 GCA_964639385.1 uncultured Nitrospiraceae bacterium
ATATCGAGCCGAGAATGAGCGAAAATACTATATTCGTCATCGTCTTAAAAATTTATGAATTAACTGGGTTAACCCGAAAGACGCATTAGTTGGGTTAATTTAAATTTTTAAAATAGAGATTCTATCTTGCCATTATCTTCCGTACGTGATAAATCCTCTGGAGAACAGTAAAGTGGGTAAGGGCGAGCATTATCCATAGTATGGGAATAAGCCATCCGGTAATTGCACCGACTGCCAAAAGAATAAGCCTCTCAGGCCTTTCCATAATACCGGTATGACACGATTGGCCGAGTCCCTCTGCCCTTGCCCTTGCATAACTAATAAGGAAGGCACCTACTAGTGTGCCGAGGCTTAGTAATGAACCTGTGAAGTTATTTCTCTCTATGAGATACCATGCTATGGCAAGGAAAAGGAATGCATCAGAGTATCTGTCGAGCACAGAATCGAGGAATGCACCGAATTTTGTAGTGTTCCCTCTTGCACGTGCTACCACCCCATCAAGGGTGTCAAAGATTCCACCAATTAGGATTAATATGCCACCAAGTCTAATGCTTTTAGGGATAACTAAAGCTGCAACTACTGTGATAAGGAATCCTATTATTGTAAGGGTGTTTGGACTTAAGGGAATCCTTTTTGCAATCTGGTTGAGAGGGGTATCAAGAAAATGACCGAACTTAGCACTTAACACCCTACCTTTCCCTCTTCCCGGCAATAAATTCTTCCACCATGTCCCGCGCTTCCTCATCTGAAAACTGCATCATTGGATGTTTCATAAAATAAGCGGAGGGAGATATGAGTACCCCCCCTACCCTTCTGTCACGAGCAATCTTACAGCAGCGTATAGCATCTATAACTACTCCTGCACTATTTGGAGAGTCTTCAACAGAAAGTCTGAGCTCGAGATTTACGGATACATTTCCAAAACCCCTGCCTTCTATTCTGAGAAAACAGATCTTATTGTCCATCAACCAGGGAATATAATCAGAAGGACCTATATGGATATTTTCATTTTTTAATGGATTCTGAAGCTGAGACTGAACAGCCTCGGTCTTTGATATCTTCTTAGATTTTAATCTGGTATGATTTAACATATTTAGAAAATCGGTATTCCCCCCAACATTTAGTTGATATGTACTATCTATCTTTACACCCCTATCCTCAAAAAGTTTAGTTAATGTCCGATGGATGATCGTAGCGCCTATCTGGCTTTTGACATCATCTCCTATAATCGGAATATTTTTCTCCTCAAAGCGTTTTGCCCAGGAATTGTCAGATGCAATGAATACAGGAATACAGTTTAAGAAACTGACACCGGTCTTCAGGCATGCTTTCGCATAAAAAGTTGTTGCCTTCTCAGATCCAACAGGGAGGTAGCATAAAAGAATATCAGCTCCGCTTTGTTTTAAAACGTTTGCAACATCAGAGGGATCCTTTTCAGCAACAATAAACCGTCTGTCTTCTGGGTAACTTTCCATATGGGGAGCAACGCCGTCTAACACCTTGCCCATTCCAACGGTAACAGGATAATCTGGAAGCCCTCCATTAAATACCTTTGTACAGTTTGGTTTTGCAAAGATAGCTTCCTTGAGAGGTCTGTCTACTTTCCTTGCATCGACATCAAAGGCCGCAACAATTTTTATATCACCTGGCCTATAAGCCGCAAGGTCGTAATGCATAAGCCCTAAGGCTATGTCTGGATGATTCTCGTCTAAGGCATTGTAATACTCGATACCCTGGATCAGGGAACTGGCGCAATTTCCAATTCCAGCAATCGCAACTCTTATCTCACCCATTTTCTCATCTTACCCTTTTTTGAGTCCTGTTGTATAAAAGAAGGATCAGATCTTCGAGCTTTATATTGAATTCTTTTAAAAGGCTATCTACTGATTCTTCGCAATAAAGCACAAATCTTTTCCATATCCTCTGCACAGTGTCTTTATCAAGGTCAGATGCAATTGCAGCTTCTCTGAAGCTCATTCCCTCAAGGAGATAAAGAATGACTTCCCTTATCGTGGACTCTTTTGTATGGAGGCCAAAGAAAAACGAACTGCGTCGCTCAGAAAATTTTGAATTGCAGGTTTTGCATCTAAGGAGTTTCCTGCGATTTCTTCCGTACCTGTCGTAGATGACGATATTTCCAAGTCCCTTTTTCCTATGGTCATTACATGATTTATTAGGACAGAAGAAATCGTCTAACTTAATAGGAATTTGCATACATCTTTATATATCAAAGCCCTTTTTTATGTCAAGAAATTAATCCAACAAAATGGGGACATATTGAGATAAGGGCTACTGCCCGATGTTTAAGCCCAGGTTTTTATAAAGGAGGGGAAAATTTACGTTCTCCATAACCATCTCCATACCGCGAGCTACCTTAGCTTTGTCTCTCAACCTTAGCCTTACAGAGAGTCTTTCTAATTTCTTAGCCACAGAATAAGTATCATCTCTTACCACAATGATGGGTATTTCTCTCTGTTCAGCCTTGGCTATTATTATCTCACTTGGATAGAGTTCACCAGTAAGGATAAGGCATTGAGTACCGGATTCTATAGCTGATAACTGTATATCGGCTCGGTCACCTCCAACAATAACTGCGTTATTTTCCGTTCTTCTAAAATATTCACTTGCCCTATCTACCTGCATAGCTCCTATTAAGAAACGTTCAACCAGATTATTTAGCTTGTCAGGACGGCATAAGACTTTACCTCCCAGCATCTCACTCATTTCCTCAACTGTAATGGAACCAACCAAAGGATCATGTGGTAATATGCCGATGATATCAACGCCCTTTCTCTTTAAAAACGGAACAATATAATCCTCTACATCCTGCTTATACTCGTGAGTAACTTTATTGAATATTACCCCTACAAAGTGGTCATTAAGGTCTTTTTTTGCTTGGAGGATATAATCTACACAAAATTCCCCCTCATATTTCACTATAATTAAAGTCTTTGCATTGAGGCGCTTTATTACTTTTAGGCCCGATACGCCAAGAACACTCCAAGAGTATATGCTACCAGAGCCACCAACTATCATAAGGTCTTTATTTTCCGACAGTTGCCTATAGGATTTTTCGATTTTCCCCAAAAGGCCTCTAACATCCTTAAGATAAGCCTTAACTGTCAATTCTTGGGTCAATACCACAGGGCATATTTCAGATATTGAATCTTTTAGCTCAAATGCCCTATAAATAAACCAGGCATCCTTATCTGTAAGAATATTTTCAACCTTAATTGGCAATATACCTACAGGCTTTAAATAACCTACTTTGAGTCCATCTTTCTTAAACTTAAAACCTAGTCCTATAGAGACTAAGCTCTTACCAGAGTACCCAGATGTTGACCCTACATATAATGAAACCATTTTAGTCTCCTCCTATAATAAATCGTGCATCAATGGCTACTGCTCCTTCACCCCGTTTCTTAATCAGGAGCGGGTTTATTTCGGCCTCGATGATTTGAGGGAAATCTATAGCCATTTGTGATAAAAGCAATAAAGATTTTTCAATAGCCTCTATATCGGCTTCAGCCTCTCCCCTTACCCCCCTCAAAAGTGGAAAGACTCTTGTCTCCCTGATCATCTCATGAGCGTCTTCTTTGCTTAAGGGTACGATTCTGAAAGCAACGTCCTTCAATACCTCAACGTAAATCCCGCCTAATCCAAACATAACCATATGTCCAAACTGGGCATCTCTCGTGATACCTATAATAACTTCTTTTCCTCCAGAAATCATTTCCTGAATCGTTACCCCATAGATATGAGCTGTGGGCATAACATGTTTAACACGCGTGGTGATCTCAAAGAAAGCGTTCTCTACTTCTTTTTTGCTATTTACATTGACTCTGACCCCACCTATATCGCTCTTATGGAGAATCTGGGGCGAGATGATCTTCATTACTACAGGATAGCCTATTCCCTTAGCAGCAGCAACAGCCTCTTCAGAGGTTCTGGCTACCAAACTTTTCGGTTGCATAAATCCATAAGCACTTAAGACCTCATATGTTTCTGACTCTCTTAAATTTTCGCGTTTTTCTTCTTTAGCCTTTTCAAAGATGTCACGCACCTTTTCTTTTAGCCCTTCAAGATGAGGATAGACCTTCTCGGGCCTCTTCGTCCATTCCTGATATTGATACATAGCATTTAACGAGGAAACAGCTTGTTCTGGATAACTATAATTGGGAATATGGTATTTCATAAGAATTTTTGAACCTGCCTCGACGCTCTTTTTACCCATGAATGAGGTAAGAATAGGTTTATCAATTAAATGAGCAATATTTGCTACTGCCTTTGCAGTATTTTCTACGTCAACTACTGCGGTTGGGGTCAAAAGAACCAATATCCCCTGTACCTTCTCATCCTGTATTATCGTGTAGAGGGCTTTCTCATATCTTTCTGCGGTAGCATCTCCCAGAATGTCAACGGGATTATAAAATGATGCAAAGGGTGGTAGAAATGTTCTGAGTGCATCTACTGTTTCCTTGTATAAGGGAACAAGTTGAAGGCCAGACTTGTCACAGGCATCTGCTGCTATGATTCCTGGTCCTCCGGAATTAGTTATGATAGCTACATTTGGCCCCTGAGGCAAAGGCTGATTAGCAAAGGCTATGGCATTATTAAAAAGTTCACCAACAGTATGTGCCCGAATGATTCCACTTTGTTTGAAGGCAGCATCAAAAGAAGCCTCCCGGCCTGAAAGGGCTCCAGTATGAGAAGAGGCTGCCCTGACCCCAGAGCTGGTAATACCTGATTTTAGTATAATAAAAGGCTTCTTTTTAGACACTTGGCTGGCAATTTCCAGAAACTTTCTTCCATCCTTTACTCCTTCGATATATCCTAAGATTACCTTTGTATTATCGTCTTCCGCTAATGCCTGCATAATCTCTTCATCCGAAATATCAGCTTTATTTCCCATGCTTATGAATTTCGAAAAACCTACATCTTCTGATAGGGCAAGGTCGAGCACAGCAATACCAAGTGCACCTGATTGGGAAAAGAATCCGATGTTTCCTTCGCTCGGCATACCAGCAGCAAAAGAGGCATTGATTTTTGAGTGAGTATCAATCATGCCCAGGCAATTAGGGCCTATAAACCTGACTCCTGATTCTTTTGCCTTTTTGACCAGATCGTCCTCCAGCTTAGTGCCTTCTGAGCCGCTTTCCCTAAATCCCGCAGTAATAATTACAGCAGCATCAATCCCCTTCTTGCCACATTGAGTAACGACTTCTGACACCCTTTGTGGAGGGACAGCTATTACGGCTAATCCAACCTCATTAGGTGCTTCCAGAATGGAGGGATAGGCCTTGAGGCCCAGAATTTCTGAGGCCTCAGGATTGATAGGATAAACAACTCCTTGATAACCGTACTGAATCAGGTTTTTGAGAATATCATAACCTACTTTTCCCGGAGTCCTTGAGGCACCTATGACCGCGATAGATTTTGGATTAAAAAAATTATCCAGCATAATTTAAATCATCCAGACGG
Source organism: uncultured Nitrospiraceae bacterium (assembly GCA_964639385.1). GTDB lineage: Bacteria > Nitrospirota > Thermodesulfovibrionia > Thermodesulfovibrionales > SM23-35 > CAZXCW01. The sequence continues at coordinate 5,482 of CAZXCW010000177.1, forward strand.
ATATTTAGGTTAAATATATTACCCAAAGTATAGCTGATTTTAAAAGCAAAAGATGATTGCTTAGTACACAATTTCATAAATACGATGACGTATTATATTGACATTAAATAGAAG
>CAZXCW010000178.1:0-5590 GCA_964639385.1 uncultured Nitrospiraceae bacterium
TTTAAACCAGAAAGGGTTTTAGTCTTTTTGGGAGTTCTATCTCTATTTCAGGGATTATTCGGTAAGCATCTCAGTTTACGTTATGGCAGGATATAGTATAGTATTTAGCCGATAATCCGATATTTATAATATAAAGAGGCAAAAGCCTCGGTCTACGACTCGTAGAGAGGGCGATAGCCCGAGAATGAGCGAAGATATCCTGCCTATTGTTGCTGTTTAACCTAAATGTAAAGGTATTTTTCGGGTTAATACGTCTGTATTAAATTCAGGGTGACATCAATGAGTGAAACTCTTGTCAAATACTTGGCCTACATTGGCCTACAATGGTATGATATAACAATCAAAAGTTTGTAAAGGTTCAGTGACTGTAATGGAAATACTTAGACAACATAGATGGATTCTTGATATCTTTGACATTCTCCTTGTCTCGGTGATAGTTTACCGTCTTCTTCTCATCATTAAAGGCACAAAGGCTGCGCAGATGCTCATAGGACTTGGGGTTCTTTTGATCGCATCTTTACTTTCAAAGTATCTGGAACTTTACACAATAGACTGGCTGATACAGAGTTTCTGGGCACAGGCCGTTCTAGCTTTAATTATCCTGTTTCAGCCTGAAATAAGAAGGGCCCTTGCTCAGATGGGGGAGACACAGTTTCTTCAGACATTCGCTTCTGCTGAAGAATTGAAATCCCTTGAAGAGATTGTGAGGGCATCAGTTTCACTTGCAAACAGGAAAATAGGTGCACTAATCGTAATAGAACGTGATACAAGTCTCAAGGACTTTGTTGAAATCGGTACACCTCTCGATGCGAAGGTCTCGAAGGAATTACTTACAAGCATTTTCCATCCAACATCGCCTATCCATGATGGTGCAGTTATAATAAAGGGCAACAGAATTGTTTCGGCGGGGTGTTTTTTACCAATAACATTTAGTCCGGAAGTCAGTAAATCTTTAGGTACAAGGCACCGCGCAGGCATAGGTCTTTCAGAGGAAACAGATGCGGTAGTAATCGTTGTTTCGGAGGAGACCGGTATGGTATCAGTGGCGATTAATGGTAAACTTGAAACAAATCTCGACATGGGAAAACTTAGGAGTGTTCTTACCGATTTATTTATGAGGAAAAAGGTGAAAAATTGAGAAAACTCTTTTTCAAAAATATCGGTTTGAAGATAACTGCTGTTTTGCTCTCTGTCCTTTTATGGATATTTGCAACTTCCCGAGGTCTTTCAGAGATGGCCCTGGATATCCCGCTTGAGTTCAAGGACATTCCTCCAGGACTCGAATTGATGAACCACAACATTAAGGTTGTCAGTTTGAATATAAAGGGCCAAGATAGAACTATCAGGAATATCCGGCCATCAGATATAAGTGTTTTTATCGACCTCAGTAAGGCTAAAGAAGGTGAAGGCGCTTATTTTATAAACAAAAATAATATAAGATTACCTCCTGGTGTGGCTGTTACAAATATAACACCTTCTTTCGTTAAGGTATTACTCGAGCGAACAGTTACAAAGTCTGTCCGGGTAATACCTATTATTGTGGGTACTCCTGAAACAGGGTTTTATATAAAATCAATTAGTGTAGTGCCAGAGTATGTAATAATTGAAGGTGCGAGGTCTAAGGTAAACATGTTTGATAGAATAAAAACCGAGCCACTGGATATAACAGGTTTCAAGGAAACCTTTTCCGAAAATTTAGAACTTGACATCACTGGCATGAACATCAGGTCAAAGACAAAAGATGTTACTGTTAAGGTTGTTATTGTTAAGGGGAGGAAATGAGACTCTTTGGAACGGATGGCATAAGAGGCACAGTAAACAGACATCCTATGACGCCAGAAAATGTTCTCAAGATAGGCATGGCTGCTGCACATGTCTTGAGAAATAAGCGTGGCAGAAATATGATTTTGATAGGAAAGGACACAAGACTATCAGGCTACATGATAGAAAGTGCCCTGACTTCAGGGATATGCTCAATGGGGATGAATGTAACACTTGTTGGGCCTTTACCTACTCCAGGGATTGCATTTCTTACGCGGACATTACGATTAGATGCCGGAATCGTTATATCAGCCTCTCATAATCCTTTTGAAGATAATGGCATAAAGTTCTTCTCTTCTGAGGGTTTTAAACTCCCTGACGAGCTTGAAAAAAAGATTGAGGATCTCATAGTTGATGACGGATTTCATAGAAACAGGCCAAAGGGTTTAGACATCGGGAAAGCATACAGGCAAAATGACGCAGAAGGGCGCTATATAGAATACATTAAATCCACTCTCCCTAAAGGTATGACCTTTGATGGGCTGAAGGTTGTTGTTGATAGTGCAAACGGTGCTGCATATAAAATAACACCATGGCTTCTACGTGAATTAGAGGCAGAGGTGGTATCGATTAATGATAAACCTGATGGGGCTAACATTAATGTAGGCTGTGGATCATTGCATATCGAAGGATTGCAGCGTGCTGTGAAGCTTCACAATGCTGATATTGGTATTGCGCATGATGGCGATGCAGACAGGACTGTCTTCTGTGATGAGAAGGGTAGAACGGTTGACGGAGATCAGATCATGGGTATTTGGGCAGTTGAAATGAAAAAAAGGAGGATATTAAAAAAGGACACAGTTGTATCGACCGTGATGAGTAACCTCGGTTTTGAGGAATATCTCGGAAGTAACGGGATAAGGCTTGTTAGGACAAGGGTCGGGGACAGATATGTTGTTGAGGAGATGATCCATGGAGGATACAACTTTGGAGGTGAACAATCAGGACATATTGTCTTTCTCGACCACAATACAACGGGTGATGGCCCTCTTACAGCCGCGCAGGTACTTTACCTTATGAAGAAAAGGAATTCTACCCTTTCAAAGCTTTCATCAGAGATCAAACGTTATCCTCAGATCCTTATGAATGTTGATGTGGAACATATACATGACATCAGAACTATTCCTCAGATTCAAGAGGCGATAAAGACTGTAGAAAAAAGACTCTCTAAGAAAGGAAGAATACTCGTCAGGCCATCAGGGACAGAGCCAAAGATAAGGGTAATGCTTGAGGGCGAAGACCTAAAACTCATAACAAAACTCGGTAAGGATATTTCAAGGGTTATTAGAGAAACCTTAAAATAAGAGAATGATATTCTTTCTTCTCTTTCTCTCTGGTATAGCCCTTTTTTATTCTTTCCAATATTTTCCTTTTTCTACCATTTCTGCTTTTTTATTAGCTTCTGTCTATCTGTTCCGTAAGAAAAAATTTTTCTTCATACTTTCCATCCTGCTCGGAATAGCTTTTACATTTTTAAGATATGGACATGAAAAGGATATATCTCACATTATGAATAGAGAGGTTGTCGTAAAAGGCGTTTTTCAATCTTATCCAGTAAAGACAGAAAATGATATTTTTAGCCAATCAGTAGAGATAAAATCTGCTGTTGATAAGAAAACAGGAAAGAAACTTAAAGAACTTGCAGGTCAGAAGGTTAACCTGTTCTCCGGTGAAGAATTTCAACTTGGGAAAGAATACGAGATTTTGATTAAACTTCTGAGAGATAGAAGAAGATTCAACCCGGGAAGCATGATTAGTAACCAAATCTATGCGAGGTTACTTGAAGTAAATGATTCAGGAAATAAAAGATTTTCTCTCAACGCAGAGATTCAGGAGCTCAGACACAGGCTGAGCAGCTATATCAGTGAGAATTTTAAAAGTGATTCGGCTGCATTTATTGCAGCCATAACAACAGGCCAGATGGCTAACATGGATGAGGATCTCAGAAATGCTTTTAACGCAACAGGGCTTGCTCATATCCTTAGCATATCTGGAACCCACTTTGGTCTATTCTCTGTGTTTTTATTCGGCATATTCAGATCTTTAATAGGTATCTTTCCTTACAGGATTCTTCAGAGGATAACAATTTTTCTAACACCCTCGCAGACTGCTGCCTTGCTTTGCCTTCCCTTTATGCTTGCATATCTCGGAATTTCAGGAGGCAGCATCCCTGCAGTGAGATCTTTTATTATGATAGGTCTTTTCCTTTTAGGACTTCTTATTGGAAGAAAAGGTTTTTGGCTTAACTCTCTTTTCTTTGCAGCATTTGTGCTGGCCCTCTGGGACCCCAGAGTTATACTTGATCTTTCATTCCAACTATCCTTCCTTGCGGTTCTGTTGATTGGATTCTCAATTAAAACAAGGGAGAGTGAGAAAGGACAGGAAAAAACACCTGAGGTAGAAACAGAATCCTCTCCAGGGATAAAGGTAATTGTCAAGTATCTTAGAAATCCCCTTTTTCTTACTCTGTCAGCATCAATAGGCACAGCACCACTTGTTGCATATCATTTTCATTATTTCTCCATAATTTCACCCCTGTCGAATTTACTCTTAACCCCGATTATAGGATTTATACTTATACCTCTATCAATCCTCTCGTCCTTTTTATTTTTAATCACAGGCCACTATATGTTTACTCCTGTCATATCAGCAGTTTCGGATATGAGCATTGCCCTTGTAAGACGATTATCTGATCTACACTTTTCTGATATAAAGGTACCAGCCTTTCCGATCATTGTTGTTTTACTATTTTATGCAGGATTCATCTTTTATTTTCTTTCTGGCAGAAAGAGATATGCCTTGGTGATTCCTTTTATACCCCTAATTATTTATTTCTCTTTGTCTCTTTTTGAAAGGAAGGAGCTCACAGTCACCTCTCTTGATGTCGGCCAAGGAGACTCGTCTGTTATTGAGCTTCCCGATAGAAGGGTAATCGTAATAGATACGGGAAGAAGTGGCAGGGAGGTAGCTTCATTTCTTAAATATATAGGAAAAGAATCTGTGGACGCTGTCATCCTTTCCCATATCCATCCTGACCATACAGGAGGGCTGGGTTATGTAGTAAAAAGATTTAACGTCAAAGAACTATGGGACAATGGAAGGATTATTTTTGCAGAAGATTTTCTGGCAAACATAAAAAATAAACATAGAACACTCAGTAGGGGAGATGTAATTGAAGGGGAAGGATATAGTATTTATATCCTCCATCCTTACCCTGAATTCTATACAATATACGGGAATGAATATATAGAAGCCAATAATGATTCCCTTGTAATAAAAATTAAAAGTAGGAATACATCATTCCTCTTTCCTGGTGATGTAGAGGAGGAGGCAGAGGAAGACCTTCTTCCTCTTGGAAAATGGCTGGGGAGCGATGTCATCAAGGTTCCTCATCATGGCGGGAAAACATCAGCATATAAACCGTTTTTCGAGTCCGTATCTGCTAAGATCGCAGTCATCAGTTCAGGCCGAGATAATCCCTTTGGTCATCCTCATAAAGAAACATTAGATGCCCTTCAGGGAGTAAGGATATTCAGAACGGACACTGACGGGGCAGTCAAGATAGCAGAGACCTTAAAGGGATTAGAGGTCAAAACATTCAAGAATTTTCAGCTTAAAAAAACAAGTTCATTTAAAGATGAGATAGAAAATCTCAAGTGGTTATTTGAGAAATGGTAACATCTCTGTAATCCCAGATAATGCAGACATTGTTCAAAAATTTATTTAATATGAGTTACTATAAACCCATGGTATCTAGGCAGGACATAGT
>CAZXCW010000179.1:0-5517 GCA_964639385.1 uncultured Nitrospiraceae bacterium
TAATAATTAATCGCCGATTCAATGTATTCTTCATAAGCTATTACTAACTCTAGTGTCAAAGGTGTAATCTTACTTATTTCAGACCTTATAATGGGGTTTTCAGGTTCAGAAGTAGCTACTTCAAGGATATTCCCTTTTTTCTCAACTGGGATCACCTTTAATCTCCTCACTATTTCTTCAGGCAAACTGGTGGCAAGCTCTAACGGAATCTTCACAGAAGATAGGTCTATCCAGGAACATTGAAACTGAGTAGCTAAAGCGATACAGATATCATTGGGAGTTGCATATCTGAGTTCCACAATAATTTGTCCCAGCTTTTTCTTCCTATTTTCCCGCTGGATAAGAAGAGCATGCTGGAGTTGCTCAGGAGTAATGTATCCAGCCTCTATCAGAATTTCTCCTAACAACTTATGTTTTGCTTTTTGTTTCTGCAAAGATTTCTGCAATTGTTCTTCATTAATAATCGCTTCTTCTTTTAAAATGGCGCCTATCTTCTTCTCCCTTAGCTCTTTCTGTAATCCCAGACATTCTTCAAGCTGTTTAGGATTAATTTTCTTCTGCTCAACTAAGATTCTCCCTATAAGCACTTTTTGATCGACGTTTTTCACTGCTTGAGCATTAACATAAATCCGCACACTTCTGTCAGCTGGATTCAGAGGAATCAAAAAGAACCCTTTATCATTAGGATCATATTTAATAGTGGTACCATTAATTACTTCGCCGTCCTTGAATTCCACCAGCAGTTTTGAAGCCACGGTACCAGCATAAATAGATTGGTCTATTGTTTCTGTCCGCAGGTAAGACCCACTTGGTTCCTCTTTTTTAAGAAAGTGAATTGCCTTGACTGAATCTATTCTTACTGTATGAAGCTCTGATTTTCCAGTTTCTTTTTCTACTTGTAGGGAAAAGGTTGGTTCATTGATACTAAAGGATACGACATTGCCTATTTTCTCTTCACGAGTTAAGAATTTAACGATAACTTTTGCCATTTATTTCTGTCCTTAATTTTTCCAAATTACTATTTGTTTAGAATACTACAATTCTACTCTACACTTTTGATGCGGCCTGAGAAGCAGAGACCGATTTCTTTTACCACATCTGCGTATTTATCAAAGTCTACGGGCTTCAAAACATAGCCGTTGACGCCAAGAGTGTAACTCATTACAATCCTGTGCTCCTCAGGGGAAGAGGATAATACAACAACTGGGATGCTCTGTGTTCGCGTATCCGCTTTGATCATTTCTAATACCTCTATGCCATCAATTTTAGGAAGATGCATATCCAGTAATATTACTTTGGGCGCATCCTCAATTGACCGACCAGAATATTGACCCTGGGCAAAAATAAAATCAAGAGCCTCTTGACCATCTTTAACCCACAGTAACTTATCTACAAGATTGTATTTCTTCAAGGCTCGTATCGTTAACTCGGCGTCGTTTGGATTATCCTCAACTAAAAGAATTTCAACTTTATTTAAGGCCACTTTAATCTACCTCCTAAGGGCAACTGTTATCTTCGCTGTAATGTTTTTAGTATCCATTACCACCCTATCCAAATATCATGTTAGCTCAAAGCAAAACTAAGTTTCTTCTAAAGATAATAAATACAAATTGATTGGGAAGTTGTGATTAGTATCACATGTAACTTATTTAACAATTGCCATTTGTAACATTGCATTGTTTAGGTTGGCTGATAAATCACACTTACAGAAAGAACTTTTTGTATTTTGGGTTGGGGTTTTCGAGGTCCACTTATCAAAAGCGCCCGCCACCTCCTCTTTCTCGGCCTTCAGAGCGAGGGCGAGCTTCATTAACATTGAGTGTTCTACCCTTTAACTCCTTGCCGTTCATGCCGTTAATCGCGGACTGAGCTTCGGCTTTAGCTGGCATCTCCACGAATCCAAATCCTCTTGATTCACCACTGAACTTGTCCTTAATAATAGTGACAGATGTAACCTGCCCGAAGGCTTCAAAAGCCTTTCCCAAATCATCCTCGGTAACCTCGCGTGACAAATTTCCCACATAGATATTCATTCTAACCTCCTCTTTATCATGAACATTATATCAGAATTTCGCCTACCTTCAAATTCCCTATCACTGTCCAAATGATAGGTCGTATAAGACTATGCAATTAAAATCAGTTTTGGGGTATTATTCAGTTCAATCCAATATTTCAAGAACACAACGCTTCTTGAGCTTAGCACCAGCAGCAGTCAGTATTGTTCTCATTGCTCGCGCTGTATTTCCCTGCTTTCCGATAACCTTTCCAAGATCACTTGCAGCAACACGCAATTCAAAAATAGCGGTTCTTTCTCCATCTGCCTCTGCCACTGCAACCTCCTCTGGCTTATCTACCAGGGACTTCGCTATTAGTTCAATAAGTGCTTTCATATCCACCTCCATAATCATTCGGGCTGTTTTTTGTTTGTCTTTGTTTCTGGCTCTACACCACCACAATATCTTTTTATAAACTCTTCTTTGCTCATCTTATGTCCAGAACAAAAACCAGAAACGTCCATCTTATCACATCTCAATGTTTGATAATGTCCATTCAATCTTACAACTTGAGAATGAAACATCATGCTGTTACATCCTGCATGATTTACATAACGGACATGAGGCAAGATGATAGATTTGCATATACAATATGATTTCATATACTTTTTAAACTTATATGTGCATTGCCTTATACAAAGTGGTCAAAAAGTGCTTCCTTAAAAATGAAAATTTAAATGTTCGTTAATTGGGGATACTGCTAAAAGGTGAGCATTGGAAATAAAATCTCTTTATCAGTTTCCCTGTTCGACTATTTCCTCTGTTACTTCATTACTTATCGTAACACATTATCTTATCTTTATTTTCTTAAATAGACATTGTTTATTGATTTCCATTCGTAGTGTTGCATAGTTAGAAGAATTTTGATGTTGAGGATTACAGGAAGAACTGTTGCCAATTAACTAAGCAGGGAGATTTGTGGATTATATACCGCAAGAAATAGCTCAATTCTGTTGATACCGAAAAAGAAAAGACTTCAAATTCAATTCTACGAAGTACAATTATCTAAATTCTGGTAACAAGCTCATCAGTCTCCATCCTTTTGTTCCCCTTTCATCCAAATATGCCCACTTCTGCGTGTCACGCAAGGTTCTAACCGTGCCTATAAAAACTATGTAGTAGTCAATCTGTATCTCTACGATTGCCTCACGCTTTTCCGCATTATAAGTCTCGTTGACAATGCGGTAATCAACTATCCTCACATCCTTTGCTGCTGCTGTCCTTGTTTTAAACTCTTCTCGGATTGAATCTGCGGTATAAAGGCTTGCATTGCTCCATTCACGCCAACGTAATGACTGATTATATGCTTCAAGGCTCTCCTCAAACTGTCCACGAATCAGATAGGAACTGCATCCTGTGAAAACAATCACTATAATTAACGACAGCAAAAAGTTTTTCATCCTATCTCTCGACTAATTTTTCTTCACTTAGATGATAGCAAAAAAGGAGGTAATGATGTTGGCCGTGCAACATCGTAGTTATCATGAGCAGGAAATTTAGTGACCCCTTTTTATTTTTTTAACCTCACACTATCTATTCCTTGGGTCCCAGTCAAGCTTTCATGATATAATTAACAATAGATGAGTCCCTTGAAAAGAAAGAGGTTGCAAAAAAAGATAGAAAGCCTAAGAGAGCAAATTAAGAACCACAAAGAAAAAATTGAGGCAGAAAAACAAAAATCCTTTCCTAATGAAGGGCTTATAGCCCACTGGGAAAAAGAAATAATGAGCTTTGAGAAACAAATCGAAAAATCTCTAACGAAGTTGGAGGGATAAATGTTAACAAAGGATCAGATGAAAGAAACGTTGCTAAATGAACTTAAGGAAGAATGTCTTTTAATCCTAAGCCTTCTTAGTCAATTAGACACGCCAGGAATCTCTGAGGCTCAGGAGGATGAAATCCTTGGAGAGCTTTCTGCCCATCTTGCTCATCTTGAGATTCATGCCAAAGAAACACAAGAACAAATCGACACCTGAGGGTAAGATATCTGACATTAACTTTGAAGGTACGACCCTTACCGACTTTCTCAAACTAAATAACACCCCAAACTGTATAATGGAAAGCCCTGCTGACGAAGAATTCTCAGTAAGAATTATCTTTCCAAGATCGATAGGAAGACTTCTTAGCCTTATCGTCTTCTGTGCAGCGATTGTGGAGTATATGATATTGAAATAAATGTAAAAGATGGGATTTTTCCTATCAGACAATGTCAGATGCTCTGTTGACTCCTTTATCAAATACGCACAGCAGCTTATTGGGGTGCGACTAATACCTACTACTAAGTAAACTTAAAAAATTTAAAAGGTAAGCATTACGAGATGAAATGTTGAATCAAACAAGGCAGAGCCATTTCTGACTCTGCCTTAATTTCTGACTATTTTTTCTTTAATCTTTGTTCATAAAATTATTTAAGGCGCAGCTGCTTCCTTACCCGTTATATTAAACATAATAATTCCAGCATTATCGCCATTTCGGATAGTGAGTACGTCTCCTGCCCTGAATGTCACATTCGTGAACTGATGCGCAAAATGACCATCTGCGGGTACCGCTACATAAAGTATATCAGCGCTATTTTTAAAAATCCTTGCGCAGCAACAGCTTGAACTGTTGTAATTTCCGATAACTACATCCTTAAGGGAAAATTTCTTACCACTTGGCACTGTATAAACATCAACGCTAGTTACGTTATCTACTGATTGTACGATATTAATGTCTTTTGCATATGCAACGGTGCTGACAAATAGGGCTGAGATCAATAACACAAAAATAACTAAAAGCAAATTATTTTTTTTCATAGATTTTCTTCTCCTTGATTAAAGATTTCATTATTTATTTCAGATAGACACCTATAGACATCGGTTTTAAAATGGTTCTTTCATGTATCACCCCCGGTTCTCTTAATAAACATGTTCAAAGAAGAATACCATAAAATGCAATGGAAAAAAAGTATGTTTTAACTTTTCTCATATTGCATGCTACAAGCTGAAAATTATTGCTGCTAACATCTTGTTTTCAAAATTTTTCCCTATGGTATAATTTTAAGCTAAAGGAAAGGATTTTAATAACATAGATGCAACACAAAAAAACTGTAATCCAAAGAAAAGTTAAAAAGGCTGATAGGCGATGGATTAGAGAACTAATAGAGCCACCCGAGAAAGGAATACTATATCTACGAGACAAAAAAGAAGGCAGACCCAACACTCTATTAGTTAATGTTCATAACATGAGCGAGGCTGGCATTCTTTTAGAATCCCCACAAAAATTCAATGTTCGTTCTTTATTAAATATGAGAATATGGCACCCCCGTAAAAAATTATGGTTTTATGCAAAAGGAAAGGTTAAATGGATAAAGAATTACCCATTTAAGACGAGCCATTATTTATTAGGAATAGAGTTCTCTAAAAGCACTATACCTGAAGTGGTCTCTACACCTTCAGTTGCTATACAAAAGAAAGGGATACAT
>CAZXCW010000180.1:0-5477 GCA_964639385.1 uncultured Nitrospiraceae bacterium
GGGTATGGGTAAATGCTGTGTTGCTGGATGTGGGGCAATCAATATAAACGAGGAGGGCAATTATTTTGTTGTAGACACGCATATCGTAAAGGAAGGTGACTATATTACACTTAACGGTACCACAGGAGAAGTGATCCTCGGTCAAGTAGTACTCACAACGCCTGAACTCACTGGTGATTTTACTACCATTATGAAATGGGTAGATGAATTCAGAAAGATTGGGGTATGGGCTAATGCTGATACTCCAAAGGATGCCCGTGTTGCGAGAGGGTTCGGAGCAGAGGGCATTGGCCTTTGCCGTACTGAGCATATGTTTTTTGATTCTGATAGGATAAAGGCAGTACGTGAGATGATCCTCGCTGACGATACAGCGGGGAGGAAAAAGGCCCTCGAAAAGATACTCCCTATGCAAAAGGGGGACTTCATCGGTATATTTACCGAGATGAAGGGATTGCCTGTAACAATAAGACTTCTTGATCCACCTCTCCATGAGTTTCTCCCCCAGACTAACGATGAGCTCAAATTACTTTCTGAAGAAATGGGTGTTCCTTTTGAAAAACTGAAGGCAAGAAACAGTGCATTACGCGAGTTTAATCCCATGCTAGGTCACAGGGGATGCAGGCTTGGCATAACATACCCTGAAATATATGAGATGCAGGTTCAGGCTATAATGGAGGCTGCATGTGAGCTCGCAAAACAGAAGGTAAAGGTTATCCCAGAGATAATGATTCCCCTCGTCGCCCATGTGAATGAGCTGAAGATGATGAGAGAGATGGTTATAAGGGTGGTTGATGAGGTTCAGAAAAAATATAATATCAAAGTTCCGTATACAGTCGGGACAATGATAGAAGTTGCTCGAGCTACTATAACAGCAGATGAGATAGCAACTCAGGCAGATTTTTTCTCCTTTGGTACCAATGACCTTACACAGACTACATATGGACTTTCAAGGGACGATGGAGGAAGATTTTTGCCCTACTATGTAGAAAAAGGAATTCTCAGCGATGACCCATTCATAACCATTGATCAGGAGGGTGTTGGCGTACTCATGAAGATAGGTGTAGAGAAAGGGAGAAAGACTAAGAAGAAACTTAAGATAGGGATATGCGGAGAACATGGGGGTGAACCGAAGTCGGTAGAGTTTTGCCACAAGATAGGCCTCAATTATGTGAGCTGCTCACCCTACAGGATTCCTATAGCAAAACTTGCTGGGGCACAGGCAGCATTGAAAGAAAAGATGAAAAAAGATTTAACCAGGTCAACAGTGTAAGGGTCAGATTTTCTAATGGGGTTTACATATAGAAGGCTAATGTGTTATTTTTAAATAAATTTTTGAAGGTGGTAACGCAATGTCCTTTGATAAGGAACAAAAACATACAATAATAAGCAACTATAAGCTCCACGATAATGATACAGGATCTCCTGAGGTTCAGATTGCCTTGTTGAGTGAAAGAATAAACTACCTCAATGAACACTTCAAGACCCATAAGAATGACCATCACTCGAGGAGGGGTCTTTTAAAACTGATCAGTCAGAGAAGAAAGCTACTTGATTATCTCAAGAAGACAAAAAGGGAAAGCTATGAAAGGCTGATTGGGCAGCTTGGACTCAGAAAATAATGGAGAAGATCGAGACTGATGTTCGGGGAAAGATATTTACACTCGAAACGGGCAGGATTGCAAGGCAGGCAGATGGTGCAGTAATTGCTCGATGTGGTGACACCGTAGTCCTAGCTACAGTGGTAGCAGACAAAACTGAAAAAAAGATTTTAGATTTTTCTCCCCTCACAATAGATTATCAAGAGAAGGCATACTCAGCGGGGAAGATACCCGGCGGTTTCTTTAAAAGAGAGGGAAGACCCTCGGAAAAAGAGATCCTTACTTCACGCCTGATCGATAGGCCAATAAGGCCGCTTTTACCAAAAGGCTTTTTCTACGAGACACAGGGTATCGTTAATGTCCTCTCCTATGGTGATGAGAATATTGCTGATATACTTGCCATCATAAGCATGTCTGCTGCCTTTACAATTTCTGACATTCCCTTTAATGGCCCTGTTGGTGCTGTGAGGATTGGTAGGATTGCAGGTTCCTTTGTAATAAACCCAGACTTGAGAGAAGCTGAGGAGTGTGACCTTGACCTGGTTGTAGCCGGCACTGAGGATGCCGTAGTGATGGTGGAGGGCGAAGGTCAGGAAATTACAGAGGCGGACCTTCTTGAGGCTATATGGCTGGCACATCAAGATATCAAGCGCCTGTGCGCTTTTCAAAAGGAATTACGAACAATTGTTGCTAAGGATAAGAGGGCGATAACGCTTCCTGTTGTGGATGAAGAGCTCAAAAAGGTTGTTACAGATATCTCTATGGAGAAGATAAAGAGTGCTATTACTATTCCTGATAAACTGAGAAGGCAGGAAACACTCGACGAGATACTCTCAGAGGCAATTAAAAGTCTCAACACTGGAGAGACTGATATCTCAAGGGAGATTGGGTCGGTGTTTAATGATATAGAGAAGGAGCTTGTGAGGGGCATGATCCTCAATGAAAACATTCGTGTGGATGGGAGGCGCCCTGAAGAAATAAGGAAAATAAGCTGCGAGGTCGGCATCCTACCAAGGACTCATGGGTCGGCGCTTTTTGTGAGAGGAGAGACGCAATGTCTTGCCGTTACGACTCTTGGTACCGCAGAAGATGAACAGAGGATTGATTCTCTTGAGGGTGAATCTTCAAAGACATTCATGTTGCACTATAATTTTCCACCTTTCAGTGTCGGTGAGGTAAAACCATTGAGGGCACCAGGGAGGCGTGAAATAGGACATGGTATGCTTGCGGAAAGGGCTCTCAAAGCTGTTATACCTACTAAGACAGAGTTTCCCTATACAATTAGGGTGGTATCTGACATTTTAGAGTCAAATGGATCCTCATCTATGGCAACTGTATGTGGGGGCTCCCTTGCATTGATGGATGCAGGTGTTCCGATTAAGACTCATGTTGCGGGTATAGCAATGGGGCTTATAAAAGAAGATGACAGAGTTGTCATTCTCACTGATATTCTGGGTCTCGAAGATCATCTTGGGGATATGGATTTCAAGATGACAGGTACAGATAAAGGGATTACCGCATTCCAGCTGGATACAAAGATAGGTGGTATCCCGCATGAAGTAATGGAAAAGGCACTCGAACAGGCACGACAGGGGAGGCTCTATATACTTTCCAAGATGAGAGAGACGATCGTTGTCCCAAGAGAAAACCTTGCACCATATGCTCCAAGAATTTATACGATGCAGATTAAGCAGGACAAGATTCGTGATGTAATAGGAACAGGTGGGAAGGTTATCCGAGGTATTGTTGAACAGACAGGCGTAAAGATAGATATAAACGACAGTGGCCTTATAAATATAGCCTCCCCGGATGGAGAATCTGCCAAAAAGGCAATGGATATAATCAACAGTATTACCGCTGAAGTCGAACTCGGAAAGATATATTTAGGCAGGGTAAAAAGAATTGTTGACTTTGGAGCATTTGTTGAAGTCCTCCCTGGAACTGAGGGTCTACTTCATATATCACAGATATCAGATAAGAGGATATCAAAGGTAACAGACGAGATAAACGAAGGAGACGAAGTTCTTGTAAAGGTCATTGAGATAGACAAGTTCGGGAGGGTACGCCTATCCCGGAAAGAAGCGATGAGGGAGCATAAGACCGTAAAGAGAACGGGAAAAGCTTTCTCATAGTTTCAGTCTATAAACATAGTCCTTAATCCAAATAATGCGGACATTGTTCAAAAATTTATTTTAAATACTATGAACCATAGTATTGAGGCAGGGTATCGTATTTTCGCTCATTCTCGGGTTAAACGATAGCCATCCATGTTTAGAAAAGAACACTTGTCGAACGGTATACCTGTAGTTATGGAGCTACTGAAGAATATGCGCTCTGTGTCCCTCGGCGTTTGGGTCAAGGTGGGTTCAAGAAACGAGACACCCCATAAAAATGGAATATCCCATTTTCTTGAACATATGTTCTTTAAAGGAACAAATAAACGAACGGCAAAGGATATAGCTGTTGAGATTGATTCCCTCGGGGGGGAGCTCAATGCGTTCACATCAAAAGAAAACACAACATTCTATGTGAAGGTCCTCGATGAATACATTGAAAAGGGTATCGAATTGCTTTCAGACATCTTCCTGCACTCGACATTTCCGGAAGAGGATATAGAAAAAGAGAAGAGAATCATAAAAGAAGAGATAAAGATGGTTGAAGACACGCCTGATGACTATATTCATGACTTATTCAACCAGACAATTTGGGATCATACAGGCTTGGGACAGCCTGTGCTTGGAAAAAGGGAAACGGTGAGATCTTTTACAAGAGAAGACCTCACCTCGCACATAAGAAAGTATTACGGTACAAAGGATGTGGTTATATCCTGTGCTGGAAATTTTGAATCCGAAGCACTCATTGACATGCTTAACAGGAGTCTCGGTGGCTTGAGAAGGGGCTCCGAGCCCGAAAAAGGTCCTCCGCCAGTTTTTAAGAGTAAGTTTGAAGTGTTCCATAAAGAACTCTCTGAGGCTCATTTGTGTCTGGGAGTGAAAGGTATTCCCCAGACCAGCGAAGAACGCTACAGCCTTTTTGTACTCAATACCATTTTCGGGGCCGGTGTCAGCTCACGGCTTTTTCAGGAGATAAGGGAAAAAAGGGGACTTGCATATTCAATCTATTCATTTATCGCATCCTATTTTGATACGGGTATATGGGGTGTTTATGCCGGTATAAGCAGAAAAAGGGTAGGGGAGGTAGCAGAGCTGATTCTTAAAGAAATGCATGATTTAAAATCAACACTCAACGAGGTAGAGTTGCAGCGCGCCAAAAACCATCTTAAAGGAAACATAATCCTCGGGCTTGAATCAACGAGTAGTCGTATGACCAATATTGCACGTCAGGAAATATATCATGGCAGATATTACTCCCCGAAGGAGATTATGAAAGAAGTCGATTCGATCACCATTAGCCACATAAAAGACCTTGCGGAGAAGCTGATAAAAAAAGAAGGGTTTTCGCTCACGGTTTACGGGCCAGTACATGAAAAGAATTTGAAAGGAATATTAAATTAACTAAAATAATGCAGAATTATGTAAATGCATTTTTCGGGTTAACCCGATTTCTTGAGTTTGCATGTTTTCTTGTGGTATAAATTTTATGAACTTAAAAGCTTGAAAGGGGGGAGTCATTATGCCAGCATATGAGTATTTGTGTAATGACTGCAAAAGAGACTTTACCGTTTTCCTTTCTCTTAAAGAATTTGAAGCAAAACCGAAGATCAATTGTCCTCATTGTCAAAGCGATAATGTAGTGAAGAAGCTTACATCCTTTTTTGCCAAGACGAGCAAAAAATCTTAAATTCCTCCCCTTTGGCAAAGTGGGAATGAGGGGGATTTTTTGAATAAATCTATTCTCCATAAATCTCCCCGTACCCCT
>CAZXCW010000181.1:0-5355 GCA_964639385.1 uncultured Nitrospiraceae bacterium
TTCGATCGAGTGGCTCATGTTAAGTTTATTAATACCCAGAAACTGCAACAGCCTGTTCCGCAGGAATGACAAGGATACAATTGGGCAGAACAAAAACATAGGACATTATTTTACATGTATCAATAACTATGGAAATCAGCAGTACAGGCTTGTCCGCCAAACTCTTTCGGGAAGGTTTATCGAATCGCTGAATTTATTTGATAGCTTTTGTTCTCGAAATAATTGAATATCAAAGGGTTGACTCTTTTTTCTTTTGAGGTATTGTATTGGCGACCTCAGGGCAACAAGAGAGCTTCTTTATTATTGGGAAAATTATATAAAGTTTTCACCTTAACACCTGAATCAGCGGGCGGCTGCACGAAAGCGTGATTAGTAGCTGATTTCTATTAGTTATACGGCTTTTGCATACGCCTTTACTTCCTGCTCCAGACGGTCGCCGAGTTCCTCGGAAGTAACATCTAAATCATATTGTGCCTGCAAACCAAGCCAGAACTCGGCTGATGTTCCAAAAAACTTTGCGAGCCTTAGGGCAGTATCTGCAGTAATTCCCCGCTTTCTGAGGACAATCTCGTTAATTCTCCGCGGTGGTACTCCAATATTAAGGGCAAGTCTATTCTGACTTATACCCGTTGGCTTGAGAAATTCTTCCAAAAGTACCTCGCCTGGATGTACAGGGTGTAACTTCTCCTTTTTCATAGCCCTCCTTTCTAATGATAATCTGTTATTTCTACTTCAAAGGCATCTCCACCTCGCCAGGTGAAGCAGATGCGCCATTGCTCATTGATCCTAATGCTATATTGTCCCTCTCGTTTACCTATCAGTTTTTCCAACCTGTTTGCTGGTGGTATTCTCAGGTCATTCAGAATTTTAGCATTATTAATCATGCGTAATTTTCTCAATGCAACTTGCTGGATATCTCTTGGCAATTTACCAGATACCTCTCGATTGTGTATTTTCTCTGTTTCTTTGTCCCTAAATGACTTTATCACCCGTAATATTATATAACGTAATGCGTTAAACGACAAGCGTTATATTTAGACTTTTATTCTCAAAATAATTGAATATTGAAGGTGCGACCCTTTTATCTTTTACTACCATGAGGTATTGCAGCCATTGCGTTGCTTGAGCTACAAAGATTTCCACATAAACTAAACTCCCTGAGAGGTTTCTGATACCCATCGAATTCTTCCTGTAGCAAACACCTCTTAGCGTCTCGATAGAGTACATCAGTTCACATAGAAATCCGTATTCCGGATATTTCTAATTTCTGATAATTACGGAATAAAATTGATGCCGTCGGTGCCTCTTGGGATTATTAAGAAGAAACCCTTCCGTTTCTATTTCCCACTTTTAGAGAGAGTTCAAAAAAGACTTGACAATTTGATATCCCATAATTAATAATGATATTAATCATAATAATCATTATCAGAAAGAAATGGAAATTTGCCATGGTTATCAATAAGGCAAAAGATATCTTTAGAAGTTATATAAAAGAAAAGGGGTTGCGCCATTCAAGGCAAAGGGAAGCAATTCTTGATGCATTTCTTTCTGCGAACAGACATATTACGGTGGAAGAATTGTTCAACTTAGTAAAGACAACGGACCCAGACATTGGCTATGCGACAGTAGACCGGAATTTGAAACTTATGTCTGCCTGTGGCGTAGCTGATGAAATAAAGATTGGGAAACAGAAAACAAGGTACGAGCAGAAAATCGGACATGAGCACCACGATCATCTCATCTGTCTCAAATGCGGAAAATTTATAGAAGTCAGAGATGAGAGGATTGAAAAACTCCAGGATAAGCTTGCCGAGGCAAATGACTTTCTCCCGCAGAAACATAAGCTCGAAATATATGGATTATGTAAAAAATGTAGATAAAAATTTTTCCTCTTTGATTGATAATGCTTATCATTATCAATAGAAATGTACGGATTCTATAAAGATGCCCATAATAAACTCAGGCATTTATGAAAAAGGAATAGCTTTGAAAAAATGTTTAAGTGAATGACAGCAGTTACGGTGCGGATGCGGCAGTCTGATGGCGCTGATAACCTATGAAGGGATAGAGCTAAAATGCCGGCGCTGCAAGAGGATTTGTCTTGTCCCTCTTGCGAAGGAAGATTTTGAGAAGTTGTGTAATGGGAACGTAATATTAAATCAAAAAGACCAGCGGCCTCTGAGTCCAGAGTCAAGAAAGGAGAGAGAAGATGAAAGGGATTCAGAAGCCGGGAGTAAAGCATAAGATTCTATGGGTTGTATTGATGGTCATCATTAACTCAGGAGAAGCATTTGCTGAACATCCTTTGATAACTGATGACACAGGCACTCAGGGCAAGGGGAAGTTCCAGCTCGAAATAAACGGGCAGTACGGATACGACAATGAATCAGTCGCCTCTGATGCAGAAGTTGCGAATGGCGTTAAATTAGTTGCAAATGAAAAGGTGGAAGAGAAAGGCGAAAAAAAGAAGGGGATAAAGATATTAAGTCCTTACCTTGGCAGCATAAGTATAACAGGGGGGTTAAGCGGCAAGGACGTCATATTCCTTCGGTGAAGACTTCAGAATATGGAGCAGCATATTTAAACACAGGCTTGTCAGTGATGAATACGAAACGGAATATGACAATGGACTCATTAAGAACGTCCAGGATTCCTATTCATGGGAGGCCGGTATGAATGATAACATCGGAGGCGTCGGTCTGAGCCTCTACTACTACCATTTAACCGGTCTCAGGCACCTTACAGGTATTACGGCAGAGTATACAATCCATAATTTATACATGGCGCTGAATGTTGATTACTGGAGGTGGAGCAGCAAAATGGGAAGGTATTTTGAAGACCGCTCATCCATAGGTGCCGCCTTGTATCTCGCCCCTTCTTTCAACAAATTCTCTCTGCCGTTAAGGCTTGAATATATCCAGCAAGGGAAGAGCGGCATATATCTTCCAAACCTGGATGCAGAAAGCATCTATGCGGCTACCCTCACTCCCACTTATAATTTTACTAATAACCTCTTAATAAGGGCCGAGGGTGCCTACGTGCATGCCGACAATGGTTTTTCAGACCGCAAAGAAAGGCCCAGCGATAATAAATTCTTATTCTCAACAGAATTGGTATTTAAATTTTGAGGGAGGTGTGTATTGGAGAGGAATATATTACCTTTGGGGTTTCTGAGTGCTGGCGAAAAGGCAGAGGTAGTGGAGGTTTTTTCCTGCAGAAGGAGATGCCGCGCTGGCTGTAAAGAAAAAGGACAAGCTGATGCGAGAATAGAGGATATCGGAATCCGCAGTGGCAAAATAATTGAAATGTTAAACAACGAGGGACGTGGTCCGCTACTTATAAAAGTAGACGAGTCAAGGATTGCCATTGGTCGTGGCATGGCAATGAAGATAATGGTGAGGAGGTTGACATGAATCTTTCAATACTTAAGCCAGGTGAAAAAGGCCAGATAACAAAAATAGGAGCAGTCGGCCCTTTGAAAAGGAGGCTCATGGATATGGGGATTCTTGTGGGCGAAGAGGTAAAGGTTGAGAAGATAGCACCACTCGGCGACCCCATAGAGGTAACGATCAAGAACTATAATCTCTCTCTCAGAAAAAAAGAGGCAGAGGGAATTTCGGTGGAGGTAATTAAATGAGATCAGAGTTAAAGGAGGAAGTAGCTGCAGGCTTCAACCTGCATGGAGAAAAAAGCACTATTACTGTGGCTGTAACGGGCAACCCAAACTCAGGCAAGTCAACCTTAATCAATGCAATTGCCGGTACACGGCTTCATGTAGGCAACTGGCCTGGGGTTACAGTTGAAAAGAAGGAAGCGGTTTTCGAGTATCAAGAAAGAAGAATAAGACTTGTGGATCTGCCAGGTACATATAGTTTAAGCCCTTATACCCAGGAAGAAATTATCGCAAGGGATTATCTTGTGCACGAAAAGCCAGATGTGATTATCGATGTGGTAGATGCAACAAACCTCGAAAGGAATCTCTATCTTACGGTTCAGATGCTCGAACTCGGAGTACCTGTGGTTATTGCTCTAAATATCTATGACGAGGCAGAGAAAAAAGGCTATAAGATAGACACGAAAATTATAGAGAGGATGCTCGGGGTCAAAGTAATTCCGACAGTAGCGACCAGAAAATCAGGGTTGATTGATCTGTTAAAAGTGGTTACCGAGATAGCGGATAATCCTTTAGTGCATCTGCCAAAGCAGTTACACTATGGCGAAGATATCGAATCAGCGGCACGGATAATCGAGGGGCACCTGGGGAAGGATCATTCTTCAGTCGTTGCCGAGTATCCGCTGAGATGGCTCGCTTTCAAACTCATGGAGGGAGACTTATATATTCTTGAGGAGACCGGTCTCGAGGAGAGCGGCCTCCTTGGCGAAACGCTCAGCCACTTGCGGAAGGCCCACGGAGAAGACGTCGAATCATTGATGGTTGATACAAGATATGCACAGGCTGCAGGCCTCACCCGTGAAGTCTTGAAGATGCCTCATATCAAAAAGACGGAATTAACGGAAAAGATAGACAGGATAGTATTGAACAGATTCTTCGGCATCCCGATATTTTTAGCTGCTATGTGGGTTGTCTTTAAACTCGCCTTTGATGTATCAAAACCCTTTGCCGACTGGATAGATGAGACGAGGACAGGCCCATTAAAAAACTGGGCTGAAGCAATTTTAGGTTTTCTCCATGCCCCTGGCTGGACACACTCACTTGTCACTGACGGCGTGATTGCAGGTGTCGGATTTGTCCTTGTGTTTGTACCTGTCATAGGAGCAATGATGTTTCTTATCACCTTCCTCGAGGGGAGTGGCTATATGGCAAGGGCTGCCTTTGTAATGGACAGGTTGATGCATGCCCTGGGACTTCATGGCAAGTCTTTTATACCCATGCTGCTCGGATTCGGCTGCAATGCCCCGGCCATCTATGCCACGCGAGTCCTTGAAAGCGAGAGGGACAAGAGGCTTACAGCATTCCTCATTCCCCTCATGTCCTGCGGGGCACGGCTTCCCGTGTATGTGGTATTCATAGGCGCCTTCTTTGCAAGAAATGCGGGAACGGTCCTTTGGTCGATGTATGTGCTTGGAATTGTCATGGCGATTCTTCTGGGCATGGTCTTGAAGAAGACCATGTTCAAAAAAGAAGCGCCCATGTTTATCATGGAGCTTCCGCCATACAGGATACCGACCATGAGGGTTCTCATGATACATACATGGCAGAAGCTCAGACACTTTGTTATAAAGGCAGGGACATACATATTCGCTGTCTCCATCCTCGTCTGGTTCATGCTCAATATTCCCTGGGGTGTTGAAAACAAAAAGGATTCCATACTTGGCAAGATGGGGCATGCAATT
>CAZXCW010000182.1:0-5329 GCA_964639385.1 uncultured Nitrospiraceae bacterium
TTTTAGGAAGAAAGTAGTATAGGTCAGAAGCTGCAAAAAATATCTCTTTTCTATGTGAGAGCCATGATTCTGCGCGATCTTTCTCCACTTTTCAGTTCAACTGAAAATACACATCTTACAGATGTCTTGAGGATTGTTAGCTTAACCATCCATACAACTAAATACCTTTTCAGAACTTCTCACCGTGACTATCATCGAGACAAATACCACTGGTGCTGATCCGTGATTCCAAATCATCTTACCCCTTAGTGCACCGATAGACCAAGCGGTTTCGTAATTAAGAACGGAGCCAGAGACTGCTGGTTAAGGTTCAGGCTCTGTTCCAAACTATTGGCATTTTTGTCGCGATCAGTCAGAGGGTTCAGATTAAAGCGATCCTCAATGAAGCGCAGCACAGAGGTAAAATCGTACTGGGTGTGATCAATCAGCCCAGCCTGCGCATAGGGCGAGATAATTATGCACGGTACACGCGGCCCGTAACCATATTCATCAACCTGGGGCGGCGGAACGTGGTCATAAAATCCTCCGTAATCATCCCAGGTGATTATTAGGACGCTATTCTGCCAGTACGGACTTTTCATTAAGGCATTGACAAGAACAGTTACATACCACATGCCGAGCTGAATATCGTGTATAGGATGCTCGCTTTCGTCCTTGTTTGGAATAATCCAAGCTACTGCTGGCAACCGGCCCTCACGTAAATCGCGAAAGTAATCGGCGTTGTTAACAAGGTGAGACATCAGTTCTTTGCTTTCCATGAAGGTCTTGAATCCTGGTAGGGGGTTCCAGAGCCCGAACTCTTCTGGATTTGCACTGCCTTCGTAGTATTTCCATGATATTCCCGATGCTCCCAAAAGCTCGGCCATGGTAGAAAAGTTAAAACCTTCCTCGGGCGGCTGTTTTAGATTTTTCACCAGACCGCCAGACTGAGCTGCCACAGTGTAAAGATGATTTGGGAGTGATGGCCCAGCGAGAGAAGAGAAAAAATTATCGGATAGAACAAACTGCCTCGCATAAGCCCAATAATTGGGAATATCGGTACTGTCGTAATAACCCATTGTATCTATGGAATGCTCGGCCAAGATAAATCCATCCATCTTGCCGCCGTCAATTGCAACATGTGCTGCTTTCCATCTGTGGCGCATGTCATGGGTCAACCTACGGATAAAGTGAAAGGGAGCAATAGTTGGAGGACCGCCTGGCTGTAAAGGTACCTTAAGCCCTTGCGGAAATCCCTCGGCTCCCGGGTAAGTGCCAAAGTAATTATCGAACGTGTGATTTTCCTGAATCAAAAAGAGTATATGGTCAATTTGGCCGGAGGGTTGCAAAGGTGTACTCGGTTCAGACCATGGGCTGCCGCCAGTAATTTTTATCTCATCGGCGAGAAACAGCCCTCCGCTGACAAGGCCATGCGCTTTTACTATCTTTCCAGGCGCCAGCCCTGTAAGCTGAGCGTCGGGCACTGAAACTACACGAATCGTGTAATCATCTCCTTTCTGAACCGCAACAAGATTGCTGGTTATGTCGACGATCGTTCCGATGATAACTTTTTCTGCTTGTTCCTGTTGTTCGGCAAAAGCTGAAGAAATTGCGGTCAAACTCAATAACAAAATCAGTATTCTTACGATACTGATTTCAATCTGTGCTTTTTTCATGTTTAGTCTCCTTTTGTTTTTTCGTACGCATAATCTGTAAAAGATAGAATTTGACATATCTGACAATGTCAGATGGATTGCTGACTTCTTCCTCCTACCAACTGTGTGCCAGTCTGAAGCCATAATAGATTTATCCCTGGCTGCAATCCTTAAAGGGAAGGTCCGCACCTATCATTTCAAAAGCTCCGCTACAGAGATATCCTCGTCCAGGTCCTCCCAATGAATCCCTGTCCCGCTGCCTGTCAGGCGCCATCTTTTTCTTTGCCCGTCCTGTGCATCCCGCAACTTGGGAAACCATTCAAGGGGCACCCCGATCTCTCTTCCGTCAAGAAGACGCACGTACATCATCTTGGAATCAAACCAGACATCCTTCGCCATCGGCTCGGCCGCGGGCTTATAAACGGCGCCCTTTTTTGAAATCGGCTCACTCTCGATATTTGTATAATCCGGCTGGATATTGCTTGCCTTACTAGTCCTGAAATAATGTCTTATTTCAAACAAAACTGTGGTCTCGCTTGGCGATTTCTCCTTAAGGTTAAGATATCTGCTCCCGGAGAGGCGCATCTCCGTATCGGGAAGATTTTTTAGCGGTCTGCATGCCAAGCCGCCTTCAAACCTTCCAAATAGGTTTATAACTGTGATGTCTATAAAGGCATACAGTTTTTGAGGCACTTCCAGTAAATTATAATTTAAGTTCCCCCCCACAAATATACCGGGTTTAAAAGGCTCCCCATTTGGAGCAACAAGCGTTTTTGTAAAATAATATCCCCCGGTTAAATGGCCCCATAACTTTTTGCCGCTGAAATAATAGCGTGTTTCCGCCGCGAAGCCATCTTTAAAACCGGACGGCTTGTTCTGACTATTTCCCCTGTTCAAATTATTTAATGAGATGCCCCAAAGCCTGAACTCAAAATGCTTGCTATCAAATGGCTTAGCTGCTAAACCAATCTTAAAATCCATTTCCCTCTTGGTAAAATCAAAGCTTCCCTGATTTGTATTAGTAGTCACGCCGGGGGTGGGTCTCTCAAGAAGGAGAACATTTTCATCAAAAATATAAATATTGTCATTCCCAATATTCAGTTTGACTCCTATATAGGCTAACGGATTGTAGACCAGGCCGTTTGGCGCAACAATGCGGCTCTCCACTGGATAAATTCCGATACTTGCGTCTCCCCAAACGGCAGCGTATGTGGGCTCGGTTGGGAAAAAGCAAAAAAACAAGAAATAAACCCCACATGCTAGAATGGGAACCACCAAAAATGGCAGGTCCGGCAAATTTTCCCTCATTAAATTAACTCCCTCCTATTCACGCATTTTTGTTCCTTTCCCATGCGCCTGGGGTAAATGTAAGATCCCCGTTGCCTCGCGTAAAATCTCTACGAAAACACCACTGATTGCGGTCATCGTCCTCCTTTTTATCTTTGCCACCTCCTTTCACGGGTGAAATCCGTAAGCTTGTGCTTGATTTCAGTTTGCGGTTTCATTATAAGAAGAGAAAGATTACAGGAAGATTAACGCAATAGCGGTATAATATTTATGAATATGGAAAAACATATTCTGAATATAATCCTGCCCCATATAAACCAATGGGTATACTATGCTTTATTCGTGATGACCTTTCTTGAGACCTCGGCACTCCTCGGCTTTCTTGTGCCTGGTGAAAGCATGGTAGTCATAGCCGGGCTTCTTGCTTCAAGGGGAGTTTTAGAACTGAATTACGTTATATATATTGCCTCCTTAGGTGCAATAGGGGGGGATACGATAGGATATTTTATAGGTCGCCACTTTGGTGAAAAATTTTTGACAAAATACGGCAAATATTTTTTCCTCAAAAAAGAACATCTTGACGAAGCTAAAGAATTTTTTGATAAACATGGAGGAAAAACTGTATTTCTGGGCCGTTTCATGGCATGGCTTAGGGCATTTTCACCAGTCATTGCCGGGATTTCGAAGATGCATTATCCAAAGTTTCTCTTTTTCAACGTGGCCGGTGGCATAGCATGGGCCACAACATTTTCTTTGGTCGGATATTTTGTTGGCAACAGTTGGGAGACTATTAAGACATATCTCGGCCGCATGGGGATCTTTGCATTTATAGGCGCGATTACCGCTATATATATTTATTTTCTTTTTACAAAAAGGAAACGATTGGTCTCTGAAAAGGTTAGCTGGATAGACAGAAAAATATCATCTCAGATACCAAAGACCTGGAATTTTATGAAAGACCGTTTTAGGGTAGAGCGCTGGTACGGATTGAATCTCACAGCAGGTATTGTCCTTCTTATCCTTGCCCTTCTTTCCTTTGGTGAGATAGTGGAAGACTTGATAAATAAGGAGACCCTTTTTTATCTCGACTTCAGGATGCAGGGGCTTTTAGAACAGGTAGCTAATCCTGAAATAACAAGGTTTATGGTTGATATAACCAATATAGGAGGAGTTTATCTCGCAATAATAACGGTTGGAATTTTATTCGTATATCTTTTTCGTCATAAGGACTGGTGGGGACTTTTTACACTTTTTCTTGTGGCCGGTATGGGTGAAATTCTCCTTGCTATTATGAAGTTGCTTTTTCACCGCCCGCGTCCTGAGACCAATCTTTCTATCGCACATGGATATAGCTTTCCGAGCGGCCATGCCTTTGCTGCAATGGTCATATATGGTTTTCTAATATATGTGACATGGAAGTCGATTAAAAGTGAGACATTAAGACTAATAGTATTTTTAATATCGGTCCTTTTAATTATTTTTGTTGGCGTAAGTCGCATATATCTGAATGTGCACTGGCTAACAGACGTCCTTGGAGGGTATGCCTCTGGATTTGCATGGCTTGTATTCAACATTCTTACGGTAAACATTATTAAACAATATTACAAGGGCGATAAAGAGATGCCATTGAACTAAAGAAGGTAATTGATTATGAGACACATCTTTTATGCCAGAATTCCGAGATCTATGAAAGATGGCAACATCAAACTTAGACCTGTGAGGATTATGGACGGTCCTTTTTTAAGTAGCGGATTAAAGGATAAAGACATGTTAGCCGCTAATGGCTTAAGTTGCCCGATATCTTCATCATGGTTTTCTGTCTGGTGGTGGTTAAAAAAGAACTTCGTGCTTTCTTATTGCATAGAAAACAATTCAAAGCGGATAGGCTTTATTGGCCTGTATAATTTGCTTCTCGGGAATTCTGCTGAAATGACCATTATAATCTTTGAAAAAGATAACAGGCGATTGGGTCTTGGAACAAGGGCATTTAATGTTTTTGCTCAAAATCTTAGAAGATATTCTATAGCAAAAAAGATAAAAGTTAGGGTTAAAATAGACAACGGTATCGCACTTTCTTTCTGGGGAAAAATTGGATTTGAGGAGATATGTATTCAGGGTGATGTAAAAATTATGTGTGCAGATTTAAACCATGGTTGTTCATCGAACTCAGGTAAAAGAATAGAGGGTCCTTATTACAACAAAAATTAAATTCCTCTGTAAAATATGCAAAAATACCTTCTGATCATATTCTTTAGTTACCTCTTTGTTCAGGGTATAGAATACTGGCTCAACCTCATTAATTTGAGGTATATGAAAAGCCATGGTACAGAAATCCCCTCAATGTTCAAAGGATACATCGATGAACCAATACTGAAAAAGATGCATGCCTATACAATTGAGAAAAGCTA
>CAZXCW010000183.1:0-5298 GCA_964639385.1 uncultured Nitrospiraceae bacterium
GTTTGCCTGCGTCTGCCCCGATGATTATTCTGCTCTTATTGTCCATTACATATGTTGCTGCATGATAAAGTTCTGTTGTCGCCCTGAGGGATTTCCTCGACAGCCTTGCATCAGAGTCTGTTTTTGACCTATGTGTATTGTTGCTAATCTTCTGTCCCCTATGTGGATAATCATCTCCAGGCTCCCACGGTTTTTCTTCTACTGGATTTTCTCTTTCGAGTTTCTCTATATATTCCTTTGGCTTTATATCAACTACAATAGGCTCAAGATTCTTAAATGACGCATTAGCTCGTATGTATGTGCTGTCTACTGTCAGGTGTTTCCCTGTCAATAACCCTTTGGATATGCATTGGTTTATAATCTCATCAAATATCTGCTGAAAAAGATCATCTTCTGAAAACCTTTCGTGACGGTTCTTTGAGAATGTTGAATGATCTGGTACTTTGTCTTCAAGGCTTAATCCCACAAACCACCTGTACCCTATATGCATCTTCACTTCTTCACATAGTCTCCGCTCTGATGTAATCCCGTATAAATAGCCGATAAGAAGCATGCGTAATAATATTTCAGGATCAATGGATGGACGAGCTGTATGACTGTATAAATGCCTTACCTTTTCTTTAATAAATCCAAAATCTATACTCTGATCAATAAGTCTTAACAGATGGCCTTCGGGAACTATGTCTTCCATCCGAATATAGTAGAACATTGGTTCACTTCTCCGTTTTTCTCCTAACAATTGCACCTCCTTAAAATTGAAGTGCAATAGTCTAGCATTTCATAATTCTAAAATGAATAGTTTTTAGAAGGGTTTTTCAACAGCCTGTTGATTATTGACTTTGCCCTAGGGTTACTGAAGCTATCATTTCCTGAAAGGCAAGGGACAAGCTTGAAGCGGAGATAGACTGATGAATAATGATTTACATAAGGAACACGCATAATTATCAGCTTATACAGGAGTGTTTGCTTCTGTGAGTACTTGTCGGGGAACATAATTTTAAGAATACACTCTTCTATGTGTTATAAATAGGCGAGACTTTATCTAATATGTCTAAAGTCAAATTTCATCTACACACCTGAAGAGTAAAAGATCTACCAGTTCAGAAGTATTGTTTGAAGACAGCTTCCATTAAAACAAGGATTGAAACTCGTATCCTTTCTCTTTCATCGAGCTAAAGTCTGAAGATAAGAAGACCTGATTAAAAAGGGATTGCGACCGCGGTCAAAGGCGGGAGGGATCGAGGGACAAAGGGATGAAGGGAGTTGTTATTTTCGACCATAGCCGGATTAAATGTGTTATAGTATGTGTATAAGGAGGTGTATAGTATGAGGACGAACATAGTATTGGATGATAAGATAGTCAAAAAAGCATTCCGATTTTCAAAAGCAAAAACAAAAAAGGAACTCCTACACGAAGCGCTCAAGGAGTTTATTGATGCCAAGCAGAGATTGGACCTAAGGGATTTAAGGGGAAAGATAGAGTTCAGAGCCGGTTACGATTATAAGAGATTAAGGAAGGGAGCTTGATGTGGTTCTTGTTGACACATCTGTAATGATTGGTTATTTGCAGGGGGCTGAAAATGATGCAATGCTCAGATTTCAATATGTTCTTGACAACAATATCCCTTTTGGAATTAATTCACTCATTTATCAGGAAACCTTACAGGGTGTTAAGACCGAAAAAGATTTTGAGAGGGTGAAAAAGTACCTTGATACCCAACGATTTTATTCACTGAAAGACGATAAGGAGTCGTATGCCGCTGCTGCAAAGATTTTCTTTCGGTGCAGAAAGAAAGGCTTAACAATTGGAAGCACTATAGACTGTGTTATAGCGCAGACAGCGATAGAGAATAACCTGCTCCTACTTCACAATGATTCAGATTTTGACAATATCGCAAAGATTTCAGGTTTAAAGATATTCAATCTATAGGCATTGTTTGTTCCTTGGCAACTGAAATTTGTTATTTTAAAAGGCTGCTGACTTGATGAATAAAGGCATGGAAAAAACATGAAAGAGTATTTGACTTGTTTTCTTTTGATGATACAGTGTATGTATGGAGATTGAGGATAAATGGGAGAGTTCAGGAAAAGACTGATTCTTGTTTTTGGGCTCATAGGTTTTATTGTTTCTTTTGGAACTATTGGCTACATGGTCGTAGAGGGATGGAATTTTCTGGATTCCCTGTATATGACCGTAATAACCCTTACCACTGTAGGGTATAAGGAGGTTAAAGAACTTTCTTCCGCTGGACGGTGGTTTACGATTATCCTTATAATAAGCGGGGTAGGCACCATGCTCTATGCACTCAGAATTGGTGCCAAATTTATTTTAGAAGGCGAGATTCAAGAATTATTCGGGAGGAGTAGATTGGAAAAAAAGGTTAAAGAATTAAAGGACCATTATATTATTTGCGGGTATGGCAGGATGGGGAGGATAATAGCAAAAGAATTGAAGGGTGAGAAGGTAAAATTTGTTGCTATCGAGAAGAACCCTGTTTTACAGGAAAAGGAGGAGACCCTTATTCTTGTGGGCGATGCCACGAGAGACGATGTCTTAAAAGAGGCCAGTATCGAAAGGGCAAAAGGTTTAATATCCGTACTGCCTACCGATGCAGAAAACCTATATGTAGTTTTGAGTGCAAAGGGATTGAATCCTGCCCTTTTTATAGTTGCAAGGGCAGGCGAGGAAGGCTCCGAACAAAAACTTCTAAGGGCAGGTGCCGATAGAGTCATTTCGCCCTATCATACTGGTGGACTCAGAATAGCTCATACCGTACTCAAACCAGCCGTTGTTGACTTTATAGAGTTTGCTACAAAGAGTGGTAATATAGATCTGCAGATAGAGGAGATACCTATTCCGGTAGGTTCTGGACTTACCGGGCTTACATTAGATCAGTGCGGTATCGGAAGGGATTTAGGTGTAATGATTGTAGCAATCAAGAAACCTACCGGCGATATGAAGTTTAATCCTACATTTCGTACGGTTATAGAACCCGGTGACACAATGATAGCCCTCGGCGAGGCATCAAAACTGAAAATACTTGGAGGGATGGTGGCTGCTCAGAAATAGATTATAAGCTATAAGATTTCAGGTGTTATCATCCATTGTAAAGACCACTTCCCTGCATCGTCTCTCCTCAAGCAAACAATTCCGCCCATCTTGAAAGCGATAATATTTTTTTCTTTATCACCGCTGAGTAGAAGAGAAGATAGCCATCCGAGATTTGGAAGATGTCCTGCAAGTACGAGAGAATTCTCCTTTGTTTTGAGCTTTTCTGCCCAAAATGTAGGGTCGTCTAAAGGCGCAAGCCCAACACTTTCTGAAACGCCCTTTGTTACCTTCAAGTAATCAGCCAGTATCTCTGCTGTCTGCCTTGCCCTCAATTTACCGCTGTGAAGCACTTCCTCTACTGTTATTTCTAACCTCGATGCAAAAGATGCTACCCTTTTAACATCTTCAATGCCTTTATCAGAGAGTGGCCTTGCTGGATCTTCTTCCTCCCTTTTTGCCTCTCCATGTTGTACAAGATAGAGAAACATAGTTACCCCCTTTCTATCTACTGTCCCTTAACCTACATAATGCAGACATTGTTCAAAAATTTATTTAACTCGATAATTTATTGGGAATATCTTTATTCGTTATATCCATAAAAATATTCCAATAACCATCAGTTAAAGGTACACTAAGGTATCGAAAAATAAATTTTTTCACAGCATCTGCATTATGTAACTGCATTTTTCGGGTTAATGATTTACTGAATCGGGCTCTATGTGTACAACGATATCTACAACGGCAGGGAATTCTTTTTTAATCCTCTTTTCTATATTGTCAGCAATCTCGTGGGCCTTTTCTGTTGAAAGACTGCTGTTTACAAGAACATGAAGATCAAGATATGTGCAATTTACAGAACCCCTTGTCCTTATGTCATGACATCCCTTTACGCCCTCTACGCTGTTCACTACATAATTAATTGTAGAGGTGTCTATACACACTGTATCAACAAGTATATCTGATGCCTTTTTGAGGATTTCATAGCCGATTCTTGCGATAAAGACAGTTATTATTACTCCCACAATAGGATCTGCTAAGTAGTAACCCTTCTTTGCAAAAAAAAGGCTTATGATTACGGCTATAGATGCGAAGACATCACTCTTTGTATGCATAGCATCTGCTGTCAGAAAAGAGCTTCCAAGTTCTTCCCCCTTTTTTGATTCGTAGAGTGTTACAAAGATATTGACCCCTATTGTTAGAAACATTACAAGAAAACTGATTGAGGTAACATTTGTCTTATATCCATCAATAAAGAAGAGATAAACCCTTTTCAGGATCTGAAAGCACGTGGCAAAGATCATAACGGCAATGATTATTGTAAAAAGAGTTTCATATTTTCCATGTCCATAGGGATGTTCCTCATCAGGTGGATGAGATGCTATCCATATACCGACAAGCCCAACTATATTTGATATCCCGTCAAAAAAGGAATGAAATCCATCAGACATCATAGCGACAGAGCTGGTTATATATCCATAGAAGACTTTTGCAAAGGCAACACAGGCGTTCAGGATTAATGTATAGATGAGGACTTTTCTTACTTGTATAGTGTTATCTCTTTTTATGAGAGTATCCCGTCCCATGTAATCTTAAAATCCTTAAATGTGTTATCAATGATAGATTTTCTCATATTCTCGAAAAAATTAAAATAGAAATGGAGGTTGTGTATTGTATTTAACCTCATGGAGAGTATCTCCTTTGAAAGAAAGATGTGCCTTAAGTATCCCCTTGAATAATTTCTACAGGTATAGCAGTCGCAATAAGGGTCGAGGGCCCTGCTGTCAGATTTGTATTCTGTCCTTTTAATACTTACTCTCCCTCTACTCGTAAAAAGAGTTCCATTTCGTGCATTTCGTGTGGGCATGACACAGTCAAAGATATCAAATCCTGCTTCAACAGCAATCAGCACATCTTTCAGGTCTCCTATCCCCATGAGGTACCTCGGCTTATCCTGTGGAAGAAGGGGTGCTGTGAAATATATCATTTCATGCATCTCCTCTTTTGGCTCTCCTACACTCAAACCACCAACTGCGTAACCATCGAAACCTATCTCTATGAGTTTTTCTATCCCTTTTATACGCAGGTCCTTGAATAGACTTCCCTGACTGATTCCAAACAATGCCTGTCCTTCTTTTTGAAGCCCCTTACAAGTTTCTGCCCATTTTGTCGTCAACTCAAGAGACTGAAGTGCGTATTCGTATGATGAAGGATAAGGAGTACATTCATCAAAGGTCATTGCTACATCT
>CAZXCW010000184.1:0-5272 GCA_964639385.1 uncultured Nitrospiraceae bacterium
CGATTAATCAAAAAATGCATTTACATAATGCAGATGTTGTGAAAAAATTTATTTTTCGATACCTTAGTGTACCTCTGGCTGATGGTTATTGGAATATTTTTGTGGATATAACCAATAAAGATATTTCCAATAAATCATCGAGTTAAATAAATTTTTGAACAATGTCTGCATTACCCGGGTTAAATTAGGATACTAAAGGGAGAAATAGCCCCCTCGCTCATTCTCGGTCGTATAGACCTCCGAGGTTAATTCTGCTAAATGCAGAATTAAAAACCGCTCGAGGGCTATCCCTCCCTTTATTGCTCTTCTCACAACTCGTAACTTATAATTCGGCACTGCCTTTTTACAGCACCGTGACCTCATAATTTTCCTGGTGAAAGTTCCGGTTCTCTTTTACAGTAACCTTTAAGTTATACAAATTTTCTATGACCTCGAGCCCTGGCCTCTCCTCATCAGAGAGAAGCTCTGCAACCACGGGATGGGCTGTAACAATAATCTTTTCTCCACCGCGTCTTGCAATCTTCTTTATCTTTCTGAATATCTCATAGCAAAGCGTACGGGGTGATTTGACAAAGCCTTTACCTTCACAATAAGGACAGGGCTCGCATAGTATCCTGCCGAGGCTTTCCCTAACACGTTTTCTTGTCATCTGTATGAGCCCAAGTTCCGATATATGCGAAATCGTATTTTTTGCCCTATCTTTTTTCATTGCCTCAACAAAGGCATTAAACACCTTTTCCCTGTTTTCAGGTCTTTCCATATCTATGAAATCCACTATAATGATGCCCCCTAGGTTCCTGAGTCTTATCTGATATGCTATTTCTTTTACTGCTTCGAGATTAGTCTTGAAAATTGTATCTTCAAGCTCTTCTTTCCCGACGAACTTACCCGTATTCACATCTATTACAGTCATTGCCTCTGTCTGATCAATAACGATGTAGCCACCAGATTTTAACCACACCTTTCTTCCCAGTGCCCTCGATATGTCGAGCTCTATTCCAAAGGCATCAAAAATGCTTTCTGTACCTTCATAAAGTTCTATCTTCCCTAAAAGTTTTTCAAAGTTTGTTCTGACAAAATCTTTGAGCTTTTCGTACTCATCCTCAGAGTCTATAACGAGCCTTTTAACATCCGGGCTCATAAGATCTCTCACACTCCTGAATACAAGGTCGAGGTCGCTGTAAAGAAGGGAGGAAGCAGTAACCTTGTCTTTTTTCTTCAATATCGTTTCCCATAGAAGAAGGAGAAACTCGAGGTCTTTCTTAATTTCTTCCTCAACAGAACCCTCACTTGCTGTCCGTATAATTAATCCGTACCCTTTTGGTCTTATAGTCTCCACAATACCTCTTAGCCTTGCTCTCTCTGCCTCGTCTACTATTCTCCTTGAAATACCAATATGTTCTACATTAGGCATCAGCACTAAATATCTGCCTGGTAGCGTCACATATGAAGTTAGACGAGCACCTTTGCTCCCGATAGGATCTTTTGACACCTGAACGAGAATCTCCTGTCCTTCCTGTACAAGATCTTCTATTGTGAGTTCTGTTCTTCCCTTCCTCGAAAAGATCTCCAGGGAATTATCCTTTTCTTCAAGAAGAGGGGCATATTCCTCTATATCAACAATATCAGCTCGGATGTCAGTAATATAAAGGAAGGCTGCCTTGTCGAATCCTATATCAACAAAGGCTGACTGCATTCCCGGCAGAATTTTTACGACCCTGCCTTTATAGATGTTCCCAACGAGGCTTGCATCATGTTTTCTCTCGACATAAAATTCTACAACCACCCCCCCTTCAAGAAGGGCTACTCTCGTTTCTTCACGTGTAACATTAATCAGGATCTCGCTGTCCATTGTGTGATCTGCTCAAGGGGCTTTACCCATCCGCTATTCCATCCATAAAGAGCTACTCTCGTTATCTCTAACTCTTCTAAAGGAACATTAAATACCCTCGGAAGAAGTTCGCCCAGTCTTACTTTTATATCTCCTTGATCTACAACTACCAAATGTATTATATCTTCAGCTATTTGTCTCGCTTCCTCCACCATCGTCCTAAGATTTATTGTATATTCCCCTCTTTCAATGTCCACCTCTTTTTTTTCTAAGAAGCTGTTGACATGAGTGAGATTTAGATCTTTGCTTTTTATTTCATATTCATATCTTCCTATAAAGCTACTTAGGGATTTTGCTTTTGATGGAATAACCACCATATCTTTAACATAGATTTCTTTAGGAAGTGTTTTGTTTAACTTTCCCCTATTCATTATTATGTCAAACGGGGGCACAATCTCCACATCAAAATATTCACTGAGCCCATTGATTCCTACCCCAAGGGGAGGGCCGAAGGACATCTTTGGAGAGGGATGATAGCCCTCTGAATAAACGATGGGGAACCCTGCCCTTCTTATTGCCCGATGCAAAACAGCTATAAGCTCAAGATGTGACAAGAATCTTAACCTGTCTGTCTTTGAAAACTCGACCCTTATTTTTACAGGCTTGAATTTCTTCTTTAATTGATAGCCGTTAGGGGAGGGGAGAGTCGAGAGTCCGGAGTCTTTTGAATCTTGACTTTCGGTCTGAGGACAGTGGACTGAGGACAGTGGACTGAGGACTGATTTTTCGCATCCAAGCCCGCAGATTTGACAAATTTTTCTGCAATCATGAGTTATATTTCCTTCAATAGCCTCCTGTTTCTCCCTCCACAAAAACTCTTTTGTCACTCCAACATCTATATCCTCCCATGGGAATTTATCTGATTCTCCGTAGGTTTTTCTTGCAAAGTCTGCTGCATCTATCCCTGTAAAATCCATCGCCCTTTCCCATTTCTCAAAGTCGAAGATGTCTGACCATCCATCGAGCCTGCATCCCAATGCCCAGGATTTCTCAATAAGCAAAGCAAGGTTTTCACCCCCACGTGAAAAGGCCGCTTCCAGAAGGCTCATTTCCACATTATGAGCCTTAATATTAAAGCCCTTTCCTGTAAGGACATATTTAAGATAAGTTTTTTTATTTTTGAGCTCGTCAAGAGGGCTCTGATTATACCACTGAAAGGGTGTATGAGGCTTTGGGACAAAAGAAGAAATTCCAACATTAATATTGACGAACCTTTTTGTATATTGTTTAGCAATTTTAAGCGCCTTTACAGCCGTTTTAAAAATCGCTTCTATATCTTCATCTCTCTCAGTTGGGAGCCCTATCATAAAATATAGTTTTAAGTTATGCCATCCCTCTTCAAAGAGTGTCTTGAGGGCTTTTTCATATTCGTCCTCGGAGAAGTCTTTATTTATCACCCTTCTCAGCCTCTCGCTGCCTGCCTCAGGTGCAATAGTAAAGCCTGTCTTTCTTACAGAACGTATCTCTCTCAGGAGGTCACAGTTTATAGAAGCTACCCTAAGAGAGGGGAGTGAGAGGGCAATCTTATCCCTTGAAAATCTCTTATTAAACCCCTTCACTACCTCTAAAAGACTGCTATAGTCTCCTGCACTCAGGGATGTAAACGAAACTTCTTCGTATCCCGTGTTTTTCAGGGATTTTTCTGCTATTTCCAAAACCTTTTCAGGACTTCTCTCACGAACTGGCCTATAGATTATTCCGGCCTGACAGAATCTACAGCCCCTCGAACATCCTCGCGAGACCTCAATATTTACCCTATCATGGACTATAGAGGCATAAGGAACGATCGGATTGTCTGGATACGGTGCATCATCGAGAGACTTTATAAAGCGCCTCTTAATAACAAATCCCCCCTTACCCTTCTTTACTGTAATCCCCCTATGTCCCCCTTTAGTAAAGGGGGATAAAGGGAGATTATTATGCACAGAGGGCACATACATCCCTTCGATATCAGATAGAGCCTTAAGTATAGACTCCTTTTTGCCATCTCCATCTTTTTTCCACCTATAAACTGCATCAATTATCTCCCTTATAGCGTCCTCTCCATCGCCTACTAAGAATGCATCAATAAAAGGGGACATCGGAGCTGGATTAACAGTGCATGGCCCACCAGCGATAACAATTGGATAATGATTAAAAGAAGATTTATTCCTTTCTTCAGCCCTTAGCGGGATACCTCCAAGATATAGCATGTTAAGGACTGTTGTATATAAAAGCTCATACTGAAGGCTAAAGCCAAGGATGTCAAAGTCTTTTATTGGACGATTTGATTCTAAAGATGAAAGAGGTATACCCTTTGCCTTCATTTCAGCTTCAAGGTCAAGCCATGGAGAAAAAACCCTCTCAGCAGATGCAAAGGGGATGTCGTTTATTATCCTGTAAAGTATTTTTAGCCCGAGATGAGACATCCCGATCTCATATACATCAGGAAATGCAAGGGCCACTTTGACAGGAGTTTCCTTGTGAACAGAATTAATCTCACTATTTATATACCTGCTCGGCCTCTGAAAAGATGAAAGATTCATAGCTAAGGATACCACCCTTAAAGTCTCTTTGGCAAGGCAGGTCTGTACTTTATACCCTCACAAGCCACACAAACATCACAAGGTCAGAAAAACTAAGTTTCCTTCCTGAATTCTTTTTATCATGCTTCGTGATAATCTTAGCTCGTTAAGTCTAAATACTGAATG
Organism: uncultured Nitrospiraceae bacterium; assembly: GCA_964639385.1. GTDB lineage: Bacteria > Nitrospirota > Thermodesulfovibrionia > Thermodesulfovibrionales > SM23-35 > CAZXCW01. The sequence continues at coordinate 4,582 of CAZXCW010000184.1, forward strand.
GAAGAACTGGTCACAGCTTTATCACATAGGATTCTTGAAACTGCCCTTGAGAAGTAATGATTACTGAAATGATTCCTGCAGGTTTAACAGTTATGTTACGTCAAACTAATTTATCTTGCTTGAAGTTGTTATGTGAAACCGAAAACAAAGATTTAATAAATCCGTTGTGATTTCTGCAAGAGTTTGTATAGTGATGAAACTAATTTCTGTGTTCGTTATATCCAAAAATGAATTTTGAAGGTGTGACCCGAACAGCCCTTTTTGTTCTATCTCGGAAAATTATTTCCTCATTTGTTTTTAATTTTGCTTGTCCAACAACTCAATAATTCTGCAACCTTTGGATGTTTCTTATTGAGCCTTAAGGCATTAAATTTTCCACGGCGATATTTTTGAATCATCCCTTCAGCAATGAGGAAATTCAAATACATTCGTGCTTCTTCTAATGAAAAAATACCTTTTTCTTTACTTGATGCAATGTCAACAACATATTTAAAAGTTAGATAAGGGCGTATTTTCTGCAACTTAATTACACGAGTTACGCACATTTGTTCTTTGACAAATAAATTGGCTTAAAAATAAAGAAGGGCTTCACTTCTTCCGATAAATGTTTGTGTATGAACACTATACGGAGGAGGTGAGCCCTATTAAGAATATCGGCAAAAGACAGAAAAAACTTTATTTTCCAGAATAT
>CAZXCW010000185.1:0-5253 GCA_964639385.1 uncultured Nitrospiraceae bacterium
CGCTTGGGACATGCGATTCGAGGATGCCTGCAACGATTTGTGGCGTCACTTACTCGAAAGATCAGCAGAGCCACGCCCGATTGCGTTATCGAAGTATCGGCACAAAGCTCCGTGGCAGAAAAAGGACTAACATACGGAATTCCCAACTAATAACCGGCTGCAGCGGATGGCGCGCCGCTGAACCGGAACGTTATATTGAAAAATAATAGAATAGGAGCGAAAAATGAAAAAATCACTTCTTGAAATTTATGCCTTGGCCGTATGTGTTTTTTTAATTTCATTTGCAGCACTTTTAACGCATTCAAATGTCATTTTATTAAAGAAAGGAGGAATATTATTTGGCCTATACCTCACAGGAATTATTTTAGTTTCATTATCCATTGCTTGCTTGGTTGAATATGTATTTGTAGGTAGAAAGTTTCATGACATTACTGTAGAGTATCCTCGAAAAAAGTGGGTTTTTGTCATAACGTTTCTACCTATATTTTTATCATTGCTTATCGTTATGGTAATATTTGCCCGAAACAATGGCTAATACATTCCAAAAGACTAAAGTCCAAACCTTTCAGGCTTCTCTCCCGTCAGGGATGTTATGCAGATGTCTCTCGATAATCATTAATATGTATCGTTCCATAAATCTACCTGTTTGTAGGTGGAGGTGATACTCGGCACCCTCCAGATTCAATTTTGAATAGCATAAAAAACCCATGTAGTACTAATTGAAACATTTGCTTTTGCTGGATTTGTGCCTCAGTCCATTTATTTACAAAAGAAGCAAACGTTGGTATTCAGCTTACTGTTATTTACTTCGATTCGAAAGGCTCCATATGCGCAAATCCCGATAGTATTAAGTACAGAATGAACTCCTCAAAGGTTTCTATTTTTGCCCGGTGTTTATAAGTAGGTGGACTGCGTAGAATAACCTTCTCACAGAAATGCATGAAAAAATCAATTTTCGATATCTGTTTATTTCCCATTCCACTAAACATTGCGAGGAAGATTAATGGTGAGACTTTTCATTTGAATGACGCATAGCGAGAAGATGACGGCCTATTGAATCCGAAAAGAAATAAACAGTTTCCGAGAAGATGTGGCAAAAAAGAATAACGCTGTGGTTCGATTTAAATAGTCCACCTACTACGCAGGGTTCAGTAGTAATAAATATTAATGATTATAGGTTGAAATACAGTATCTAACTCGACCTTTTGGAGTCTTTCATTTAGCTGTGAGTGTCAGTTTACCTGTGAGTGTCGGTAAAGTAAAATAAAATGTTGCTCCTTCATTCACTTTTCCCTCAGCCCATACTCGCCCGCCATGTCGGTGAATTATACGCTGAACTGTAGCAAGCCCAATACCTGTACCTTCAAATTGTTCACTGTGCAGTCTTTGAAAGGCTCCGAATAATTTGTCGGCATACTGCATATCAAATCCAGCGCCGTTGTCTTTGACATAGTACACATTTTCTTGACCCTCAACATATCCTCCAACTTCAATAATCGCATTCTCTCTGAATCTTGTAAATTTGACGGCATTGAATAGGAGATTAAAAAAGGCCTGGCGAATCAGTCCCTCATCCCCATAGCTAGGAGGAAGTGGTTTTATGTCAAACTGGATTTCCCTTTCAGGAACAGTCGTTTTGATTTCATCAAATACTGTCTTTGCCAGCTTATCCATATCTATTCCCAATAGGACAATCTCCTTGCGCCCTATACGTGAGAGGGCAAGTAGATCCTCAATAAGTTGCCCCATCTTCTGAGCATTATCTCTTACAATATTCAAAAGGCGTTTCCCTTCATCATCAAGTTTGTCACAATAATCTTCTTTCAGCATACTGGAAAAGCCAGCAATGGCCCGCAGTGGTGCTTTCAAGTCATGAGATACAGAATAGCTAAATGACTCAAGCTCCCTGTTGGCTGCTTCAAGCTCTGTGGTGCGTTGGATTACTCTCTGTTCAAGTTCTTCGTTGAGTTTGCGGATTTCCTCTTCAGCCCGCTTGCGCTCGGTGATGTCACTGAATATCGTAAGCTTATGGATACTTCCATCATAATTTCTTATGGAGGTGCCACAACTCTCGTAGGTCTTGCCGGTTTTGGCCGAATACCATTCCCACTGGACAGTCTTCCCAGCGATTATTTCTTGACCCCTGCACCACGGACACACATCTGTTCGGTCGCTCATGTACTGGAAGCACTTACGCTTGTTCAATGGGCCAAATTCTTTCTCAAGGGCTGGGTTAACATATTCTACTTGATACTCCTGATTGGCGATGTAGACACCACTTGTCATCGAATCCATGATGCGCTTGAGTTTATCGCGTTCCAGTTGCAGAATTTCCTCTGCTTTTTTTCGCACAGTTATTTCTTTGGATACACTTTCTATCATGTGGTTTGTCACCTTGCCTAAAGCCCTTAAAAGCTCGTCTTCAGAGTCTCCAGTGATGTAAGCATCCAGCTCACCTTTTGAAACCCTGTTCAATACATCAAAATGTTCAGCAAGACCAATAGCAAACTCATGAGATTGATCAACGATAGTCCCAATTTCCTCTGCTGTCTTATTAACTGTTTGTTGCAATTTAGCAAGCAGCTCATTCTTAGAGACTTCTGATATTCTTACTCGAGGGTCTCCCGAAACGATCTTCTTCAATGCCTCAAAGGTCTCGGATAGTCCAAGTGCCAATTCCATACTAATGTCTTCCATTTCCTTATCTCGTTTCTGAATTTCTTCTTCTGCTCGCTTACGCTCGGTGATGTCACGGAATATTCCCTGTAACATTTCCCTTCCCTGGAGGAACAGCAAGTTGGCTTTGATTTCCACTTCTCTGATTTCACCCGTCGCGGTAATAACTTGCGTTTCCAGCACTTGCCCCTCTTTATTGGTCAAGTGTTGCTTAAATGTCGGGGATAATTCGGTAGTGCCGCTGGGGAGGGGGTGCAGAATGGACTGATGCTGCCCGATCAGTTCTGCCCTATTTCTGCCAACCAAATCCGCCAGCGCCTGGTTGCAGTCCAGCAAAATACCGGTTGTGTCGGTCAGTGCGATGCCGTCCCGAGCGTCCTCAAACAGTTTCCGATACCGTTCCTCGCTCTCGCTCAGCGCCGCCTCTACCTGCTTACGCTCGGTGATGTCGCGGATGATATTTTGATAAAAAACTTCATCCTCAACTTCAATAACACGGAAACTGACTTCTACCGGGAATATAGTACCGCCTTTACGCTGGTGCATAGTCTCATACAAAATCCCATCCTGCTCTCCTGCCTTCTCCATATGCGCAACAAGGGTTGCTTGTGCCTCAGAGGCTCTTATATCCCTGATGTTCAGTTGAAGCAATTCATCACGGGTATATCCATAGGATGTGATTGCTCGTTCATTGGCATCTACAATATTCGCTTTCTGATCAAGCGTCAGAATAATATCGTTTGCATACTTTGTAAGATTTTCGTATTTCTTTAAAAGATTCAATCGTTGAATTTCTGCATCATGTTGTTTATGTAAAAAACGTGTTTGCTGTTGCGCATATAAGATACTGGTGCTTAATCCAGCGATAAAAATCAATGCCGCTGTGAAAATCATAATGAGCCTGAAACGCTGATAAGGTGCATAGATTTCTTTCATATCAACTTTGGCCACAAGAGACCATGAGAAATCAGGAATAGTTCGCACTGCTGCAAGTACCGGGACTCCTCGATAGTCAACGCCCTCGATTACTCCTTCAATTCCCCGCGCTGCCATTGCTGCTGGCAGTTGTTTTTCACTTATCGGAAGCCGAAGAGCAAAGGCAGTCCCTTTCCTGTGGCGGAGCTCATTCAGAAAAACCACTTCATTGCCCTCACGACGAATTAATAGGATCTCGGATGAAGGACTTTGTGTAGGCCATGATTGAATAAGTGGATAGAGAAACATATGCGGATTAATTCTCAGCATTATTGATCCAACACACGATGTGTTGTTGTTTTTAGTAACTAAAATAGGAACTATAACATCAATAAAAATATTATTATCTTTGTCTTTGTAAAGATCAGAAAAAACAATTTTACTGTCCTGAATTGCTTTTTGCAGAAGCGAATGGATATACGGATGAATGGTAAATTTATCATCCGGGACTGATAACAAAATATTTCCTTCATTACTGAGAAGGAGAACGCCTCTATATTTAAAGTTCTTTTGTATATCATTCATCCAGTCAATCGTCTCTCTTTTAAGGTTAGATGATGTCGGATGTTCTTTAAGTTTTTCTATTTGGAAAGCCCGCAGCCGATCATTGAAAAGGAAATTAGCATCTGCCATGCGTTCTTCATGCCAGCTTTCAATTTGATTAACTTTCGAATCCGCTATGGTTCCAAGTTCATCCTGTGCTTTCTTTTTTACGTTTTCCTTTTGATGCTGGTAGTAGAGGTATCCTGTGCTTCCAATACCAAGCGAGAGGATAAAGAAAATGAGAATAAAATGCCATGGAATTTTTGAAGATCCGAGTTTGCTTTTATGCCTGATTTTTCCTTTCCTCATCTCAGCACCTGTTTGTAAAAAGTTTAGAATTTACAGACATACTGTTACTATGCAGTCTTTGAGTTGGAAATAGCGCCTTGAGATGTTAAGAGGGAAAGCAGTTATTGGATATGCTGAGGCAGCTTCAAAGAGTGTTAATACAAGATACGTGATATTTGTGCTCTTACTACCCTGTACGAAATATGTAGATAGTAAGAGTCTCATATTTGCGTATTATTTATTAGATATCGCCTGTTGTCAAGTTAATTGTATAAGTTAAAGACTCTTACCGCATACCCCCTTCATTCAGAGGTCGTTTCTAAATAGGAACTATTTTTTTTAATTTTGTTGACAGCCGATTTTGTTGATTTTCATCTGGAGTTAACATGATTGTATCAGGTTTCAAAGATGCGCACCTCAGGAAGAAAGGTTTTCGGTTTGTTCCTTCCTGAAGTCAGCATACAAAGAACCTATTCAGTTAGTGAATCTTTCAAATGGTAATAACTAATTTTTCCATTAAGTCAATTCATTCACAAAATGAGTATAGAGGTTGACAATATAGATTATTTTTTGATATAAGAAAATCAACCTCCGATAAGGGCAAAAATATGGAATCGGAGAAAAGAAAGTATTCAAGGTGCGGTTCTTCGCAAATAATTGCGTATTCTCTCCTTCCTTGTATTAATTAAATTAAATTAAAATTAAATTAAATTAAAGGGACACATCCCATATTTTCTTGACACAAGAGAGGTTATTTTATAGAATTCTTTC
>CAZXCW010000186.1:0-5207 GCA_964639385.1 uncultured Nitrospiraceae bacterium
CGATCTTTAATCTATCCGAAAGTAATAAAGAAAACCATTTTATTTTTTCGATTCCCCTCTCAAAATTCTCTTTTAATTTTCTCCACATAATTCAATCCCCTTTCCGATTCTCTGTCATCCTGGCTCGTCCAGGATCTTTCTTCAAGAAAGATTCTCTATGAGTCGTAGACCAGACAAGTCTATGACCCGTGAAGTCCGACCCATAGGGCTGGAATGACAAAGTCGCAACCGAAATAGGACATTAGATTTGTATAAATATTATTTTAACCCGTTCTGAAAAGCTCAATTTTTCCTTCCCAGAATCTTTCAAGAGATCTTCGCAATAAAGGGACCTCCTTCAGATCAGGGTCTCTCTCAATGAGATTGAAGGCTTCTTTCCTTGCTATGTTGAGGAGCCTTGCATCCCTTATAATGTTAGCTATTTTTAAATCAGGCATGCCTGATTGCCGAGTTCCGAAAAACTCTCCTGGTCCTCTTATGCCCAAATCTTCTTCCGCTATCCTAAATCCATCATTACTCCTAACCATGATATCGAGTCTCCTTCTAGCTTCTTCACCGTGGGGTTCATACGCCACCAGCAAACAGTGAGAATGGTGTGAACCTCTGCCTACTCTCCCCCTGAGCTGGTGAAGCTGAGAAAGGCCGAACCGTTCAGCATGGATTATAAGCATAAGTGTTGCATTAGGCACATCAACTCCGACTTCTATTACTGTTGTACAGACCAGTAAGTCTATTTCTCCACGTTTAAAAGACGCCATTATTTCTTCTCTTTCCTGTGGCTTGATCCTACCATGAATTAATCCAACCCTGAATTCAGGAAAGGATTCCTCAAAGGCATTTTTGCCTCTCACTGCTGACCTAAGGTCTATCTTTTCTGTCTCCTCTATTAATGGATAGACAACGTAAACTTGCCTTCCCTTTTTTATTTCCTCTCTGATAAAACTATATATAACGTCTTTCTTTCTTGGGCTGAATAAAAGGGTTTCTACGGATCTTCTGTTCGGAGGCAACTCATCAATGATAGAGTAATCGAGGTCGCCGTACAGTGTAAGTGCGAGTGTCCTCGGGATGGGTGTAGCTGTCATGACAAGAACATCAGGGTTAATAGCCTTTTTCTTGAGAAGAGCCCGCTGCATTACTCCGAATCTGTGTTGCTCGTCTATCACTACCAGACCAAGATTTTTAAATACTACACCCTCTTGGATAAGAGCATGGGTTCCGAGGACTATATCAATCTTACCGGAGACAATATCACCGAGAGGTCTTTCTTTCGTGCTTCCTGTCAACAAACACACCTTTAAGCCAAGGTCTTCTACTATCTTATGAATATTAATATAGTGCTGCTCTGCGAGTATCTCTGTTGGTACCATAAAGGCTGACTGATATCCACATTCGACCGCAATCATCATGGCCATCAACGCAACTACAGTCTTCCCACATCCTACATCGCCCTGGATGAGTCTATTCATTGGGTAAGACCTTCTCATATCGGTGAGTATTTCGGTGAATACCCCTTCTTGCGCCTTCGTCAGCCTAAAGGGAAGCATCTCGATAAGTCTTTTTAAAAGTTTACCGTCGGTATTAAAGGCTATCCCCCTTTCGAGCACGTTTCCCTTCTTCATTACGGCAAGCCCGAGCTCGAGCATAAAAAGCTCATCAAAAGAAAGCCTTCTATGGAAGTTGCTCGTGCCTCTGTTGAAAGATTCTATATCAATCTTTGAATCAGGAAAGTGGATACCTCCAAGACTTTCGGTAAGACCCGTAAGGCTATTTCTCTCCAGGATTTCTACAGGTATAGGCTCTGAAATATCTGTAATACAGGTATTAATAAGATTGAACATTATTGACCTGATTTGCCTCACACTAAGCCCACTGGTTGTTCGATATACAGGAACTACCCTGTTGGTATGGATTGGAGAATCATCGTCACTTATGATTTCGTACTCCGGGTTGTCCATCTCAAATCCTACATGTCGGACAAGTCCGATACTCCAATAGGGATTACTCTTTACAGTTCCGCAAAGCATTACTTCTTGCCCTACCTTAAAATTCTTTTTCATGAATGGCTGATTGAACCACTTACCTTTCAGAAGACCACTTCCATCATTGATGCTAAGCTCAAAGATCTTCAAATTTCTTTTAGCAAGGCTTTTAACTTCAGCAGAGATAACCTTTCCTGACACAGTTTCTACCTTACCACATATAAGATCGCTTATCTTTTTGAGTCTGCTTCTGTCTTCATATCTAAAAGGTAGATAGTAGAGGGCATCTTTGGCTGTCTTGATGCCGAGGCGGCTTAATAATTTGACTCTTTGAGGTCCCACACCTTTTATATACTGTATCTGGAAATCTGGCAGGGGTTTAGTCATCAACAGAAGGAGGGGATGTTGTTTTATCTGCCTCTTCCATCTTCATTTTGGAGTACTCAGTCTCGCTCAATATATCAATATCCCAGCCTGAAAGTTTCATAGCAAGCCTGACATTTTGCCCTTTCTTGCCTATAGCAAGGGAGAGTTGCTCGTCATTAACAACTACCATAGCAGTTTTATTTTCTTCATTAATCCCTATCCTATCAACTGTCGCTGGGCTTAATGCCCTCGCAATAAGCATCCTCGGGTCTTCTGTCCATGGTATGATATCTATTCTTTCTCCTTTTAGTTCACGTACTATTGACTGAACCCTTGTTCCCTTCATACCGACACAAGCACCTACAGGATCAATAGATGAGTCCTTCGAATATACGGTAAGTTTTGTCCTTTCACCTGGTTCTCTTACAATGTCCTTAATAACCACGAGCCCTTCATTGATTTCCGGAACCTCCATTTTAAACAGGGCTGCAACAAATTGCGAGTTTGTCCTTGACAGTATTATAGCTGGTCCTTTTGTAGTAACCCTGACATCCTCTATAAATGCCCTGACCATGTCACCTCTTTTAAGATTTTCATTCGGAAGCGCCTCTTTTATCGGGAGCATGGCCTCAGTCTTTCCGAGGTTAAGAAAATACAATCCCTTCTCCCTCCTCATGACTTGACCACTCACAACCGTGCTCACCTTGTCTTTGAACTCATTGTAAATGGCATCCCTTTCAGCTTCTCTAACCCTCTGGAAGATAACCTGTTTGGCCGTCTGGGCAGCTATTCTGCTAAAATCATGGAAGTCCAAAAGGATGTTTACCATATCTCCTTCAATCCTATCAGGAGGAATCTTTTTTGCTTCTTCTATGGAGATTCCTTCATTTTCATTAGTGACTTTAGGAACAATCTTTTTCGTCTCAAAGAAAGTTATATCAAACGTCTTCGGATCTATTTTGATATCTATGTTGGTTTTTGCACTGAATTTTTTCCTTGCTGCAGAAAGAAGCGCAGACTTCAAGGCTTCGATCAGTATATCCTTAGATATCCCCTTCTCCCTGCTTATCTGATCTATCAGATAGAGGAGTTCTTTCGCCATTTTAGATCAACCTCCAGTCTTGCCTTTGATATCTTCTCCAGCGGTATATCTATTTCTCGTCCATCAATTAAGAGCCTTAGAAACTCGTTGCTAATCTCTAATATCCTGCCTATGAAAAGATTTTGGTTCTCTATTTTTTCCATTGTAATAATACGAGCAAGCTTACCTATATTTTTCTCAAAGTCCTCTGGTCCCCTTAGTGGCCTGTCAAGCCCAGGAGAAGAAACCTCAAGGGTGTATGAGACAGGAATCGGATCCTCAACATCGAGGATCGCCTCGAGAGCCCTGCTGAATCTTTCACAGTCATCGAGATTAATGCCTCCTTCCTTATCTATAATAACTCGCAGCAATAATTTTCCCTTTCCAAATAGTTCTATGTCGAATAAATCTACTCCTTGCTCCTCTGCAATCTGCCTTGCTAATCTTAAAACCCTATCTCTTATACTTTCCAATGGAAAATCCTCTCTAAAACAAAAGAGTGGGAAACCCACTCTTGTAATAAGCGTCCAAACGGAACGCAATTACTATACCAGCTTTCAGTTTTAAAAATCAAGGATAAATAGGGGAGAAGGTTTGAGGCAATAAAAAAGGCGGGTCGTACGACCCGCCTTTTTTATTCACGCATTACGCGTTATGCACTAGACATTAGAATGTGAGGTCAAGACCATGAACAAGCTGGGTAACGGTTTTTTTATCGATTCCATAAGCAGAACTATAGAATTTGCTCGGATCAAAAACGCCAGCTTCTACAAAATAGGTAAGGTTCTTAGCAATCTTGTAAGAGCCCTTGAAGTCTACCTCCGCTCCTACACTCTTATTTACCCCAGTCGGAACCTTCTGAGCTCTGAGGAGAAATCCATCGAGGGAAAGGCCTAAATCCTTAACAGCCATCAAATCAATGCCAATATTGTAATAAATAGTATTCGCAGTTCCTGTGCCCCTCAATACTCCCTGTCCGAGATATTGATTCATTGCTGCTGTAGTTACAGTGCGCTCATAAATCTGGGTGTAATGAACATCTCTTGTTACCGGGCTTTGGTAATCACTATCCATAGTTACCTGGAACTCACTTATTTTACCGTCGGTATCTCCATTGCTGTCACCGCTACCAAAAGCGAAAGAGGCCCTGAGATTCACAGGGTCAATCTTGTAACCGGCTTTTACAAAAGCATCCCAACCACTAAAGTGAAGCTTTGTTCCATATGGAGTCGCATTTCCAAACTGGAAGTCTAACTCAGCTGCATATGTTAAAGCCTGGGCAAGGAGACCATTTGCATGGAATCCGAGGTTCGATATCTTTGCATCCGCACTGCTCTCATTAAGATAAGAGTAATTTACACCGACAGTGTTGTCTTTGTCCAACTTATAGGTTCCGAGGATAGTATAAATATCGAGGTCATCCGAATTACTAAAAAGACTTCCCTCAGCGAGTTTCCCCGTAAGAGCAGCAAGAAAGACTTCCTTTGTCGGTTGAGTAAATAGAACGATTGCGTCATCTCCAAACCTTTCATGGTTTAGGAACTGCTTCTCGCCAAGTGATAAGGGTTGGTGTCCAATCTTCATACCTGATGGAACGCCCAAGAGACCTGAACCAGTATACTGTATCCATAACTGACGGAACAAAAGCTCTGCGGGCGGCTTAGCATTATAGGAATACTCTCCCCAATAATATTCGCCTGACCATGGATCACCAAATGTCGCGGTCTCAAGTTCCATAAAGCCTTTCAGATTGTCGCTGATCTTTGCGTCAACAGTGA
>CAZXCW010000187.1:0-5187 GCA_964639385.1 uncultured Nitrospiraceae bacterium
ATTACTTCTCTCCTTTCTACGTTTCATATCCGAACAGATGTCATTCCAGTTTATCTGGAATCTTTCCGAAAAAAGGATTCTCTTTACTTTATAACCAAGATATATTAAAATTCTTCAATTTAAGGAGGTGAGGGTTTGGTCAAAATCAGACTCACGAGATTGGGAGCACACAAAAGACCTTTTTACAGAGTAGTAGTGGTCGATTCTAAAGCAAGGAGGAACGGACCCTTTATTGAGATTCTCGGCACATACGATCCCTTGAAGGAGCCGTCTGAGGTAAGGCTGAATTCAGAAAAAACAAAGTTTTGGTTACAAAATGGAGCACAACCTACTGAGATAGTTAAAAAGCTTATACAAAGGGCTGGCCTATAGGCAGTCCAAAACTCGAATGGAGGTGGGTCATAATGAAAGATTTAGTAGAGAGGATGGCGAAGGCTCTCGTAGACAAGCCTGAAGAGGTTAGCGTTACTGAAGTTGACGGAGAGAAGACAACCGTTTTTGAACTCAGGGTTGCACCAACCGACCTTGGGAAAGTCATAGGCAAGCAAGGAAAGACTGCCCGCGCAATGAGGACGATACTCAGTGCATCTGGCACAAAGATAGGCAAGCGCTGCGTGCTTGAAATCCTGGAATAAAAAACTGTCTTAAAGGCTTTGTCCCTCACCCCCAAATGATATTTAGGAAGTGGGAAGTAGAAGGTCTTGCTTCCCACTTTCAATTTAAAGAGATATAAAATCATTTGGCTTTTGACTATGAAATTTGAAATTGTCACAATCTTTCCTGAAATCTTTAATGCCTATCTCAGTGCAGGGATCATTAAAAGGGCGCTTCAGAAAAAACTCATCGAGGTAGGAATACATGACCTGCGCAATTATTCAAAAGACAGACACAGAACTGTTGACGACTATCCTTATGGAGGAGGTGCTGGCATGGTGATGAAGCCCGACCCTTTTTTTGCTGCTGTTGAGGCATTATGGCCTGAGAGGGCAGAGAGACGAGTAATCATGCTGAGTCCCGCTGGCAAAAAATTTGACCAAAAGGTAGCAGAGGCACTTTCAGGAGAAAAGAGGAGGCTTATATTTTTTTGTGGAAGATATGAAGCAGTAGATGAAAGGGTAAAAATAGCCCTTACTGATGATGAAATATCTATAGGGGACTATATCTTAACTGGAGGAGAATTGGCCGCCTTAGTTATAATAGATGCCATTGCAAGATTAATTCCCGGTGTTTTAGGAGATGAACATTCTGCTGAGGAAGACTCATTTTCAAGTGGTCTCCTTGATTATCCTCACTATACGAGACCCCCGGTTTTTAGGGATATGCCAGTACCAGAGGTCTTACTATCAGGAAACCACAGGGAGATCCAACGCTGGAGACGAAAAGAGGCATTAAGGCGTACATTGGAAAGGAGACCTGAGCTTCTCGAAAAAATCAGGCTCACTGATGAAGATTATCAATTAATTAGTGAAATAAGGAGGGAATCACCATGAGCTTGCTCGATGCTGTTGAAGAGGGATTTAAGAGAAATGTAACAAACTTCGGAATCGGAGATACTGTCAGGGTTTCAGTAAAAGTTGTAGAAGGTGACAAAGAAAGAATCCAGCCCTTTGAAGGTGTTGTAATCGCAAGACATGGAGGCGGTACAAGAGAAACCTTCATGGTTAGAAAGGTGTCCTTTGGAATCGGGGTCGAGAGAATCTTTCCTCTCTATTCTCCTATTGTTGAGAAGATAGAAGTTTTAAAAAGGGGGCGTGTAAGGAGAGCCAAGCTATATTATCTGAGAGGCAAAAAAGGTAAGGCAGCAAAGATCAGGGAAAAGGAAAGAGAACCAGGATGGAAGACCTCTACCAGCACGACGAATCCTTAAGGGAAAAGGGATTTTTAAGGATAGCTGGTATTGATGAGGCTGGAAGAGGACCTCTCGCAGGTCCCGTTGTTGCTGCAGCCGTTGTTTTTTCAAAAGGTATAAGAATTAAAGGTCTCAGAGATTCTAAAAAAGTACCCGAAAAAGAAAGAGAGGCTCTCTTTACAGAAATTTTGAGTCTCTCTGAAGATATCGGCATAGGAATTGTTGGTCATGAAGAAATTGATAGATTAAATATTCTCAGAGCTACAAGACTTGCGATGCAATATGCAGTAGAAGACCTTTCCAGACCTCCTGATATACTCATCATCGATGCCGTATCTCTTCCATCAATTCCAATAAAACAGTTATCAATCATAAAAGGAGAGGACATAAGTGCCTCAATTGCTGCAGCCTCAATAGTCGCAAAGTTCAAGAGGGATAAAATCATGATGGAATATCACAGACAATATCCAGATTATAACTTCGAAAGAAATAAAGGTTATTCTACGAGAGAACATCTCGATATGATAAGACTTCACGGTCCCTGTCCTATTCACAGAAAAAGTTTTCACAGGGTAATGTCGTTAGAACTGCCCTTTTGATTCACGCTTTATCTATTTCCCTGAGCAACGGTATAAGCTCCCTTAAATCATCTATTACATAATCAGCTTCTGCAAGTGATTCCCTTGGTCTATACCCGTATGTAACAGCAATCGCCTTTGTACATGCCCTTTTTCCTGCCTCTATGTCATACTCGCTGTCCCCAACAATAGTAGATTCTTCAGGGCTAATACCGAGTCGGGAAATGACATAGAGGAGAGGGACAGCTGAAGGTTTCTTTTCTCCGGTGGTATCGCTTCCGATTATGAGATCAAAGTATTGCGTGAGGTCAAAGTACCCGAGGATCTTTCTCGAAAGGTCCTCCCTTTTGTTGGATATAATGGCTTTTTTAAATTTAGCAAGATGCTCAAGTGTTTCCTTTACGTAAGGGTACTCCCTTGAATTGTCAGTCAGGTGCTCTGAATAGTATTCAAGGAATCTTTTAATTACATCATTTTTGAGATGGGATTTTTTAGTGGAAAGAACTTTCTCTACGAGCCTGCTAACACCCTCTCCAACCATTTTCATTGTGTCGCTGACAGATAGACTCTTTATGCCATAAGGCTTCAGGGCATAATTCAGAGCATTTGTTATATCCTGAACTGTATCGACAAGTGTACCATCGAGATCAAACATGATAAGTTTGACGGGCATAGAAAATTATAGCAGATGAAAAAAAATTTAAAACCCGTGTTTTCTCAGATCGCTTTCAGAGAACCCGAAATAGTGACCCACTTCGTGTACTAATGTCTTTGTAATTTGATCGATAAGTTTTTTTTCTGATGAGCAGAGGCTTTCGATATTTTTCTGGAAGAGTATAATTTTATCGGGCAATGGATAAGGAATAGTAAAGAATCCTCCTTTTTTAGAATAGGGGACTCCCTTGAAAAGTCCTAAAAGCAAACCTTTTGAGCCTGCAAGCTTTTTATCTTCTTCTGATGGATAATCTTCGACCATAATGTTTATATTTGTGAAGTATTTTCTAAACTCTTCAGGCAATCCTTTAACTGCCTTTTCCACAAGGCTGTCAAAATCACTTCTGCTTACATGATAAGACATTAAAGGTTTCTGCCAAAAATAAATAAATTCCTGTATGGCATTTATTCCTACTATTTTAATGTAAAAGACAAAATTTCACCTGTCAGACACTGTTTGGTAGGGTGTTGATTGCTCTTGTACAAAACACCTTTCCTGTTATCGAGAAAACTCTATAATAGAACCTACAATCTACATATAAACCATCCTCTAAAAACCTCAACTCAATAATTTTTTAGTAGACAGATCAGCCATCTTGTGATAAGAATATCTATAAATTGGTTAACCCAAATAATGCAGACATTGTTCAAAAATTTATTTAACCCGATATTTATTGGGAATATCTTTATTGGTTATATCCATGAAAATATTCCATAAACCATCAGTTAAAGGTACATTAGGGTATCGAAAAATAAATTTTTTCACAACATCTGCATTATATAAATGCATTTTTCGGGTTAAACACAGGTCTGACCATTTGCAGGTGAGTTAAGGATGGTAGGTTTTTTTGAGAATAACCTTTGAGAAAAAGGAGGGAGGATAAACTATGAGTCTAATCGATCGTATTAAAGGGATTTTGCTCAGGCCTAAGCAAGAGTGGCAAACCATTTCAGGCGAAACAACAACTATTCCGGAGTTATACAAGACATACATCATTATCTTAGCGGCAATCGGACCAGTGGCCTCCATCATCGGAATGTCCATTGTCGGCATAAGTTTACCTTTTGTAGGATCATTTCGGATACCAATAAGTACTTCAATTGTTTCTGCGGTTGTTAATTATATCCTAACCCTTGGCGGCGTGTACATATTGGCTCTTATCATTGATGCGTTGGCTCCCACCTTTTCAGGGGAAAAGAATATTAACCAGGCTTTCAAGGTGGCTACCTATTCTTACACGCCCGGTTGGTTAGCTGGGATTTTTACCATAATCCCCGCACTTAGCATCCTGGGCATTCTGGGCCTATACGGTTTGTATCTTCTTTACGTGGGACTTCCCGTTCTTATGAAGTCACCTCAGGAAAAATCATTGGGGTACACCGTTGCCATCATTGTAGCAGCCGTTATTATTTTTGTGATTATTGGTATTGTCTCTCATGCCTTTATTTCATACCCAACGCCGAACATGCCCATGCCTGGAATGCGATAAAAGTTTAAGAGAAAGCACATATTATCTCTCTCTTCCTCTTCTAAGGAAGTTGCGCTATTTATCGATGTTAAACTTGTTTGAAATGCATATTTCTCTTTATAATCACTAAAGAATAAGGGGAGATCACCAAAGATCATTTAGCCCATATTATTCATACGATCTGCATACGAGGGAAGGAAGCAATCTCTGAGAAAGCCTCCTCCCCTTTTTTACAGGACCTCGGTCAAAAATTTATGAATTAAAAGGGTTAAATTCTACAGGCTACGGAATGGCTGGATGCTGTTGCCCGAATAATCCTGTTTTCTTTGTAACCTCTTGATTGTTTTCAACGTCTGCTATAATAGAAAGAAACGGATCAAAAATTTTTTCAATGAAGTAAGAAACAAGAAAAGTTTAATGCGAAGGGAGAGACGGATATGAAAAAGGCCATTTGTCTTGTCCTTGCCGTTTTGGTACTGCTCTTTGCAAGCACCATACCAGGGTATGCATACGGTGGGGGTACCTATCATGGTGGAGGTACCTATCATGGCGGTGGTCGCTACCATGGCGGTGGTCG
>CAZXCW010000188.1:0-5137 GCA_964639385.1 uncultured Nitrospiraceae bacterium
GATATCTATACTCCTTGTATTTTTCATAAAGGTGGTGAATATGAGTACGAACCCTATATCTTTTATGAGACTCGATCTGTGATAATAAAATTTACTTTTAACCCAGTTAATTCTTAAATTTTTAAGACGATGACGAATATAGTATTTTCGCTCATTCTCGGCTCGATATACATCGAGCCTCTCTACGAGTCGTAGACCGAGGTAAATTCTTTCTTCGAAAGAATTTAAAGCCGCTCAAATACTACATCCGTCATCGATTTTATGAATAATACAGGTTAAATAAGGAGGATAATAATCTTGGAACTAATAATCATTTTGATAATAATTTTTATCTTAATTGGTTCATCAAGATTAGCCGGAATAAGTAAAAATTTAGGAAAGGCCGTTGGCAATCTCAAAAAGGGGCTATCTGACAATAAGAAAGTAGATATTACAACAAAGAAGGAAGTGCCTGAAGAAGAAAAGACTAAGGAAAGTAAAGTTAACAGTGCAGAACTTTAACCCACTTATTTTTTCCTATGATTCTCTTATTCAAGGTATAAAATCATGTAACTATTCTTTTGAGAAAATCTTTAACAATCACATTGAACTTTTCTGGATTGTCCAAATAGCATGCATGACCTCCCTCAAGGATGTGTACTTCAGAGTTTTTTACATGAGCTGAAAGAATTTTTGAATCGCTCAGTGGTGATATGTCATCTCTTTCACCCCATATAATGAGTAGAGGTATGGTAATCCTGCTAAGATTTGTAACGAGACTCTTTACATTAACAGGTCCAATGACAATACCTCCTTTGGCACGATAACCAATTGACAAATACCTTAATGTAACCTCACCGCTTATGGATGCACCTAATAAAATTGGCTCATTAATGTCAAGGACTTTAAGGATATCGTTTAAAAACTCTACATATTCATTTCTGCTTTTCGCTTCAAACTTATCAGACTTACTCTTTAGGCCGTATGGCATATCAAATGAATATGTCTTATAGTCTTTTGACAATTCATCAAACAAACCTACCTCAACCCAGGTTTCGGCATTAAAACTAAAGCCATGGAGAAGAACAACAGGAATGCCCTTCCCTTTCTCAAGATATCGAATTTTCAAGCCCCTAATAGATATAGAATGTTCCATATCTTAGAAGTATTTTACATTATCTTTTGCATTTATGTTTAATGCCAAATACTGTTGAACTGCATGTCTTCTTGAGAACCTCTATATTTTTACAGGATAGACAGGACTTGACCGTTATTTTCTGAAAATGTATGAAGTTTATACACACATTGGAAAGAAATATAAAAAATAAATATACTATGTATGTAAAGAGTAGTTCAATTTAACATGCTTTATCAATATTTTGCTTTGTATAATGGCTATCACCAGAAGTATGTGCAGGTAAAACCTTTAAGGGAAGTCAAATTTGAAGAGAAAAAATAACTTAATTACAGGCTTACGCGGATACTTCAATAAACAATCAAAAACATTTTTGCTGATGTGGAGTTTCATATTTGTGCTTTTAGTTGGTGTCGGTGATTATGTAACAGGGTGGGAGCTCAATTTTTCCGTATTCTATTTGCTACCGATTTCCTTCGCTGTTTGGTTTGCAAACAGGAATATCGGGATTCTTATAAGTGTTGTAAGCTCAGTGACTGAGTTTTTGGCTAATCTCTTTACCGGACGTACTTATTCACATCCCCTCATTGATTTTTGGAATAGTTTGGTGCTATTAGGATTTTTTCTTGTATCTGTTTATATTTTGTCAAAACTGAAAATAGAATATAAGAGTAGAATGGGACTCATTGAAGAACTCGAATACTCACTTGAAGACCTCAAGCAAACAAAAGATGAGTTAGAACAAAGGTCACAGGATCTGGCACGGTCCAATGTTGAGTTAGAACAATTTGCCTCTATGGTATCGCATGACCTGAAAGAACCCCTGCTGGCTATAACGATAGATCTAAAGCTCCTGAAAAAGCGATATGAAGGAAAACTTAACTCAGAGGCAGACAGATATATTGACGAAGCGATAGATGAGGCAAAACAAATGCAGACACTCATTAGTGACATGTTATCATATTCGCGCGTAGGTACCAGCGGCAACTTATTTGTACCGATTGAGTGCACTGCCATACTGAATCGCTCACTCGCAAATCTCAGGATCTCCCTTGAGCAAAGTAGCGCTGTAGTGACCTATGACAATCTACCTGAGGTAATGGCTGATCCAATTCAATTGGTTCAGTTACTGCAAAACCTGATAAGTAATGCTATAAAGTTTAGCGGTGAGGCAAAACCACTTATTCACATTTCAGCAGAACGAAAAGACAAAGAATGGGTTTTTTCAGTGAGCGACAACGGTATCGGAATTCCAGCAGAGTACAGCGAGAGAATCTTCGAGATTTTTCAACGCCTGCATAACAAAAAGGAATATCCTGGCACTGGTATTGGTCTGTCAACCTGCAAGAAAATAGTTGAACACCATAGCGGACGCATCTGGGTAAAGTCTGAGCCTGGTAAGGGTTCAACATTTTACTTCACAATCCCTGATAGATCGAATTCTGATTTACCTTCTAACCCCAGATAATGCAGACATTGCTCAAAAATGGCACCTGGCTAAAAATATCAGGCGAGGAGAACAGATACAAGACCTACAAGGTATATGCCGTCAAAAACGCCTGCTCCACCGATACTCAAAAAAGGGGCTTCCAGCTTTTTCATCTGAGGTATTCTCAAAAGATCTGCACCTATAAGTGTCCCCATCACTCCTGAGATATAAGCCAATTGGGTAGCATGCTCTCTTGATATAATCATTGCTGTTACCGCAGCAACAATGGGAGGTACAAAGGCTGGCATGACAATTCCTACACCTTTCACAGGTTTGCTCAGGGTATAGGCTGCTATAGATGTAATGACCGTAGCAAGAATTACTTTTGTGAATGGCACAAAATGTAAGAGGTATATACTTAAGAGGCCCGGAAGTATCGCCCCTCCAAGGTTTAATGAAATAATCCTGTTAGTTGTTACAGGAACCCTGATCCCAAAGTATTTAAGGAATAAAGCCGTTACATCGTCCAGAGGTGGGATATAATTCATTTGCTCTCGATATACCGGAAAATTTATACCGCCTCCAAAAAGGCAGAGAATAAAGAATGCATACCCCAAGAATGGATTTAGTCCCATTTTTGCAAAGGCGACAGCAGGGGCAAGGGCAAAGAGAACAGGTACTAATAAAAGGAAAAGGAGAAACAATGTTAGAGAAATTGGTAGAAATAACATAAGACTTTTACAAAAACCCCTTTTTATTTTATTCTTCTAAGGATTATAGCTTAAAAGAAAAGAGCCGGAAAGGGTTGAATTTTTATAACCTAAAAGTATCCAAGAAAGATGAGAGGCATATCAAAAATTAGAGTATTCTATTCTAAAACATCACTATTTTTCTGCTTTTTCCTTTTATGTTGTTATTGTGTTTTAGTAAGTTGTGCAGTAATAACAGCCCCTTACAAAATAACTAAAGGTGCTGTAAAAAGTTGTATATGGGTAGTGAAAGGAACATATGAACTTACCGCAGGTACAACAAAACTCTTGTATAAGGTTGGTGAATTTACTTTTTATGTGGTGCGAGCTCCTATGGACTGGCCACTTCTCAATAAAGATATAGAGACAATAGACGGTTTGTCCCCTAAAGAGGCCATTCGTTTGGGCCGAGTAAAAAATTCTCCTTATAAAGTTAAAGGGAAGACTTATTATCCCATGTCTGTTGAAGAAGCTGAAAATTACAGCGAAACCGGAATTGCTTCCTGGTACGGCTATGAGACCTTAGGACAGGAGGGAGGTTATATGACTGCAAATGGCGAGGTATTTAATCCAAACGGCTTAACAGCAGCCCATAAGTATTTACCCCTTCCAACCCATGTTAAAGTTACAAATCTGGATAATAGACGCTCAATCATTGTAAGGGTAAACGATCGAGGACCATTCCCAAGCGATCAGAATCCAAACTCTGGCGACAGAATCATTGATTTAAGTATGGGTGCTGCCAAAAGGCTGGGGTTTTATGAGAAAGGGACAGCCAATGTTAAGATTGAAGTAATTCAATTAAAAGAAGGATAATGATTTGAACTACACAATTAGAATAAAACTTCACAGACTGCTGAAGACATATGAATACTGAATCCTGAATGTGTCATGCTGATCCACCTAAGGCGGACATTTCAGCATTTCTTCAATGAGTTATGGTTTAATGCTTTTCTTCTTTTTTAGCCCCTTTTTTTATTGAGAGCAACTCCACCTCAAAAATCAGAGTAGTATTTGGACCTATGCCATTCCCAGCCCCTTTTTCTCCATAAGCAAGGTTTGAGGGAATAAACAGCTGCCACTTTGAGCCAACCTTCATTAATTGTACAGCCTCTGAAAAACCAGGAATAATACCCTTGACTGGAAAAGTTACAGGTTGTCCACGGCCATAAGAGCTGTCAAACTCTGTCCCATCAATCAGGGTGCCCCTATAATGTATAGTTACTATATCTGTTAATTTGGGTATCTTGCCATTACCTTCTTTGATCACCTTGTATTGTAAACCACTGGGCAGAGTTACCACACCCTCCTTTTTCTCATTTTCAGCAAGAAAGGCTTCTCCTTCTTTTTTGTTCTTCTCACCGAGTTCTTTTAGACGCGCTTGCTGTTTAGCTATCAATTCTTTTTGAAAATTCATCATTATCTCATTAATTTCTTGCTCGGTCATCAAGGGCTTACCACCAGAAAGTGCATCCTTTATCCCCCGGCTAAGGGCTTCGGGATTTACATCAATAGATTCTTTCTTTAGATTGGTCCCAATATTTATCCCCATGCTGTAACTGACCTTATCTTTCTTATCTTTCAGAACCATATCGTCTGCGGCCCAAACATAACTTGTTAAGAACACAATTCCTAACGCTGCTATTAATTGTAATTTCATATGCTCTCCTTTTATTAAAATAATTGTTGTTGTCTTCTTGTGTGTTCTATACAAGAAGAACAAGAAGATATGCTACGACAAATCCTGCACATTATAAGCCCACTTTGCAAGATTGTCAATGAGCGAATTGCCCATAATCCACCATCAAAGTAGGGCGAGCGGAGATAACGAGGAATTTTTGTGAT
>CAZXCW010000189.1:0-5112 GCA_964639385.1 uncultured Nitrospiraceae bacterium
CGTGAGCTAAAATGCTACATAAAGGAGGTAGAATAACCATGATAACCGCAGAAAAAGTTTATAAAGAGATATTAGAGATGCCGGTTAAAGAGAGGGAAAAACTGTTTGTTGTCATAGCAAAACGGGGATTTGAAAAAGACCTTTATACCCATGAAGAGGTATTCGAGGACATAAGGCAGTCTCCTTTCACCATTAAAGAGGCGTCTGAGTATCTTGAGGTAGCAGAGATAACTGTGAGAAGATGGGTAAGAGACGGTGCCCTGAAATCAAAGAGGATAGGTAAAAATATTGTGTTTGATGCTGATGTCTTGAAAGAGTTTAAGAAAAAAAGACTTGAAAAAATGAATTAGAGTTAATCAGGGGATAGTGTTGCTTCCTGAAAGGTAATAATCTGAAACCTCAACAAGGCTCTAAGGAGAAATATTGATCGTTTTCCTGATGACTTCATGTTTCAGCTAACCAGAGAGGAGTTAAAAAACTTGATATTCCATTTTGGAACTTCAAGCTGCGGCCTTTTCTTTGTTGAAATTCAATATATTTGAATGTATCTTTTAAGGTGAGCAAATGAGCACTATAGTCCCGCAAGAAATAATTGAAACCAAGATACTTTTCCTTCGAGGGAAAAAGGTGATGCTTGATAGAGACCTTGCACAACTATATAAAGTGGAGACAAGGGTATTAAATCAGGCAGTCAGAAGAAACATATCCAGATTTCCAGAAGATTTCATGTTCCAGTTAACTAAGGAAGAAGCTGATGAACTTTTAAGATCACAATTTGTGACCTTAAAGAGAGGGCAACATTACAAGTACCTTCCCTATGCCTTTACAGAGAATGGTGTAGCCATGCTCTCAAGTGTTCTAAACAGTGAAAGAGCTGTGCAGGTTAATATCCAGATCATGAGGACTTTCACAAGGCTTCGAGAAATGCTCATGACACATAAAGATCTGAAAGAGAAAATTGAGGCGATGGAAAAGAAATATGATTATCAGTTTAAGATAGTCTTTGATGCAATAAAAGAACTGTTAGAACCACCTGTGAAGGCTAAAAAGAAGATAGGGTTTCTCAGGGACACGAATAGTACCTCATAAGAGTGAAGTTGATGCTCCGTGAAATAAAGACCCTGGGCAACCTGGGGCATCTCCGAAAATTTTCGCGCTGAAGGTTATAAAATGGTTATAATTTGGGGCTTGGTTATGCCCATATTTATATCAAGTTATCAGCGGCATAACACAGAAGGCGAGCCGAGAGACCGCCTGTCTCTTCGGCCGCCTTCTGCTTTATCACAGGTAGGGAATATAGCTTTTTTATTAACACTTCCATATAGAAATTGGCACCCTTCTCTTTGGCTTCCGCCTGCAACACAACTTCCTGCAGTCGTGATTTTTAAATATTGCCTCACTATGCAATAGTTCTATCAGAAATAATGTTTTGTAAAATTATACCGATGTGATTTAATGATGTTTCTGATGCCTCTTATTGCTATCATCTTTTTTTTAATCGAAATATTTTAAGCAAGAAGTTGAAAAAGGCTTGTAAAAATATTATTGTTTAATCATATAGAATAGGCAACATAAAAAAAGAATGTTCGGTTTATGAAAGAAACACTATATCCAATAAATAAAATTGTCACCGGTCGGGAATATTATGCTATGACATTTACTGCATCCGATGAGGGTGAGATATATCTTGAGGGGCAGACAATGTGGGTAGGTTATGCAGATACGGAGCGAAAGGTTGAACTCCGTCAGTTCTCCACTGTGATTCCAGAAAATATGGCTAATTATTGGATTGATTTTCAAATGCCTTTCTGCGTTGTCAATGACCTTAAAGACTTTGCTAAGTGGTATGTAACGGGCGGTCACGCTCTGGTGACCACGAACATCGCAGCGAGATTGCTACCATTTAGTCTGAAGCCATCGCCTTGCGTTAATTTGGCAAATCGCGGATTCAGTTGCCTTAGGATTGTCTCCAAGGCAATCTTTAAAAAAGCCCCAACACCCAAAAAACGAATGGAAGTCTTAAAACGCGACCGTTTCAGATGCAAGGTCTGTGGAAGAAGATCAGATGACTATGTAGACATTGTGCTGAATATTCATCATATTCGACCTTTTTCGGAAGGTGGATTTACACACGAACACAATCTAATCACACTATGCCATACTTGTCATAATGGTCTTGATCCTCATTATGAGTGGTCGCTATACTCACTGCTGGAGGATAAGTCTTTAGATGTAAAAACCGTCGAACGACGCAAGTATTTTCAAGAGGTCGTGAACTATAGAAATGCCAGAGAGAAAGACGTCAGGCATTCATTATGAAAATTTACATGGTGATGCACCCGTCAACCTCTTGAAAAAGTTTTGAAAGGCACGGCAAAGGGCAATGTTCAGGATATTATAGTGGACAAAACAAAGAGATAAAGTGCTACAAAACTCTGGTGATATAGCCCGAGAAAAGGCAAAAGCAGTTTATTATGCCCTCCTTTCTAATGCGATGACAATTATTAGAGATATTATTAAGTCAACAAGAGAATATTACGAATCAGAAGAGGATGAAGATTTTAAAATCGAATTTCCAGATGAAGAAGATTTTAAAATCTTTTTAGGGAATGAAGTGGGTATCGTCATGTGCCTTATTTCAACCAGAGAAGCCTACGAGCGGTTTTTTAAAGACAAAAAAGAAAGAGAGTTATTTACTGCAACACTGCTTTATTTATTCAAAAACTACTTAAGAATTTCGCAGGAGGATTATAACTTATATCTTCGAATAATAGAAATATTTAAAATCCCTAAGGAAATCGATATTAATCTTGCAAAACTTTTTGGGGCTCGCATTATTGCTTTTCTCAGAAAAGATAAAGAACCCTGGAAAGATAAAAAAGCCTTCAAATCTGGCCAATGGGATAGTATAGAATATATACCACTATGCTGGCTTATAAAATACGGTTATTCAGATGATTGTCTACTATATGAACAAATTTACGTTAATATATTTAAGATGGTTATGCAAATATTAGAATTATGTGCAAGTGAACAGGCTGATATGGAAATGGTACAAGAACTATCCAAGAAGGCTGACGAATACATAGCAAAGAAAGATAAAATTGAGCAAGAATAAATACAGAATTTAAGAAAAGGTTATTTATTACTTCGTAAAAAATACCATGCAAATAACAAAAAAGAATAAAGGTATGCTTATACCGTAGCTGCGAGAACAAAGACGATAAATGGTTGACAATAGTTATCATCATCAAAGGATAGAAGGTTCTCATTTAATAATTGAAAAGGTCAAAGAAATAGCTCTAAAATCGAACATTGTATTAAACAAGATTGAATGGAATAGGGGTAATCCAATTGCTGAAAGAGATTTTCATATTCTTGAAATTGTCGCAGGTAGAAAATCAATTAAAGAAAGGTTCAGTGATGAGAGTCTTGCCGACTTTCCTGGGAAAGCTGGAACCGAGAACACCATTAAAAAAATTCGCAAAATGATTCAATTTTTAAAGAATCGTAAGAGTTCGTAATCATCAAATTCTAATTCAGTAAGGAGAAAGTAATGTTCGGACTTTTTAAAAAGAAGAAACCCAGCAATGTGTTAGAAAAGCTTATTCTTACTGTTTATGGGAATCCGCCTCCGCCAAAGACCGCAAAGTTGGACGAGGCGATTAAAATAGCATATGAAGAATTGTTGATGGGTATTATCAGTAAGGAAGATGTTACCAAGCTAACAACGGATCTTGATGCCGGCCCTATCCCATATTCAACTCATGATTTGGCGCTATCTGTGGCGCTTCACTTTTTCAAGCAACCAGACTTAGTGCCCCGCCTTAGAGATGCGCAACTTATTGCCAGGTTGAAAGTTGTAGGTTGGTTGCAGCAGGGAAAAGTGGTTCCGCCTTTAGTGCAAAGCTTTGAAGCCATCCTATACAAGCTTTACAAGTCCAGATTGTAGGACCTTACCGCAAATGTCCGCTAACAACTACAAGCAGCGGACGCGAAAAGCCGCGCCACTGCTGTAGGCGTTATAAGTAGTTCAACTGTAAATTTTTAAATTTCGCCTCTTGTTGTTTCTGCGACACTGTAGGTGTTATGCGCATCTGAAAATAGCCTACTAACGCGAGCAGACATTGAAAGGGAGTTAAATTCTCACGCCAGCTTTCTAAGGAAAGTAATGGCGGGGTGGACGGGACTTGAACCCGCGACCTCTGGCTTGACAGCCGAAAATCTCAATCCTCATCAATCTACATCAAGTAATATCAATGACTTAGAGGAATCAAAACATGAGAGGAAAGGCTATTCTTCAAGTTTTTAAGGGCTAACAGTTACAAAATGGTTACACTCAAAGGGGCATTGGAATACCTTGGCCCCTTCTCTCTTTCGGAAGTTCTCATTTCCAATAAATGTGAAAATAATGTAGATTATATCCAACAATCAATGTGGGTTGCGAGCTTTGGATAGAATTATGTCAGGGTAGGAAGGAGGCGTGGATATATGGAAGAACTTACCAAAGCGCAAATAGCTATAGTGAAGGAAATAGAAAAATTAATAGTTGAATTACGAGGCGGAACTGAAGAACAGATTTGGAAGAAGACATTTGAAAAAATCCTCAAATTAGCGGATGAATTTGAGCTCACAAAACACAAAGAAACAATAGAATCCATATACGATAAATTTATGAAAGAAGGTCTTTACGAATATGCTGGAAGGTTTGCTGCAAAATGTAACCTTTAAAAAAGATAGAAATGTCAAACCTTCCAGCATATATGCCCTCACTAACCGTCACCAGATATCCTGACTTCTAACATTCACTCAAAATGATCTCTTGCTTCCTGAAGCCCCTGGCTCGATTGAAGCAACCGGTCGGCTTACTTTCTCACAGGAGCAAACGCTACTTTGTGTTCTAATAAGTCTGTATATTTCTTTTTGAAATCTTTATTCGTGGGCTACTGCATTCATTCGAGCTCGACCATGCAAAGCAAAGGATGAAGGCTACAATTGCTAAGACAAAGTCAATAATCAAGCCTGACCCTATACCTAAATTCGTACCTAAATTCGTGTATGGAATTACTGGTAATAGACATGCCTGAGGATTATGTCGGTGTTGTTACCCAG
>CAZXCW010000190.1:0-5102 GCA_964639385.1 uncultured Nitrospiraceae bacterium
AACTTGATGAACTTATTGAAAATATCTTTATTGTTATATTCACTAAAATATTCTGAAAACCATCAGTTAAAGGTATAATGAGGTATCAAAAAATAAATTTTTTCACAACATCTGCATTATCTCAATTGCATTATTAGGTTAAGCTTCAGCCCCCAGGTCCGTGTAACCGGTAGTTTCTATTTTTGAGAATGCCAACACACCAAGGAATACAAAGTTTACTATAGGGACCAGCATTAAGAGTCCGAGCCATTTATTTCTGCCGAGATTTTCTGTTATCAGAACCCAGAGATAAATGCCGATAAAGATATTCACTATTGGAACAAGTAAAAGAAGAATCCACCACCATGGCTTGCCGGCAGAGGCAACAACAGTCCATATCTGGATGATTGGAATCCATGCAGTCCATGGGGCAGAGACATTAAGCTTCTTTGCAATAAAGAAAAGGCATAAGCAGAAATAGATATAGAAAGCGATCTCTAATAGAATCATGATTATTCCAAAACCAGCCAACAACCCCTTTGGAACTCCCAAAGGGAAACCTCGCATACTCTTTCTTGGCACTGGAAATGGCTGAAATTTAGCTGGAGGTTGAATACCTCTCTGGGGCTCAACTTTTTGTGGTTGTGGTAGGGGAGTTTTCCCTGCAAAGGTGCCTGCAGTTTCCCGGGTTTTCTGCGGTTGGACTTCCTGCGAGGGTTGCTTTTTAGGAAGAGGTTCCTGTTTTAGCCCTGATTGTTTTCCTTTACTCCCAGCATGTGATTTCTTTTTTATGGGCATTTGTTTGTGCGAAGGCGCTACTGGCTTTTCTAATTCCTGTTCTGGATATGGTGGGGTAAGCCCAATCTGTTTTAGAGAAAACATAGGATCAATAAGATATGCCATTTTAAAATATTCATTTGCCTCATTAAACTTCCTGAGTTTATATAACGCATAACCTATGCGATAATATGCAGAAGGTTCTGGTTTCTTTTTTACATACTCTTTTAAAATCGTGATTGCTTCTTTATACTTACCGCTATCGTAATATCCAAGGGCTTTATCATATTCTGTATCTGTCGCTGCAGAAATTGTGCCCAATGTTGAGAGTAAGGCGAAAAACATGATGATAGCAATAGCAATCTTCTTCATCATTATTACCTCCGGTTTAAAGGTTTTTTAAAAGTTTCATAATGCTATTAACGGATTTATTTTTTCTTCGACAAATATCAAGACAAAAGTCAGGAACTGTTTAAACATCTTTTCCAAATATGTAAAGTTTTATCCTGTAGAAATGTTTCGTAGCTTGCGACGGATCCCGTGTACAATTCCAGTGGGGTTTTACTAAAATATTTCTTACCACGGTGTGACTATAATAACATGTACCTATTGTAAAATATAAAAAAATATACGTTAATGCCTTCCTTTGGTCTTTCAATGGCCTTTTAATTTATAATTGTTTATGTTGAGAAAAATTAAGGATAAGGTGATGGCTGGTGAAAGGGTATCTAAGGATGAAGCACTCGAATTATTCAAGACAGATGATATCTTCTCTCTTGGAAACCTTGCTTTACATGTAGCTGTAAAGAAAAATGGCAAGAAGGTATTTTTTATCAGAAACAGACATATCAATCCAACAAACATTTGTATTAACCGTTGTAGATTCTGTGCCTTCAGCCGTTCAAAAGGTGAGGAAGGGGCATTTGAACTTACGATTGACGAAATCATTCAAAAAATTCATCCCTATTACTTAGGCCTCAGTAATCCCCTTACACCCTCCCCCTCTTCTCCTCTTACCAAGGGGCGACGGGAGAGGGGTAAAAGAGGGCAGGGGAGGCTTAGAGAGGTTCATATAGTCGGAGGACTTCATCCTGACTGGCCATTTGAATACTACCTGAATATGCTTTCGGTTATAAAGGAGCATTTCCCAGGGCTTCATATAAAGGCGTTCACTGCTGTCGAAGTAGATTATATGTCAAAGATAAGCGGCATCAGTCTGGAAGAAACCCTTCTCGCCCTCAAAAGGCATGGCCTCGATACAATGCCAGGAGGAGGCGCTGAGATATTTAACAGTGATATAAGAAGCAGGTTATGTCCAGAGAAGATTTCCGGGGAAAGGTGGCTTGAGGTCATGGAGACAGCGCACAGATTAGGGATCAAGACAAATGCAACAATGCTTTATGGGCATATTGAAGACTCTGAACACCGTGTTGACCACTTACTTAAATTAAGAGAACTTCAGGACAGAACAGGTGGTTTCCAGTCATTTGTACCCCTTTCTTATCATCCAAAAGGCACTGAAATAGGGGGCTCTTATTCGTCTGGTATAGATGATCTGAAGACCATTTCGGTAAGCAGGATAGTCCTTGATAACTTTGATCACATCACAGCGTACTGGATTATGCTCGGAGAGAAGATATCTCAGCTTTCACTCCTTTTTGGCGCAGATGATCTCAGCGGCACAGTTATCGAGGAGAAGATTACCCATTCTGCAGGTGCCCTGTCAGCCGAGTCAATGACACCGGAGGAACTCACACATCTCATAAGGATGGCCGAAAAAGTTCCTGTTGAAAGGGATTGCTTTTATAGGGAAATTAAGAGTTAAAAGAGAAAAGTTAGAAGTGAATAATCCTAACCATCTTACAAAAAAAGAAGGCGTAGAGCTGTTCAGGAAGGCTGATCTTCTCGAACTCGGCTGTATGGCTGATGAAATAAGAAAGGAGCTACATCCTGAGGGTATCGTTACTTTCATAGTAGACAGAAATATTAACTATACGAATATCTGTATAAACAAATGTCTTTTCTGTGCCTTCTGGAGAAATGAAAACGACCCAGAGGCATATCTCTTGGAGAAAGATGAACTCTTTGAAAAAATTGAAGAGACAGTACAATTAGGCGGTACCCAGATACTTCTTCAGGGAGGACTAAATCCCCGGCTGGACATTGGCTATTTCATAAACTTACTAAAAGAGATGAAGAGAAGGTTTGATATAAATATACATGGTTTCTCTCCCCCTGAGATCTGCTACATAGCAGGCAGGTCAGACCTTACCATACGGGAGACATTGCAGCTACTCAAAGATGCAGGGCTTGACTCCATTCCAGGAGGAGGTGCAGAAATTCTCTCTGACAGAGTAAGGGGAATAATCAGTCCGAGAAAGATTAAATCTGATAAATGGCTTAAGGTAATGGAAGAGGCGCACAGACTTGGAATGAAGACGACAGCAACAATGATGTTTGGGAGTGTAGAAAATTCAGAGGACATTATCGAACATCTAAATGCTATAAGAACCCTTCAGGATAAGACTGGCGGTTTTACAGCCTTTATACCCTGGAGTTTTCAGCCGGGCAATACTGAATTAGCCGAGGGCTTAAATACCCCCTTACATCCCTTTTCTAAAGAGGGGGGTAGGGGGATTACTAAACTTTATCCTGCTACAGCAGTTGAGTATTTAAGAATACTTGCCATCTCAAGGATTTATCTCGACAATATTAAAAATATACAGGCATCATGGGTTACGCAGGGTCTTAAGCTTGCACAGGTTGCCTTGAGGTTTGGAGCAAATGACTTTGGTTCTACAATGATAGAGGAGAATGTTGTAGCATCAACGGGTGTGAGTTACAAGGTGTCTAAGGAAGATATCATAAAGGCAATTAAGAATGCCGGATTCAGACCAGCACAGAGGAACACATACTATAAAATCATCCGATATTTTTAGAGCATTGAGGTTTCCGTAACATCCTTGTGTTTTATCTCCATATTCCGAGCCCTTTCAGTGTACTGGAGTAAATTTAGCAATGAAGAAAAGAAGGAATTTTGTACATTTAAAAAATTTCTTCTTCTGAAACGATCTCCTTTTTGATCCTGGATATAAGCTCTTCCAGTACAGGGGTGACAGATGTCCTGAATCTTCCTGCAACCAATGCATACATGATGTCGTCCCCGGTTTTTAGCAGTCCCTCGTTGATCCAGACCTTTACTGCAACGATACTATCTCTTCTACTTAATTCAGCCAACAGGCGGTTCAATTTCTCCTCATTGTAGGAAAGACGCATCCTCTTCACGGTTCTTCCATCCTTTGAGGTAGCCCGAACCATACCATTATGAATAAGGATCATGCCGAGATCTTTGAAGTCTGAATTTCCTTTTATCTCTTTAACCCATCGCTCAATTATCTGTCTCATATTTATTTGACTTAATCCTTTCCTTTTTTTACCTCGTACTATTGACAATTATCAAGGTCTTACTATAATATACTTGCATAATTTAATCTCGCCTATTTACATTAAATTCTCTATTTAAATTAAATAAAAGTAAGCCCTGTTAGGGAAGGACGGGACATTTTTCCCGCTCTTTCTATGAGGAATTAAGATTTTATCTATTCCATACTCGCCTTATATGGTAGATAACCTGTAAGGCGGGACTTTCTAACAGGATAAACCTTAATAAAAAAATGACAACCAAACAAAAAATTGGAGTATTTTTTATCTGTCGGTTTGTTGTTATTGGAATCATATTTCTTGCATTAAGATACAGAATCGAAAAAATTGACACTGTTCCAATAGAAAAGACTGGCATTTTTACCGCATATACTGCACATGTTTCTCAAACCGACAGTACCCCAATGATTACTGCAAATAATGAAAAGATAAGAAAGGGAGTAGTTGCTAATAATTGCCTTCCATTTGGAACAAAAATAAAAGTAAATAATAAGATCTATGAGATTCAGGATAGGATGAACAATAGGTACGGATGTGATAAATTCGATATTTATATGCGGCAATATTCTGATGCAATAGAGTTCGGAAGGCAAATTCTACAATATGAGATAATTTAGCCCAGATTATTCATAAAAATTGTTACAAATCCAGCAAAAGATTGGAGATATAGTATTCTCGCTCATTCTCGTCTCGACATTCTGTCGAGCCTCTCTACGAGTCGTAGACGAGTTAAATAAATTTTTGAACAATGTCTGCATTATTCGGATTAATTGTTATGGCGTATAGAATAAAAAGTTAACTGATTAGGCTCTTCAATGCGCGGCGTCTGTTTGGATGTTTAAGTTTTGCCAGTGCTTTTTCCTCTATTTGTCTTACCCTTTCACGTGTAATAGAAAGATGTCTTC
>CAZXCW010000191.1:0-5097 GCA_964639385.1 uncultured Nitrospiraceae bacterium
CTCATGAGATTATAGCCATTCCAGTCTATGCTAAATTATATCAAGGACGGCTTTAAGAATTAACCGAGCCGTGACAAAGGTTAGGAAATGAAGATCAGAAGACGGCTTCTTCTCGCAAAGAGGGGAGGAGTTGAGGTTGGCATTTGAAAGGGAGGGGATTTCCTATGAGATACTATTTTAAATTGCTTCTCACAATTCCAAAATTGATCTTTTCTGACTTGTCTTTTGAGGCGAGATGTTCCTTCCGGTAGTTCGCACCTTTAATGCTCGTCACCGTCATACTGATTACAACCGGAAATAATAGAATTAAACATAAAAAATGTTAGCTGTAAAATAAAAGAAGGGAAATGAAACAAGTTGATATGGATGAAATCTATAGAAATGTGTCCTTAGGAAAGATCCCTTGGAATATTGAGACCTCACCGAACGCTTTGGTTGAGTTGGTGGAAAGTGGAAGAGTGAAACCCTGCAAAACTATTGATTTGGGCTGCGGTGCGGGCAATTATGCTATTTATTTTACCAGTATGGGATTTGACGTTACAGGAGTCGATATTTCCCCAACGGCTATAAAGATTGCCAAAGAAAATGCAAAGAAGAAAGGAGTCAAGTGCAATTTTCTTGTTGCCGACGTTCTTGGAGATCTGGATGGGGTTAAGGAAACTTTTGACTTCGCTTATGACTGGGAGTTGTTGCATCATATATTCCCGGAGAATAGGAGGAAATATTGTAAAAATGTGCATGGGAGACTCAATCCAGGAGGGAAGTATCTTTCTGTTTGTTTCAGTAAGAAGGACCCTCACTTTGGTGGGGTAGGGAAATACAGAGAGACCCGATTGGGTACCATTTTATATTTTTCCTCTGAGGAGGAACTGAGAGACCTCTTTGATCCGTACTTCAACATAGAAGAATTAAGAACGATAGAAATAAGCGGTAAATTCGTGCCTCACCTTGCCAATTATGCTTTTCTGACACGGAAATAAAAATATCCGAACAATTCTGGATTTTTGTAAGAGCCTATTTGGTATCGCATCTTTGCCGACTACGCTCACTTCGTTGGCTGCATACAACAGCCGAATACATGCCCTTAAAACTTGCTATAATGTAATCACTACAAGTGTGTAATTGACTTGCAAGAGTAAAGGAGGAGTATTATGAAGCTGCGAGCAGAACAGAAAATTATTCTCGCACAATCGTTTGGATATCCGAAAAAATAGCGGCTGTGAAGTAAGGCAGGCTCTTGGAGATGGAAAGGTTTTATAAGAAATTAAATAGGGTAAACGATACATTCCGTGCATTGCAGCACAGGAACTACCGCCTTTTTTTTATCGGGCAGGGCATTTCCCTCATTGGTACCTGGATGCAGCAGATAGCATTAAACTGGCTTGTGTATAGAATCAGCAATTCGGTCCTTCTCCTCGGTATAGTCGGTTTTGCCAGCAGGATTCCTACCTTTCTCCTGGCGCCTGTTGCAGGGGTTGTGGCCGACAGGTGGAATCGCCATCACCTTGTGATATTGATTCAAACACTGGCCATGGTGCAGGCATTTATACTTGCATTCCTTGTATTAACTGGCGTTGTCACAATATGGCACATAATACTGCTGGGCTTACTCTTAGGGTGTGTGAATTCCTTTGACATTCCAGTTCGACAGTCCTTTGTTGTGGATATGCTTGAAAAAGAGGAAGACCTCGGCAATGCCATTGCCCTGAATTCTTCCCTGGTCAATGGTGCCAGGCTGCTCGGCCCCTCTGTGGCGGGCATACTCATAGCCGCTGTAGGCGAAGGCATGTGCTTTTTGATTAACGGCTTAAGCTATATAGCTGTTATTGTTGCCTTGGTTGCTATGAGAATTACCGCAAAACAAATCAAAAGAGACGGATCCAATTTCTTGCAGAATCTCAAAGAAGGCTTTTCTTATACCTTTGGCTTTGCACCGATAAAGAATATTCTTTTACTTCTTGCCCTTGTGAGCTTATTAGGTATGCCTTATGTGACCCTTATGCCAGTTTTTGCCAGGGACATCCTGCATGGTGGAGTTCATACCTTCGGTTTTTTAATGGGAGCTACTGGCACAGGGGCATTGATCGGGGCGGTATATCTTGCATCCAGAAGAAGTGTTGTAGGGCTAGGATGGATTATCACTATGGCTGCCGGTGTTTTTGGTATCGGGCTTATCGCCTTTTCACTGTCAAAAGTCATATGGCTTTCTCTCCTGTTGATGGTTTTCACAGGCTTAGGTATGATGGTCCAGATGGCGGCAAGCAATACTGTCTTACAAACTATCGCGGATGATGCCAAACGGGGCAGGGTGATGAGTTTTTACACCGTGGCCTTTGTGGGCATGACACCCTTTGGAAGCCTGCTGGCAGGCTGGTTAGCGAGTCGGTTGGGTGCCCAAGAGACCGTTCTTATAAGCGGAATCTGTTGCCTCCTCGGCGCTGTAGTTTTTTTAAGCAGGCTTCAGGCTTTGCGGGAAATACTCAGCCCCATATACGAAAAGAAGGGAATTATGTTGAAGGGAAAAATATTTTGAAGCCTCATCCATCGTCAGGGACATAAGCACGAAAATATAAAGAGAAAGGATTAATAAAATGAACTTGAAAGACGAAATAGCACAAAAGGTATATGACCTTTATGAAAAAGCCCGATTTGTAAATAAAGTCGTAACGTCAGAATCCGTACTCCGATATTCAGTCCACGACACTAAATTGATCATCCCATTAACGATAACCTTTCTCGTCATGCTCATCGGCATGTCAGCGTATCAGATGGCAAAATATCTCCTTTTACCAGGCCTCTCACTTATCGGATCAAACATTATTACCGTTCTTTGCAGCTCCACAGTTGCGACAATAGCTGCCTATTTTGTATTGCGCAATCGTCAGCTACTTCTTCAACAGAGTCTGAAAGAAATTGTGAGGCGCAAAGAAGTGGAGAAAGCCTTACAGGGGAGTGAGGAACGTTTCAGGCAAGTAGCTGAATGTTCAGGTGAATTTATCTGGGAAGTTGATGCAAACGGTTTATTTACTTATGCTAATCCTGTTGTTGAAGAGATTTTGGGTTACAAACCTGATGAAATTATTGGTAATAAACATTTTTACGATTTTTTCCATCCGGATATCAGAGAGACACTAAAAAAAACAGCTTTTGAAATTATTGCAAAGAAAGAAGTTTTTAGACATTTTCCAAATCCCAACATACACAGGAATGGTGATACAGTGATACTCGAAACAAGTGGATTGCCAGTTATAGATAATAAGGGAACTCTACTTTCATATAGAGGCTCAGACAGAGACATAACTGAGCGTAAAAAAGCTGAGGAAGCCCTCCTAGCGAGTGAAGAAAAATACCGCACCGTCGCAGACTTTACCTATGACTGGGAGGACTGGATGGATCCAAATGGCAAATACATCTATGTTTCTCCCTCATGCGAGTGGATTACTGGATATCGCCCAGACGAATTCATAGAAGATCCGAAGCTAGTGATAAAGATTACCTATCCTGATGACCGTGATTTAGTTGAAGAACACTTTCGAGAGATATTGACTGGTAGTGTTGCTATACACCATATAGATTTCCGTATCATCAGCCGTAGCGGTGAGGACTGCTGGATCAGCCACTACTGCCAGCCGGTCTATAGCAAAGATGGAAAATTTCTTGGACGTCGTGGTAGCAGCCGTGACATTACTAAACGAAAAGAAGCGGAGGAAGAATTAAACCAATTGACAGATGATTTGGAACATCTCAATGTCGAACTATCAACCATAAATGATCAACTAAAAGCAGAAATAGAAGCTCGCATAGAGACTGAAAAAGCTCTTACACAAAGTGAAGAACGCTACAAAAGAATGGTCAGCGCAGTAACCACATATACTTATTCAGTTGATCTTAGTTATGCAGGTGCAGTATCTACCCAGCATAGCATTGGATGTATCCCGGTCACAGGATATAATCCTGAGGATTATGAAGCCGATCCTTATTTATGGTACTCAATGGTACATCCAGATGATAGGCCAATGCTAGAAAACTCGATCAAAGAGATTTTGGCTGGTCACGAGGCTTCTCCAATCGAACATCGGATAATCCGCCGTGATGGCAAGGTAGTTTGGGTTCGCGATACCATAGTGCCTTACTATGATGAGAATAGACGCATAGTCCGCTATGATGGTCTGATCGAAGACATAACTGAGCGCAAACGAGCAGAGGAAGAAATCCAAGAGCTCAATAGAGAGCTTGAACAGACAGTTTTGGAACTCACAGAAGCTAATAAAGAATTAGATGCATTCAACCGTACTGTCTCTCATGATCTTCAAACCCCGCTTATTGTAATTGGAGGATTCACCCATAGGTACCTGAAAGTCTATGGTAATAAACTCGATACAAACGAAATAGATATGCTCACTACAATACAGCTGAGTGCACAAAAAATGGAGAGACTCATCAAAGATCTCCTTGCATTTTCACGTTCAGGCCGTCAACAGATAAAACCAATAAAGATTGACATGGGAAATCTCATAACAACTGTCTTAGATGAACTCAAACCCCTATCAGAAGGAAGAATAATCAAATTTGACATAAAAACATTTCCTCCCGGGTATGGTGACGTGGCAATGATTAAACAGGTCTTTATCAATCTCATAACTAATGCTATCAAGTTTACAAGATCAAAAGAAATGGCTGTGATCGAAGTAGGCTGTAGAGTCGAAGAGAATGAAAATGTCTATTATGTAAAAGACAATGGTATAGGATTTGATTCGCAGTATGCAGATAAATTGTTTTCCCCCTTTCGTCGGCTACGCGGTACAAGGGAATTTGAAGGAACAGGGGTTGGACTTTCAATTGTCCAACGTATTATCAACCGTCACAGTGGACGAGTATGGGCAGAGGGGAAGGTTAATGAGGGGGCAACGTTTTATTTTACATTACCGACACTCACAGCTAAATGAAAGACTTCAAAGAGTTGAGTTAGATGATGTATTGTCAACCTATAATCATCAACTCAAATAATGCAGACATTGTTCAAAAATTTATTTAACTCGATAATTTATTGGGAATATCTTTATTGGTTATATCCATGAAAATATTCCAATAACCATC
>CAZXCW010000192.1:0-5092 GCA_964639385.1 uncultured Nitrospiraceae bacterium
TATAGGCTTCCTCCACTAAATATGGATTCTACTTGAGTGAAGCGGATATGTCTATTAGAAAATTTGAGGCTCTTCTATAAATGTTCGAGAATCTCAGCAATAAATTAGAATCTATATTCAAAAAATTAAAAGGGAAGGGACTTCTAAAAGAAGAGGACGTTGAACTTGCACTCAAAGAGATAAGGCTCGCCCTCTTAGAAGCTGACGTTAACTTTAAGGTTGTTAAAGATCTTATACAGAAGATCAAAGAAAAGGCTATCGGTAAGGAGGTTCTCGAGAGTCTTACGCCTGGGCAGCAGGTCATAAAGATAGTAAATGAAGAACTCCGTGAGCTTCTCGGAAAAACAAATAGCCGTATCCAGCTATCTCCCAATCCTCCGACAATAATAATGCTGGTAGGTCTGCACGGCTCAGGAAAAACCACAACGGCTGCAAAAGTAGCAAGAAACTTCAGGAAAGAGGGCAGGAGACCTATGCTTGTTGCAGCTGATCTTCAGAGGCCAGCTGCAATAGACCAGCTTATCACACTCGGTTCCCAGATAGATGTGCCTGTCTATTACTCGAAGGAAATCAAAGATCCGATAGATCTATGTTTGGAATCTATAAAAAAGGCAAAGCTTGATGCAAGAGATATTGTTATTTTTGATACTGCCGGAAGACTGCACATCGATGAGTCCTTGATGAGAGAGTTAAAAACGATAAAAGAAAAGGTTTTCCCTAAAGAAGTCCTCCTTGTAGCAGATGCGATGACTGGACAAGATGCAGTAAATATCGCTAGGAATTTCGATGAGCAGGTCGGTATTGATGGTGTCATACTTACAAAGATGGATGGTGATGCCAGGGGCGGAGCTGCGCTCTCTATAAGGGCGATAACTGGAAAACCAATAAAATTTATAGGTGTCGGGGAAAAGATTGATATGCTTGAGCCTTTTTATCCTGAAAGGATTGCCTCAAGAATACTCGGTATGGGCGATGTCCTGAGCCTGATAGAGAAGGCACAGGAATCTTTCGACCTAAAAGAGGCAGAAAAACTTCAGAAGGCGATAATAGATGAATCCTTTACATTTGATGATTTGAGAGAGCATCTTAAAAAGCTTCGCGGCATGGGGCCGTTGGAAAATATACTAAATATGATACCCGGCCTTAATAAGCTTAAAAATTTAGAAGTTGATGAAAAAGAACTTATAAAAGTGGAGGCGATAATAAACTCCATGACAAAAAAGGAAAGAAGGAATCACCATATCCTTGATGGAAGCAGACGTAGAAGAATTGCTACGGGAAGCGGCACAACCGTCGCAGATGTCAACAGAGTTATCAAACAATATGTAGAAATAAAGAAAATGCTTAAGATGTTTAAAAATAGAAAAGGCATCAAATTACCAAAATTTTTTCCTTTCTGAGTTTTTAGCACCCTTGACACGCCACTCCGTTAATTGCTAAATTATTAGCACTATATCATTTAGAGTGCTAAAGAGTAAATTATCAAGATATGCTTGATGAAAGAAGCAAAAAAATCCTCTGTGCTATTGTCCAGAACTACATAAATTACCCTGATCCTGTAGGGTCTCGTACTGTTGCGAAAAAATATTCCTTCAGTCTTTCTCCTGCCACCATAAGGAATATAATGGCTGATCTTGAGGAGATGGGTTTCCTTACACATCCTCATACGTCAGCGGGCAGGGTACCAACAGACAGGGGTTACAGGTTCTATGTGGATACATTGATAACCCGTGGTAATTATATGAATAAGTATGTTTTACAAGGACTTTTTAAGAGACTTGAAACTCTAAGGGACAATATAGACATGCTATTCAGTGAGACAACAAAAACTATTTCTTTGTTATCTCATTACCTTGGTGTTGCAACGTCTCCTAAGTCAGAAAGAGCAACACTGAAAAAAATTGAACTTTTTAACTATAAAGCTGACAAAGTAGCTGCAATAATCTTTACAGATGAAGGGCTGATTAAACACAAGGTTATATCTCTGGATTTAGAGGTAACACAGAGAGATCTTCATAGAATTGCTGGATACCTCAATTCAGAATTTTCGGGGTACACCTTTGATGAGGTTCGCTTGAAGGTTATGAAAGAAATGTCAAAAGAAAAGCTCGTATGTGATAGCCTCATCTCAAAAGCAATGGCCATTTGTCAGGAGGCATTTTTTTCTTCCTTTGGTGCTCTCTTTTTATCTGGGCTTTCAGAGGTACTAGAACTACCTGATTTTGCTGAATTGCAGAAAATAAAGGAACTATCAAGAGCAATAGAAGATAAACATACTATAATAAAGTTACTGGATAAACTTTCTGAATCCGATGGTGTTCAAATAGTAATAGGATCTGAAAATTCAATGGATAGGATGAAAAAACTCAGCATGATAGTCTCAGCATATAAAGAAGCAAATCAGCCGATTGGGGTTATCGGTGTAATCGGCCCAACAAGAATGAATTATTCAAGGGCTATCTCTTTAGTTGATACTACGGCAAAATTCATATCAAAAGTACTTACGAGGTAGT
This sequence comes from uncultured Nitrospiraceae bacterium, assembly GCA_964639385.1. Classification (GTDB taxonomy): domain Bacteria; phylum Nitrospirota; class Thermodesulfovibrionia; order Thermodesulfovibrionales; family SM23-35; genus CAZXCW01. The sequence continues at coordinate 2,514 of CAZXCW010000192.1, forward strand.
AGGAAATTAATGAAAGACCCTGAGATAAGAGAAGACACATCATCTTTGAAAGAAGAAGCCGAACGGAAAGAGACAGAGACTATAGAAACAGCGCCTGTTAATGAAAAGGAACAACTGACAACTGATCTTCAGGAGCTGAATGACAAATATCTAAGACTCTATGCAGAATTTGAAAATTATAAGAAAAGAATCAATAAAGACAAAGAAGAATTATTAAAATATGGTAATGAGGGTCTTCTGTATGAACTTCTGCCAATAATTGATAACCTTGAGATGGCTTTGAAACATTCAAACATTAAGGCATCTGAATGTCTTGTGCAGGGGGTAGAGGTTACCTTAAAAGAGCTCCTCAGGACTCTCGAAAAATTCGGTTTAACCCCTATAGAGGCAATGGGAAAAACCTTCGACCCTTCAGTGCATCATGCTATGACCCTTGTTGAGCGAGAAGATATTGAAGAAAAGATAGTCGTTGAGGAATTTAGGAAGGGATATATATTCAAAGATAAGGTTTTGCGGCCATCTCTTGTTGCCGTATCTAAGAAACCAATTGAGGTTGTAGAGTAAAAGGTGATAATAAGGAATGATAAAAATAAAGGAGGGATCTTAAAATGGGAAAGGCAGTCGGAATAGACCTTGGAACCACCTTTTCTGTTGTAGCTGTTGTTCAGGCTGGCGAGCCTGTAGTAATTCCTAATCAAGAAGGAACCAGGATAACACCATCAGTAGTAGCTTTTACTGAGAAAGGCGAAAGGCTTGTTGGTCAGATAGCAAAAAGGCAAGCGATAACGAACCCTGAAAACACCGTATTCTCCATCAAAAGACTCATGGGCAGAAAATACAATTCCCCCGAGGTCGAACATGCAAGAAAAAGGTTGCCATATAAGATTGTTGAGGCATCCAATGGTGATGCTCATGTAGAGATAAGAGGTAAACGTTATTCTCCCCCAGAGATCTCAGCAATGATCCTTCAAAAGCTCAAACAGGCTGCCGAAGACTATCTCGGAGAACCCATAACGGATGCAGTTATTACTGTACCAGCTTATTTTGATGACAGCCAAAGACAGTCTACAAAAGATGCCGGAAGAATAGCTGGACTGAACGTATTGAGAATTATCAACGAACCAACAGCCGCCTCTCTTGCTTACGGCATGGATAAGAAGAAAGAGGAGAAAATTGCTGTATACGACCTTGGCGGCGGAACCTTTGATATATCAATACTGGAAATCGGTGAAGGGGTTATTGAGGTTAGGTCTACAAATGGCAACACCTATCTCGGTGGCGACGATTTCGATCTTAGAATTATTGACTGGATGGTTGAAGAGTTTAAAAAGGATCAAGGCATAGACCTCAAAAATGACAAGATGGCATTGCAGAGACTAAAAGAGGCTGCTGAGAGGGCAAAAATAGAACTCTCGACAGCAACGGAAACAGAGATAAACCTCCCGTTTATAACTGCTGATGCAGCAGGGCCAAAACATCTTCTTATGAAATTATCCAAGGCAAAGTTTGAACAGCTTGTGGGGGACCTTATTGAAGGTACAACAGGACCATGCAAAAATGCTTTAGCAGATGCTAACATTCCCTCATCAAACATAGACGAAGTGCTTCTTGTAGGTGGCCAGACAAGAACCCCAAAGGTTCAGCAGACGGTGCAAAGCTTTTTTGGAAAAGAACCTAACAAAACAGTCAACCCCGATGAGGTTGTTGCCGTTGGAGCCGCAATACAGGCTGCAGTGCTTAAAGGAGAGGTTAAAGAGGTACTTTTACTTGATGTGACTCCCCTCTCTCTCGGTATTGAGACCCTTGGCGGAATCTTTACGAAAATAATCGAGAGGAACACTACAATACCAACAAAGAAAAGCCAGATATTTTCCACTGCAACGGATAATCAGCCTGCTGTTTCAATAAAGGTATGTCAGGGCGAAAGGGATATGGCCGCAGACAACAAACTTCTTGGTAATTTCGAGCTCATAGGTATTCCACCTGCGCCGAGAGGCATACCTCAGATAGAGGTAACATTCGATATTGATGCCAATGGAATACTTCATGTATCTGCTAAAGACCTTGGGACAGGAAGAGAACAGTCAATAAGGATAACTGCCTCGAGCGGTCTTACTGAAGAAGAGATTAAAAAGATGATGCGCGATGCAGAGTCACATGCAGAAGAAGACAAGTCAAAGAAACAGATTGCAGAGATAAGAAATGAGGCCGACACTCTTATCTATACTGTCGAAAAATCCCTCAAGGATTACGGTGATAGACTAAGCGAATCAGAGAGAAGAGATATTCAAGATGCCCTCGAAAGGTGCAAAAAGGTAAAAGATACAAGTAATGAAATCTCCGAGATAAAATCTGCAATAGAAAACCTTACAAGTAAATCCCACAAACTGGCAGAGCATATTTACAAGGGTGCTGGTGCGCAGGCTGGTGCTGGAGCTACCAGTGCGGAGACCGAGGCCGGAGCCGGAGCTACTACAGGAACAAAAGGCCCTGAAGAAGAGGTTGTTGAAGCTGAATTTGAGGATGTAGATAAGAAGGAGAAATGAAGGATTATTATGAAATACTGGGTGTTCAAAGAG
>CAZXCW010000193.1:0-5041 GCA_964639385.1 uncultured Nitrospiraceae bacterium
AATTATCAATAAGTTATGCCTTGGGATTGGTTATATTGGCGAAAGTCGAGTTTAAGAATTGAAGAAATGTCAGCTTTTTCAAGTACCTGACTGATATCATCGACAATCCAGGTGAGTGATTCAGGGAAATGAGGACCTGTCATAGAATGAAATATTTCTTTGAGCAGGGGCAAACTTTCAGGAATGAATTTCCAGGACATTTCTCTGTTGAACCCGTTTCGAACCTTCATTCTTGCAGCGAAAAGTCCGTAGGTAATCGTCTGTGCATAAAGATCAGCAAATCTATCCTTTGTAAGAGTCTCGATGAGCTCTTCCTGAAAAGCCCTGTAGAACCTTATCACTTCTTCGTTTTCTCTTGAAAGTTCATCCTGCAAGATATGCTCAAGGAATCGAGTTCTCTTTGCAAGCTGTATAGCAAGCTCTGAAGATTTTTGAATCTCGGGAACTGAGAATGAGAAGAATTTCTGTAAAAGATCAAAAAATAAATCTATTTTTTCAGGTGTAGGAGGATGCTTTAAACTTTTCAAGGTAAATTGGCGGCCTACTTCGACTTTATCTATGAGGTTCCCGTATCTATACAATCTGAATTCTAAGAAATTTGTTAAAACGAGGTTCGGCAAAGAATCTCTATATCTGTTAAGTTGCTCTGAATCCTCAACTCCACCGAGATTTGTATCTGGAGTTTTTGCTTCAATATACCCAATAATTTCGCCATTCTTACCAATACGGTAATCAGGAATACCAACTTCTGTCTTTTTTGGGAGAACAAGAACATTTGCTTCAGCTCTTGCCTGAAAAAGGCGTGAATATTCTTCAAGGAGCAGCTTTAATGATGAATAGAAACTCTCTTCCCTGAATTTCTCTTCGATGTATATATCGTAAATTTCCTTAAAGTAGGTTTTGAGGGCTTTCTCTAATTTAACCTTTTCCGTCTTATTCACTGGTTAAACATCGAAGTTTGTACTTTTAAATCAAAACAACCTCTGTGGAAAATTTATACTGTCCCAATGGCTTTTTTTTCGACTTATCTGATAAATTCCTTTTCTACTAATGTCTTTTGTTTTTAGTACCCTCAAATAATCCTAATTCACTTTTATAAGGAATGTTCAGATTGTTGTAAGCTTTTTCTGTAGCCTTTCTCCCATGTGATGTCCTAATTATGAAGCCTGATTTCAACAGGAAAGGTTCAACCACATCTAATAAAACATCAGTTTCTATCTGAAGGGTCGAAGAGAGCGCCTCGATACCGACTGGCCCTCCTTTATAATTCAAGATAATAGTTTTTAGCAATTTTCTATCTATTTCTCCCAAACCATGTTCATCAATGCCCTCTAATGCTAACGCATCAATGGTTACATCTCTCGTTATTTTTCCTTGAGCTCTAACTTGTGCGTAGTCACGAACACGTTTTAATAACCTATTTGCAACTCTCGGGGTCCCTCTTGCTCTCCGAGCTATTTCATATGCTCCATCCTGTTCTATAGGTACATTTAAAATTGAGGCAGAACGTTTAACGATACGAATCAGATCCCTCTCGTTATAAAAATCTAAATCTCTTGTGATCCCGAATCTTTCTCTCAACGGAGACGATAATAGGCCGGACCTAGTTGTTGCACCGATCAATGTAAAAGGTTCAAGTCTATATCTATGAGTTCTTGCATGCACACCTTTATCGAATATGAAATCAACTGCAAAGTCTTCCATCGCTGGGTAAAGGAATTCCTCCACAACTTTAGGTATTCTATGGATTTCATCAATAAAAAAGACATCACCTTTTTCCATATGGGTCAAGATACCCATTAAATCACCACCTTTTTCTAAAGCCGGGCCGGAAGACGTAATAATCTTAGTACCCATTTCATTGGCGATAATATGAGCCAATGTTGTCTTTCCCAAACCTGGCGGTCCGTTAAACAAGATGTGGTCTATAGGTTCTTTCCTTTGCAACGCTGCCTCTATAGCAATCTTTAGTGTGTCTACTATTTTATCTTGTCCTATATAGTCAGAAAGCCGTTCAGGTCTTAAGGTTAAATTGTTGTCCTCGTCTAAGGCACTATTTTCTTTTAAGATTTCAGGAATATTATTTGCTTCTTCGTGTATCACTTCTTTTGACCTCTATATACTTCCTCAAATAATTCTTCGGACGAAGATATACGTGGATTTCGTTTCATGGCTTCTTCTATCATTTTCCTTGCTTCTATCAGTTTATGGCCCAGTTGGGTCACAAGGACGTCCTCGACTTCTTTCTTAAAATCTTCCACAACTTTTATCGGCATTTCAACTTCTGGCATTAATGCATACTTTGCAACTTTTCCTTTAAGAGTAGCAATAATTTTGTCTGCCTTTCTTTCACCGATTCCTTTTAACTGCTTTAAAGCTCTTGCATCTTTGTCCTCAATTGAACGTGCTATTTCTCTTACCGGTTTTATCAGAGCTTTAACAGCTGCGGTAGGGCCTATATCTTCAACTGATATAAAAAGCTCAAAAAATTCTTTATCTAGTTCAGATTCAAATCCGACAAGTATTGGTTTGGGCTGTCTTTCAGTTTGATTATATGAAACATGCAATTCTAATTCATCGCCATCTATTTTATTAGCCTTAATCCTGTTCATCACATAAGCTGGTATCAACATATCGTAGCCTATTCCATTTACTAACAAAGTGATTCTGTCATCATATGATGGCTTAAATTTCAATTTTCCTTTTAAATAGGATATCATTTGATTTTTCTAGTGGATTTTTCTATAAAATGCAGTTAACGCTATAGCCAATGCATCAGCGGCGTGAAAGGACTTAACATCCCTGACTTTAAGCAAGTTCTTTATAGCCTCTTTCACTTGAGATTTATTTGCCCCTCCGTACCCGGTCAAAGAATTTTTTACCTCTCTTGGCGTAATCTCTATCATCGAGACGTTATTTTGAGAAACAGATAGATATATGATACCTAAAACCCCTCCCAATAATATACTAGCTTTGGGATATCTAACCAGAGAAAAGACATTCTCTATCGCAATTAGGTCTGGCTTTAATGTTTGTATCAGACTATTTATATCAGAATGGATCTGAAACAATCTGTTAGAGACATGTTCTCTTGGAGATGTTTTAATATAACCACATTTAAGAAGTGATGGAGTGGTTTGGTCACACCTAATTACACCAAAACCCGTACTTGCTAAACCCGGGTCTATTCCGAGTATAATCATGGTACAAATCTCGAATCTATCTCTGATATTATTTCATGGATTACATTATCTACTTCTCCCTTATCTATTTTTGAAAAACAATATTTTTTGATTCTTCTAAATTGTCCAAAATCAATGCTTTTTTGGGAAGTAGTAATGTTAAATTTATCACCTTTGCATTGAATTGCTATTTCAATATCATGGTCTTTTGCCCTGGCGTACCAACCATTACTCCTTTGTTCCCAATCATATTCTAACTTGACCTTTTTTTCTATATCTAAACGCATAGCTGCTGCAGACTGATATCTTTTATTTTTATAATTTAGATCCAAGGCTTTGTTTATTATTTTTACTAAAGCAATCGGAATATCAGGTCTATACCACGTCCTATCAGGGAACTTGCCCTTGATTATTTTTTCTTTAAGCTCATTAAAAGTAATCTCTTGAAGCCAACCTGGTTCACCATTTATCAGTCTGTACAGAGTAACACCTAGCGCATAAATATCCGTGAGAGGACTGTCCTTCTTATTTCTTGATATGACCTCTGGTGCTATGTGATAAATGTATTTATAAGATGGAGCATCCGCAATTTCATCAATTTTCACAGAAAGCCCAAAATCAGACAACAGCCCCCTCTCTTTTTCATCTAAAAGGATATTACTAGGCTTTATATCTCTATGGACATATCCTTTATAATGAGCATACTCTAATGCTCTTAAAATATGGACTGCTATATCTATCGCATGCCTTCTCCCTATAAATCTTATATTAGTGACACTCCCTTTAGGATAATATCCCATAGAAATGAAAATACCTTGTTTATTTTGTAATATATCTGCATCGTAGATTTCTACAATATGATCGTGTTTAAGTGTTTGTAATATCCTGGCTTCTTTAAGTGCTTCTTCTATTTTTGCAGTTTCAATTATTTTTACTGCCTCAAACCTATTTAAATGTTTGTGTTTGACTAAAAATACTTCTCCAAAATTACCACTTCCGAGGCTTCTGATAACTTCATATTTCTCCGGAAGCAACATACTATCACAATATAGTGATTGCTACAGTAAAAGCTTCTCTTTCCAAATCGTTCATTCTTCCATGTGACAAATCTTCATAAGACCCTTTCATAAATTCAATTATTCTTTCTGGACGCTCAGATATCTTTATATCTAATTTTTTTCCAAGAGCAGCTTTTAATTTAGCGTTCTTACCAAATTCAATAATTTTTATAGTCTTCTCCTTGTAGTTACATATTGCGTCTCTAAGAATCCCCTCTATGTAATATTGCTGCACCGGAACTTTAACAGTAATAATTCCTCTAAAAGCAGGCTTATGAATTGATTTTTTTATCATAAAAGCAGATTTATCTGGAGAATATTTTTCTATGATCGTATTTATTTGATTACGCGTATATTCTAAATTTTTTTCTACTTCTCTTTGTCTTAGGGGATATGTTTCACAACAATTTAATTTAAAAGATTTAGATGTACCATTAAGAACTACGTATGAAAATCCATTATTTTTACAAGAAATTCCTATAACTGTCATAAACTTCAAGTCTTTCTATATTTTTTTTCTTTCAACCATTTGTCAATATCCATTTTCTTAAAACGCCAGACCTTACCTATTTTAAAAGCCGGAATTTTCCCCTCTCTAACCCAAGAATAGACAGTCATTGGATTTACATGTAAAAACTCTGCAATCTCATCTAATGTTAGAAGTCTTTTTTCTTTTTCTGAAATTGTCTCATTTCCCATGAGCATATATTAAAATATAACAAAATATAATTGTCAAGAAGTAATTATAGTAAACTACCACCGACCTTGTCGGTGGCTTTCTTAAAAGACAACAACTCCTGA